>JAACFI010000303.1 GCA_009937575.1 Haliea sp.
GGAATACATGTCCTGCGGTATCCCGGCCATTGCACCGCGACATACCGCCCTGCTGGATTACATAGATGAAGACAATACACTTATCGTCTCCTCCAGCCTGGAACCCAGCCACTGGCCCCACGACCCGCGACAGTACTATCGAACCCTGCGCCACAGGATAGACTGGGAATCACTGCTGAATGCTTACCTGGAAAGCTTTGAGCTGGTGACAGGCGACCCGGAGCGCTACCAGAGAATGTCTTCTTCCGCGAAAACCGCGCTACAGGCTTACTGTTCGCATGAGGTAGTGAGGGCGGTATTGAATGATTTTTTCGACGACCACCGAACCCTATTCGAACAGTATTCTTCCGACGGTACTGACCCACTGTCGAGGAAATTCGGGATTTTCTGAAACCGGCGCTTCTGGTCTCCTTCAGGAATTGAGCTGATATGCCGCACTGCGTAGAAAATAGGCCAGCTCCCTTTCATCATTGTTGATACCAAGGGAACTTGGCGTGGTCGGTCTATCATGTGCAATACGGATATCGATCCGACCGTAGCGATCAAAGCTCTCCAACGGTATCTCAAGTGCGGCATCACAGAGATCGATCCGCTGCTCCGGGAGACCGGGCAAATCAACCAGGCTGGATTCGTTATCGGCAAAGTACTGCCCACGCAAATGCAAAGAGAGACTCCCGTGGTGCACAGGTATCATGGTCGGGCATATACGAAAGCGTAGCCGCGAGGTATCACCGCTACTCCACAGGCCCTCCGCCTCCGGCGACCACCAGCCCGACACAGGAGAGGCAATTGCCGGCAGGGAGGAAGAATCAAGCGCTGATCCGCGCCAGCTTTTATAGTCTTTCAGCCCGGAGAGAAAGCTGAATTTCCGCTCGCCCAGTTCAACCGGGTTTTCGGCCCCGCTCCAGGTCTGTTTTTCAGGGGAAAACAGATACTGCCGCCCCGGGGGAAGGTCGACAAACTCCTGCATTACCCGTGCGTTGGATGCCGCATAGTGGGCCCGTATCTTGCGAACCTGGCTTTCCTCGAGGAAGTACTTCGCATCCGGCCCGTCCGCGTCTATATGACACAGCATTAGATCCACGAGTTCCTCTCGCTCCGCCCCGTTACTGTACAGGCTGTCCATCACGTTCAAAACAGCGGCGGTACCTACATCGAGACTGACATTCTGTTTCGTGGGAGCGAGAATAAATTGATCGTCAGGTTCTGCTCCTACAATCGACAGGAAGTCCAGGACTATATTTCCCTTTACCAATAGCTCGCGCTCATAGACCCGGGCGGTGATATTGCCACAGCCGAAGACCTCCGCGTAACGCTCCAGCAGGGAGGCATAGTCGATATGCGGCGGAGAAATCAGCCTGTCCTGGCTGTTGAAATCATCCAGCGTACGTCGCTGAATGCGCTGCTTGATCGCCTGCAGGTAGCCGGACTGCACCACCTCCGACTGCTCTCGCAGATACGCCAGTATCTCCACCTCGCGTCCGCCGAGATGTCGACGCACATTCTCCAGCTGCTCAGGGGTATATGTATTGAGGCCCTCCCAACTCAAAACCGCCAGGCGTACTCCCTCCTGCTCCAGTCGCGCCAGCTCCGACTGCAGGCGTTCGAGGTGTGCGTTGGTTCGATCCTCGAACAACAGAACATGTCCATAGCCCTCCGAATGCCCGGTCTGCGGCAGGGCTACGCCACGTGTGGACAGCCAGCCGCGATTGAGCTCCAGGTGGACCTGGATGGCGGTGCTACCGGTCTTGGGGACGCCAATGTGCAGGAGAATTTTCATAAACTACCAGTAAACTTCATTATGCGGGTGGCTCATGCCTGGCGACGGACAAGATATCTTGCAAGTAAGCCCTGGTGCCCTCCTGGTGTCTTCGAAACAGGAGATCCTGTCGCTGAAACTGGAGATCGATATTACCAGAGCTGAGGCAGCTGCCAAACGCGCCGTCAATCGTCTTATTTTGACATCCTCCCAGTATCCTATCCAGCATCCGGTCGCCCACCGCACGGCTGAAGTGCATGACGTCGGTAAACTGTTTACTGAAAGACTGGGGATCATCGCGCCGGGGAGGCCCGGAAACAGCCACGGTATTGGCACCTGAAAAGTCAAACAATGGCAGCGCCGTCCTCGAGTAGCTGGCGGCAACTTCTTCATTGATGCGCACCAGGTTCCTTATCCAATATTTGAAAAGGTCGTGGAAGCCCGACTGGTGCAGCAGCATCCAGTAACTAATGTGTGAAGGAGACAATACCAGGGACGCATCCATACCCTGGCGATAAACAAATTCGAGCAATTGCCGATATACCTCCAGATGACGCTGCAGGTTTTCTCGCGACTTGTCCATGTCTTCGGCATGCTCCTGGTAATAGGCCTCCATGGTTTCCAGAATATGACCGTAACGTTTTACCTGCCGATTTACCCGAAGGTTAGGCCTGGCGTGATCCAGTGTACCGGGGTCAAAGCCCCACCTGCCCCAGTCGTCGAAATACATCATGCCGTCGGCCTGCGGATTGGTGAAAGATTTGTCCTGCCACCTTGTGGTGTTTCTCGCCGCTTTCAGTGTCTGCAGTGAAAACAGCAGGCCGAAAATGTCGTTGGCCGCCTGCTGGGGGTATGCAGTGTTCAGCTGGCCACCGGAGGAGATGAGCAGGCGCTCCTCCTCAAAACTTTCGGTCGCTTTTCCTTCGCGCAGGAACACAAAAAAATCAAGAAAAACGATGGCACGGTCCAGCTGCGTCCTCTGTTGCAGGAATCGGTAGGCCTCGTACACACCACCTCCCGTCACCCCGGCGTTATAACAACGTTCACCCCGGGATTGAAAATAGCGACAGTCGATTCCCCGACCGGCGCGGGACGAACCGGTCACCAGCACGTCATAGTTCAGCCAGTTGACGTGATAGGGTTTTACTAATCGTATGAACGGCAAAGCCATCGGCTTGTACTTGT
The DNA here is from genome assembly GCA_009937575.1 of Haliea sp. GTDB lineage: Bacteria > Pseudomonadota > Gammaproteobacteria > Pseudomonadales > Halieaceae > JAACFI01. The sequence goes on from JAACFI010000303.1 coordinate 2,945, forward strand.
TCACGCCCTCGATCCTGCGCGTCCGAAATGCGGCATAGGGATCGACGACTGCGGAGAAAACCGCCAACACCAGCAATATCACTGTCAGGGAAACAAGAAAAGTGCGTAAAGACCTGTTCACTAGAACTGGAAGTACAGGAATTCGGAAAATGAATCGAGCATGGTAACGACGTATACTGCAAGGCAGGCAAGCGCTAGAGCCGCCGCGCGACCAGCCGCGGACGCACCACTGCGTAACCCTGACCAGTTGGGATAGGCTTCGAATGCACCGAGCATGCGTTTTATATTGGGCAGGTAAAGAGCTATGAGGGTCGCCAGGACCAGCAGAGCGTATGGAACTTGCTGCGGGAATGCCAGTTCGCCTGCCCGGTCACCGGGAGAGTACATGGCGGTATAGATCTTCATGGCGCGATCCAGTGATGGGGCCCGGAACATCACCCAGCAGTGCATTACCGCGAGCAGTGTTAGAGCCCAGCAAAATGCTCGATAAGTAAAGGATTCCGCGAGTGAGGTCAAACCCGTGCGTCGCTGGACATAGTGCCATCCATGATTAACCACCAGCAGCAGTCCGTGCATGGCACCCCAGATGACAAAGGTCCAGGCGGCTCCGTGCCACAGACCTCCCAGCAACATGGTCAGTGTCAGGTTCACGTAACGCCTGCCACGCCCCCGGCGGTTGCCGCCCAACGGTATGTACAGGTAATCCCGCAGAAAGCGTGACAGGGTCATATGCCACCTGCGCCAGAAATCCACAATGGACCTGGCCTGGTAAGGTGAGTCGAAATTATCCGGTAGACGAATACCGAACAGCAGGGCGATGCCAATAGCCATATCCGTGTATCCGGAGAAATCGAAATACAACTGGAGGGTATAGGCGAGGGTACCCAACCAGGCGTCGGCAAAAGACACGCTTTCCTGCTGGTCGAACACATCGATGGCATAGGGCGCCAGTGAATCGGCTATCAACACTTTCTTGGCCAGTCCCAGCACCAGGAAAATCATGCCGTGGGTCATTTTTATTTCCCGGTCCTGCGTCATCACGGCCAGCTTGAACTGGGGCATCATTTCCTTGTGATGCACGATAGGCCCGGCGATCAACTGCGGGAAAAAAGCGACAAAAAGAAGATAGCGCCCGAATGAACGCTCCTCACAGAGACCTCGATAAGTATCCACCAGGAAAGCGATCTGTTGGAAGCTGAAGAACGAAATTGCCAGGGGCAGCACTACATCCAGTGGCTGGAAATTTCCGCCGCCGAGATCAGTGGCAGTGGCCAGGAAGAAATTCGCGTATTTGAAATAGGCCAGCAGCCCGAGGTTGAAGGTAACTCCCGAGCACAACAGCGCGGTGCGCCATCGACCGTTGCACGGCAATATCAGGCGTCCATGAAGGTAATTGAGACCGATGGAAAGAAGCAGCAGGGGAAGGTAAACGGGGTTCCATGCACTGTAAAACACCAGGGAGGCCAGTGACAGGAAGCCGATGGCGGCAGTGCTGGAATTCAGGCGGACCAGCAGCGTGAAGCCAATCAACACCAGGGGCAGGAATACCAGCAGGAACAGGTAGGAATTGAAAATCATCAGATTTAACAGCGGAACCGTGCACGCGAAGTCACGGCAATGTATCCGATATCCGCATCTGGTCTCCCGTTATCGCCGTGATAATCCGGTACATTTTAGCGGCTGACCTGTCCCAGTCATAGCGCCTCGATTCCAGCGGGGCGTTGGTCTTCAGTTCCCGGTACAGCAGTGAGTCGTCACTGATCCGGTGCAATGCCTTGGTAATATCGGTCTCCGACATGGGATCCACCAGTAGCGCTGCTGTACCCGCGACTTCAGACATCGCGGATTCCCTGGAGGTAATCACCGGGACGCCCAGTGACAGGGCCTCCACCACCGGCAGGCCAAAACCCTCATACAGAGACGGCATGACCAGCGCATGGGCTCCCCGGTACATCTCAGCAAGCTGCGCATCATCTGCACCGGTCAATATCTCCACCTGACCGTCAATTCCGAGTTCACGCAACAACAGCGGCAGATTCTGCCCTCCCCAACCACTGCCGCCCACAATTTTCAGCAAGCGCGCCCGCGTATTTCTCTCTACGTAATGGGCATAAGCCCTGAGTAAACGCGGCAGGTTTTTCCGCGGTTCCTGGGTGCCCACAAACAGGAAGTAACCCCCTGCCCCGGTCGAGTCCAGTTCCTGCTTAACACCTGCTGACAACAGGCTGGCCCCGGGGACAACACTTATCTTGTCGAGGTGCCCAGAGTAAAAGCCAGCAATTTCGGCGCGGGTAAATTCCGATACAGCAACGACACTATCGGCTTTTTTCAGCGCCCTGGGCATAAAAAATGCCTCGATCTGTCGCCCGGGAAATCGCATGGTTTCCCCGTAGGTACGCCACACCATGTCGTGAATCGTAACGATCGATCGTACCCCCGCCGGCAACCACAGAGGCAGCTGGTGTCGCGGCCCCCAGAATACATCCAGCCTGTCCCGCTTCGCCCATCGGGGAAAGAACAGGTGCGCTGCCTGCGCTGCCCGCAGTCTCTGCG
>JAACFI010000304.1 GCA_009937575.1 Haliea sp.
CCGCCAGCCAATGGGCACAGGAGCGCATCGCGCCACCACAGCGCCATCCGCCGCTCACGTCGAAGCGGGCGATCTTCTTCAGCAGGTGATAATTAGCCACGTTCATCTGCGCGGACAGGAGTATGATTTCGCGGCCCAGTTGGTGGTCGTCGGGGGCAGCATCAATAGGTATGGGTAGGGCCATGGCCTTCACCTGAATACTGTTTGTATATACAGTATTTTAGGTCGCGTTGCGAAAACACTCAAAGAATATAATTCATCAAATGTGGTCACGGGCGCGGAAATGATGGTATTCGGAGATGGTGGGCGGTACCCGATAAAGCGGGGCAGGCCCGGCGCACCCAACCTTGATTGGACTTTGACCTGGGAAGAGTTCGCCCTCAAACCGGAACCACTTCCCACCTTTCGGCAAATGTTGCTGCTAATCGCAGGCCTTATGCTAAGCTCACTCTTGCACGTCGAGAAAAAGAGGAGCAATCCTTGGATACAGGACAACTCGCCGATCGCTTCTGCGCCACGTGGGCCCGCTGCACTGGCGGGGCCGATCCCTCACCCGTGTGGCAGACCGTCGAAAAGCGTTACACGGAACCCCACCGCTTCTACCACAATCTCGACCACCTGGATCACTGCCTGGGTGAACTCGACGCGGCGCGTGAAAAAATCGAGGAGTTCGACGCCACCGAACTGGCCATCTGGTTCCACGACATCATCTATGTCTACGGGGCGAAGGATAACGAGGAACGCAGCGCCGACGCCTTACGCTATTTCGCCGCCTCCCACCTGCCCGCTAACATCACCGACCGGGTGAGCGAATTCATCATCGCCACCAAACACACCGGCGCCGCCGCGGACCTGGGCATCGCCTATTTGGTAGACATCGACCTGTCCGGTTTCGGCCTACCGTGGGAGGGTTACCTGGCGGACTCCAACGCCCTGAGAAAAGAAGCCCCCGAAGTCAGCGACGAGCAGTACTACAGGGGCAAGCTGCGCTTCCTCACTGAATTACAAACCTGGGATAGCCTGTTCCAGACGGATTTTTTCCGGGAGCGGCTGGAGGCCAACGCCCAGGCCAATATCACGCGCTACTCGGGAGACCTGCGCGCGAAGGGATTCGGTTGATACCTCCTAGCGACCCAACATAGACAACAAGCGCCGCACGTGATCCATCAGGGTCACTTCCTTCATATCGGTCAGCTCCCCGGCATCCAAAAAAATCTTGTCACAAGATAGACAGGTGTCCAGGGTGATATGGCTCTGTTCCTCGTCCTGGAAGTGTTCCATGGTAGCTCCGCAGCTCGGGCAGATAATGTTGCGCATATCGTTGTGCCTGGCGCCTTCTGCAGCGCAGCCGGTGTCCAGCACCGTCTCGGTCAGCCACTCGTCTCGCATGCGCGCCAGGATCTCCCGCTCGCAGTACAGCCCGTGGCAGCCGCTGCAGCGCTCGAGGCTGATCTCGGTACCGAACTCCACGACCTCCATGGCCTGTTCACACTTGGGACATTTCACTGTCTCACCTCCTCGTTATAACTTTTATCCTTATCAGGTTAGCACTGCTTGCAGGGTTGTGGTGGTCAACTGCAGGCGACGGGTAATCACCCTGATCATAAATTTGTGCAGAGCCGCCGCCACATGGGGGTGCTCCAACTCCAGCCGCGCATTGGCGTCCTGGCTCAGCACGTAAAGTTCGCCGCCGTCATCGATAACAACCGTCGCGGTACGCGGCGTTCCCAGGTAAAAGCCCACCTCCCCGAACACGGTGCCGGACCCGGCCCGGCGTATGCGGTGCCGCTTGCCGGAGTCGGTCACCAGGTACACAGAGGCGGTACAGCTCTGCAGCAGGAACATCTCGTCGGAGGGCTCCCCCTGGGTGGCCAGTTCCTCGCCCGGCTCCACGGTACGCCGCTCCAGGTAATCCTGCAGTATCAGGTAGTCGGCCGGCGAGGGCAGGTAGCGGGAGATACGATCCATCAGGCTCTCGTAGTCTTCTTCCGCCAGCTCCTGCTCCCGCAGCATGCGTTCCTCGCACCATTCCACCCCGCGATCGAGGTCGGGCATGATCTGCACGTAACTGGTGGTCTCGGTCTCGAACCAGCTGCCCTTCAGCCGCTCTTCCATGGCGGGACTGAGGCCGGTGAGCACCAGGAAGAAATTGGACTTGGCGGCCTCCTGGGCGAGCTTCATGAAACTCAGCGCCGCGGAGGAATCCATGTCGGTGACCTGGGCAAAGTCCAGGGCGGCGAATGCCAGGGGCGGCTCGGACTCGTCTTCCAGGCGGTCCTCGATACGACTGGCCAGCGCCGCCGTGGTGCCGAAAAACAAATACCCCTGTAATTTAAGAATCAGAACCTGCCCGCCGTTTTCACGCAGGTATACCTCTGCGGCCCGGTCGCGCTCCACATTACTGTGGCGCTCCCGCCCGGTGAGGGCATAGCGCACCACGTTGATGCGACTGTAATTGACAACGAACAGCACGATCGCCAGCAGCAGCCCCACCAGTACGCCCTCCAGAAAGCCGATCGCCGCCACCACCAACACGATGGTCACCACCACAATGTATTCCAGTTGCGGCAACTGTGAGCGGGCCTCGATGAGCCAGCGTTGCAGCAGTGACAGGCCCAGGTAGATCAGCAACCCCGCCAGGATCGCCTTGGGAAACCAGGCGATCAGCGACATCCCGAAAAACAACATCAGTGCGCAGAAGCCCGCCACCGCCAGCCCCACCAGTCGGCTGCGGGGCGCGCCCACCTTCATGGACAGCTCGGTCAGGGTCATGGAGGGCAGCGCTACCAGACCGCCGGTCATCCCGCTCACCGCGTTGGCGAAGCCGGAGACCCGCAGCTCCCTGTTGATATTGATATTGTCCCGCTGCACCACGGCCAGGCCGCTGGCGGTCAGCATCAGTGACACCGCGCTGAGCATGATGATGGTACTGATACTGCTCAAGTGCCCGAAAATCAGCCCCCATTCGATCGCCCCGGCCCGCTCCAGCAACACGGGGTTGATCAGGCTGGGCCGGCTGTCCGGGAAGGGGCCCACCAGCCAGCCCTCATCCATCAGGCGCTGGGGGTTCCAGCCGGCCAGAGCCGCCAGGGCATAGAATAAGGCGATCAGCAAAAACATCACGGCAGGCATCGCCAGGGCCTGGTGCCACTTGCTGATGGCCAGGGAAATCAACCCGGCGGCCCCCACGGCCGGCAGCCAGTGCATCAGTAATTCCACGTCCAGCAGGGACAGGAAATCCGCCGCGGACACCAGCTGCAGGTCGGTCACCACCCGCAGGGCACCTTGTATCAGCAGCAGGCCGGCCCCGGCAAAGTAGCCCCCCATCACCGAGTAGGGCAGGTAGCGCACCAGCGAACCCAGCCTGAAGTATCCCAGTGCCGCCAGCGCTATCCCGGTGCTAAGCGCGGTGAAAGTCAGGGCGCCAATAGCTGCCAGGAACAGTTCCGCCCCCGGTGTGTCTTCAGGGAAACTGGCCACCACCATGGTCACCATCAATGCCAGTACCGGGGCGGTGTCGTCGTCAGGCATGGCCACCACCGGCCGGCAGGTGCTGAACAGGCTGAACAGGGAACCCGCCACGACCGCCGTCGACACCAGCGCGGTAATGCCGGAGGCGATAAACGGTGACAGCTTGCCGCTGAACATCAGCGCGGCGAAGCTCACGCTGGAGATCAGCGTCACAATGCCCGCGATGGCACCCGCCAGCAGGATCGAGAAGAACTTGTCGGTCGTCATCGTCCTGATGGAATGCATCGACTCTGCCAGAAAGGTCTGGATATTACTTCTCCGCAAGTACGATGGTGGCTGAAACGGTACCGGACATTATCCGCTCGTGGTGAAGATTTACCAGTGGGTCATCCGGGTACTGGGCCTTCAGTGCGGTGAACAATTCTCCCACGTCCGCCTCCTCCCGCTGCAGGTGCTCGAAGGCCTCGTTGTAGGCCAGCACCAGGGGCGACCTCGACTCCTCCTCTGTAATCGGCACAAAAGTATCGATGGCCTCGGTCTTGCCCTTCAGCACCAGCCCACCCACCGGCCGGAAAAAATGATCCGGGCACTGCTCCGCGGTGGTCCCGGATATACAGATCAGGGTGCCGAGGTGCTTGTTGACGCTCTCCAGACGCGCCGCGGTGTTGATCGGGTCGCCGTGGGCGGTGTAGTCGAAGCGCTCGCTGCCCCCGAAGTTGCCGACGATAGCCGGCCCGCTGTTCACCCCCACCCGTGTATTCCCGAAGGGATAGCCCGCGTCGTTCATCTTCTTGATAAAGGCCCTGCTGATACGGTCCATCTCCAGTGCGCAATTGACCGCCCGTATGGCGTGGTCCGGCTGGTCCAGGGGCGCGTTGAAAATACCCACCACCGCGTCCCCCACGATCTTGTCGATGGTGCCACCGTGTTCCATTACCGCCCGGCACATCACATCCAGGTATTCATTCAGCGTGGCCACCAGCACCTCCGGCGTGGCCTTCTCGGTAAAAGAGGTAAACCCGGCGATGTCGGAAAACAGGAAGGTCATCTCCCGGGTTTCACCCGTGAGGCTCAGCATGTCCGGGTTGTCCACCAACTGGTCCACCAGCGCCGGCGCCATGTAGGAGCTGAAAGCCTTGCGCACCTGTTTCTTCTGTTGCGCCTCGGTGAAGTAACCCCACAGCACATTGAGTGTGATGATCGCGAGCACGGTAATCACAGGCACCACCGGCGACAGGCTCAGCCTGGCGGAGGTCCACAGCCAGATATCGACACCCAGTAACAGCGCGATGAAAAAAGCCGTGAACAGGCTGATACTGAGCGCACCCAGCGCCGGGCACACCAGCGCCAGGACCAGTCCACTGAGCACGATAACCAGCGCATTGGCCGCAGCCGCCCAGTCCGGGATGCTGGGGAACGGACGCCCGTTGAGGATGGTTTCCAGCACCGTGGCGTGCACTTCAACCCCGGGCAGGGCCCGGTCTGTGGGCGTACTCACCAGGTCCCCCAGCCCGATGGCCGAGGTGCCGACGATGGCCAGGGCATCGATCAGTTGCGGAAAATTGTCGTGGGGGCCCGCCTGCAGGATCTCCGTGGCAGGAATATAGGGAATACTGCCGCGCTTGCCGAGGTAGGGAACCAGCACCCGCCCGTAGCGGTCTGTGGGAATCGAGTTGTCCTGCAGTAGCAGGCCCGTTACGGCCTCGCTGTTCTCCAGCTCCACGGTTTCCATCTGGAAACGCCTGGCATCGAGATAACGGCGCGCCATGGCAATCGACAGGGACGGGTAAATCATGCTCTTGTTGCGCAGGATCAACGGGGTGCTGCGAATCACCCCGTCCGAATCGGGCGTGGTATTCAGAAATCCCCCATAGCGCGCCGCTTTCTGCAGTACCTTCAGGTTGCCGGTGTAGGACGTCATGGTGGGAACGGAGAGTCGCTCGCTCTGCTCCGGCGGCACAAAGGTCCAACCCGAGGGCAGGCGGCCCGCCGGGTCGTCCTTGCTGGCGTGGAACAGGAA
>JAACFI010000305.1 GCA_009937575.1 Haliea sp.
CACCTCGTCGATGAAGAAGGTATCGCCGTAGCCACGGTGGTTTCGCTTCAAACGGTGAGCATAAATGGCGCCAAACTTGATGCACCAGAGGCGAATTGATTCGTGGCTGACAGTGATGCCGCGCTCAGCTAGGAGATCCTCTATATCACGGTGGCTCAGGTTGAATCGATAGTAGAGCCAGACAGCGTAAGAAATGATATCTGGCGGAAATCGGTAACGTTTGTAGGTGTTCATCAGTCGATTCTACCAAGATCAGTCAATTAACTTGGCAGTACCCTTTGATATTATTGCTGAAATAACAATCGCCAGGGACACGCACCGCACGGGCATTGGCGAACGCCAGCGCTACTGTGCCTCTACCCAGGCGGATAACAACTCGACACCCGCCTGGTCCACCAGGTGGCTTGCGAGCGGCGGCATCGCCGCGCCGTCCCGGCGGCTGGTGCGCGCGATCACTATGCTTCGGCCCGGTTGGCCGGGCAGGACAATTCTGGCGTCCTCGATGCCCAGCGAGCCAGCCAGTGGAACTTCGTTGATAATTCCCATCTGTTCGATCGGAGTATCGAAGCGCAGATCGATATCGACCGGTGTGGTACCGCCCGGTTGGTGGCACTGGGCGCAATTGACGTCCAGGTAGGTCCGTGCCCTTTCATCCGGCGAGGCAGTCGCGTCGTCTATCCCAGGGTAAGCCGGGTACTGTTGGTCATCGCCAATATCCTGCCGAAACAGGCCAATGTGGTTCCAGCTGCGCAGCTGGTTGTCGATCACGTCGCCGTAGTCAAATTCTGTGTTGATCTGCCGGGTATTGAGTCCCAGTACACGATCCGCCGCGGCGGTGTGGCACCGGAAGCAGTCCGTGCGGGAGGGGTAGGAGTATACCTGTTCGACCTGTTCCCCCGCGGCAGTCTGGATTTGCAGGATCTGTGTTTGCCTGCCCGACAACAGTGTGGCGTCCGTTCCTTGTGCATTCCAGCGATACGTAAATGCTTCCCACCCTTCCCGGAGCCGGGTCATCACCCGGGTTTCCAGGCGCACAGCTGAGGCGGGGTTTCCTTCAATTGTCAGCATTTCAAAGTGTTTCACGGTGATGGTGCCCACCGGGAAGTTCCAGGCCTCCGTGTCCTCGAAGTCGATCACCTCCGCTTCCGGGACCGCTATCCAGCGTCGTTTCAGTGCGTTGTCCGACCAGAAGGCGTGGTTCACCGTGTACTCGATGAGACCGGATGCGACCACGAGATTCCTGAGGTCAGTGAACAGGCCGGTTTCCGACAACAGGTCGGGCGCGTTGCCACCGCCGCTCTCGGTGAAGCCATAGAGTTCCCCCTGCCGCGATACCACGATCAGTTCACCATTAGCGTCTTCTCCCAGCGAGGTGGGAGACTCCGCCCTTGCAATCAACTCATTGCCGACCACCTTCCCCCCGTCGTATGTCAATGCCCAGATGTTGCCTGAGCCAAAATCCGTGTAGACATAGCGGCCAGCCAGTGCAGCGATGTCATTTCCCCGATAAACGTACCCTCCGATGATCGCGACACCCTGATCCCGGCCATATTCGTAAATCGGAGGCGTAAAACTCGAATCCGGTAGGCTGTTTTCAGAGTCATCGAACGGCATTGTTCCCTCGTAGACACGCCAGCCAAAGTTCTCACCGCCAGTGGCAATATCGATTTCCTCCAGGGTACGTTGCCCGACATCCCCCAACCAGAGCTTCCCGGTTTCCCTGTCAAATGAGAAGCGGAAGGGATTGCGCAAGCCAAAGGCCCAGATTTCATCGAGTATGGTCGGATTCTGTGTAAAGGGGTTGTCCAGGGGTATAGAATAGGGGAGCCCCGGCTCCGCCGGGTGAACGTCAATCCTTAGAATCGTGCCCAACAGGTTCTGCGTGTTTTGCGCGTTGTTCTGTGGGTCGCCGCCACTGCCGCCGTCGCCCAGCGCGATATACAACATATCATCGGGGCCAAACGCCAGCATGCCGCCGTTGTGATTCGCGAAGGGTTGTTCCACCTCGAGGATGATTTTTTCACTGTCCGGATCAACCTCATCACTCCCAGGCTCCCAGCTGAAACGTGCGATGACGGAGCGGCGGGGATTGTTCATGCTGTAATGAACGTAGAGAAAACGGTTGGAGACGAAATCGGGATCGAAAGCCAGTCCAAGCAGGCCTTGCTCTCCCGCAAAGAGGATTCGTTCACTGAGGTCGAGCACCACCTTCGCTTCGGAGGACGCATTGTCATCCTCGAACGCCTCCAGCGTACCGGACTGTCGGACGACCACCAGGCTGGGTTCACCCGGTACAGGGCTGATGAAGAGCGCACTGGGAAACGACAGCGCCGGGTAGCGCCGCTCCAGCCCGAGCTCTCCACCCGCTACCGGCTCTGTCGGCAAGTTGAAGTCTGCCAACGGGGGGCGTTCGTCAAGCCCGAAGGGGGGCTCTTCACTTGCTGGAGGTTGAGGCGGTGTTGTGGGACTGGTCGATCCGCCCCCTCCCGAGCCTCCGCCTCCGCAGGAAGCGATCACGATAACGAGCAATAAACAGGCAGCAAGTTTTACCATGGTCACCAGCTATACATACACATCATGTTGGGACTTTCCCATTGTGGCGGAGAGTCTCGAGTAGATAAAGGTCCTGTCCAGAATCGGTTTTTCGCCGATTCATTTGGGTGCGTTCGCAACGCCCGGGAACGAAACCTGAGGACGGACATTTCCAGCGCCCTGCTCATCAATTTTGATGGTACTGACAAGTTAACTTGAGGTCATGGGCTGGGGCTACACGAATCAACTCCTGGATCGTTGGAATAGGTCAGCCAACACCACTCTAGTTCGATTTGTGGGCCTTTATCTGTTTTCAATCTCCACTTTTCCAGCGAAAACGAGTTAACTTGGCAGTACCCCCATGGGTGCTAAAGCGCGATATCCAGGGCAGTGTAATTTCTGTCCAGGATGGGTACGGCGTAGGCCTGGTACCTCGTCAGCGTGATATTGATGAAGAAGTCCAGGGTCTTCAACTTGGTATCGTAGAACCTCGCCTTGCCATTTTCCTCGATGAATTTTGCCAGCCCTTGCTCGGAGACCGAATTATCCGCCTTGAGCTGCTCGAGCCCCTGGTCGGCGATCAGGCCCTGTTTCAGGAAGAAGTAGGCAGCGGTCACGGTAGAAAACAGGAACATGAACGGTGTGGCGTACAGGACGGCGCCCGACAAGCCACGTTCCTTAATCATTTCGGTGAAGGTCATACCGCACTCGGTCATCTTGTCGTAGGCTTCTTTCCAACGAGCAAACAAAGGGCCCAGTCGCGGGTGGCCCTTGTTGGCCTCGTAAAGCTGGCCGAACTTGCCCAGGATGGTCATGAACAGACGGCCGTTGGCCGTCGTCATCTTGCGCCCCACCAGGTCCAGGGCCTGGATGCCCGTGGTTCCCTCGTAGATGGCCGAGATCCTGAGGTCGCGGTAATACTGCTCCATGGGGTAATCCTTGGTAAAGCCAACGCCACCGAGTATCTGCATACCCGCCCGCGCAATATCCAGGCCGGTCTCGCAGGCCCAGCCCTTGCACATCGGCGTAAGGATCTGGAACAGGTCATCCAGTTCCTGGCGTTCCTCCGCATCCTCGGTGACATGCATCTTGTCCTCGATGAAGCAGGCGCCGTACAACAGGGCCCGGATCGCCTCTACCCGTGCCTTCATGCTGGTGAGGGAGTAGCGCACGTCGGGATGCTCGATGATGGCCACGCTCGGCGCATCGTCCTGCCCGTGGCTGTCGATGTGGTTGCCCTGGATTCGCTCACGGGCATAGGCAAGCGCGTTCTGGTAGGCGGCGCTGGCGATACCCAGTCCCATGCCCGCGACCATGATGCGTTCGGTGTTCATCATCTGGAACATCATGCGCATGCCATCGCCTCGCTGACCCAGCATGTGCCCGTAGCAATTGTCGTTGTCGCCGAAGGAGAGCACGGCCGTGGCGCTGGCCTTGATTCCCATCTTGTCCTCGATGGAAACCAGGTTGACATCGTTCGGTTCGCCAAGGCTGCCGTCTTCGTTGACTTTGATCTTGGGGACAACGAACAGGCTCAGCCCCTTGGTGCCGACGGGGTCGCCCTCGACGCGAGCCAGCACCGTGTGAATGACATTGGATCCCAGGTCGTTGTCGCCGGAAGAAATCCAGCACTTGCTGCCCTTGATTTTGTATTTCATGCCTTCAACGTGTTCTGCGGAGGTCCTGGCCGCCCCCACGTCCGAGCCGGCCTGGGGCTCACTCAGGCACATGGTCCCGGTGAACTCCCCCGAGGTCATCCTGGCACAGTAGGTTTGCTGGAGTTCATCGTCACCGAAAGACTCGATCAACTCCATCGCGCCCTGCGTAAGGCCGAAGTACATACCAAGCGCAAGGTTTCCCCCCAGGATGCCTTCCGACAATGCCAGTCCGATCGCCTCCGGGGCCCCCTGGCCGCCGAACTCCTGGCTGGCGGTAATCGCAGCCCAGCCGAGCTGGTAGGCCTGTTCGTAAGGACTGTGCAGGCACTCCGGGACCTTCGCATGGCCGTCCACCACAGAACAGCCCGCCCGGTCGGCCTCCCGGTTGGTCGGCGCGATCACCTCCTCCGAGAATTTCACGCCCTCCGTGACCAGGAGCCCAAGGGTCTCGGCGTCGAAAGCCTCGTACTTTTGAAATTGTTGCAGCTGGTCAATCTGCAGCCATTCGAACAGGCAGAACTCGATGTCCTGCGCATCAACTACCAGGTCAGTGGTACTCATGGGCATCTCCCGCACAGCGCTAAAACGGATAAAACCAAGGGTGGTCGGGGCTCGTCTCCCCAGTACTCAATGGTAGCCCATTCTGCGAAAAGTGGCGGAAGAGGTAGGAGTCGAACTCTGAAAACGTGGCCGTGTCCTGGGCCCAGCGACTCAAGCAAGTGTTCAATATCGACATTGAGGTATGCAGCCGCTGCGGTGCTACCGTCAGGGTCATTGCATGCATCGAGGACCAGGACATCATTGACAGGGGTACTGACAAGTTAATTCAGTTTCTCCCATAAAGTGGGAATCACAATCTGAAACTTCCCACAAATAGTCCTCAAAGTGGGAGCTGTAGACGAAAACCGAATAGACCCAGCACTGATTGTGTAACATCAACCCACGACGCCAAGTTAACTTGTCAGTACCCTCTGGGATTAAGGCCGCTGCGACGGACCATCATTGCATTCGAGGGTCCGGAAAATACGGACTGTAGCGATTGGCCCGCGGTGGGCGGCATAGACGGCGGCTACTATTTCCTGCCCGAGGCCGGGCTGTTAACGGGATCGTCGGCAGATGAAGTTGAATCCCCGCCCTGTGATGCGCAGCCGGAGGAATATGATATTGCGCTTGCTGCGCACAATATCCAGTCCAACACCACGCTGGAGATCAAGCGTATACAGCACAAATGACCCGGTTTGAGAACTTTTTCCCCCGACCGGCAATTGGTAGCAGGCTATGACCGAGCCTGCCAGGAGT
>JAACFI010000306.1 GCA_009937575.1 Haliea sp.
GGCCACATCAGGCACTCGGCGAAGCAGATGCCCTTGATGTTGTCTTCAAAGTCCACGGCGTACTCCATACCGTAGTTGAAGCCCCAGTCGTGCAGCACCAGGGTGATATTCTCAAGGCCCAATTGCTCGATGAACTTGCGCACGTATTCCACGTGCAAAAAGTAACCGTACTCGATATCGGGCTTGTCGGACTGGCCGAAACCCAGCAGGTCGATGGAAATGACCCGTGCCTTGTCCTGCAGCCAGGGCATGATGTTACGCCACAGATAGGACGAGGTCGGCGCGCCGTGGATAAACAGTACCGGGTCACCCTCCCCCTCATCCACATAGGCGATGTTGTGGCCGTTGATCTCGATGGACTTGTACTCGTAGGGGAACTCCGCCGAGGGCTGGCGGTTGGCGCACTCGTGGGCGATGTTCCACTGGGCGGTCATGCCGGCGGTCAGCTCGCGAAACAGCTGCTTCTTGCCGGACTCGTCGTAGGGTATATCGGTCATGTTATTTATCTCCTGGCTGGGTTCTGGACGCGCCGCCCCCGAGACGGGGTGGCAAGCTGTGTCCAGTTTATTATTGTCCCAGACAGGATAAAGACCCGGATAAGCAATTATATTATTGCTAATAACGGGATAATCATGACTTTCAGCGCTGAGTGCAAACATTCCTGCGCATCCAGTCGTGTAGTGCCCGGCCGTAGCCCTCGGGGTTGTCCTCCTGGATATAGTGGATACCGGTACCGATCCAGGCGCTCTCGTGATTCCTGATGTTCTCGCACATCCACTCGGCATCCTCCACGGTATTCACCGCCCCGGGAGTGGCGTACACGTGCAGCGTGGGGATGTCCTCCTTCTCCAGGAACCAGTTGTTGAATTTCAGATAGGAGGCGCGGATATCCGCTGGTTCACCATCCAGCGGCACGTCCCGGGGCATCTGCAGGATCGGGCCGCGCTTGCTGACATCGAAGAAGGGCTCCCGGTAGGCCATCATTTCCGCCTGGGTCACCAGGCGGTAGATGTGCTCCTGCATCACCCGCTCGATAAACAGGTTCTGGGTGATGGCGATATTGACGCCCTCCTCCGAGTGCATGGTGCGGTACATATCCAGTACCCCGGGGGCCGACTTAGCGTACTCCGCGGTGTCGTCGATGGGGTAGCGCGGTGCCATCAGGGCCTCGGAATAGCAGACGCCCCGGACGTTTTCGGGGTGGTCGGCCACGTATTCCATGGCGTAGTTGAAGCCCCAGTCGTGGATCACGAAGGTGATGTTCTCCAGGTCCATGGCCTCGATAAAGCCGCGCACGAAGTCCACGTGGCTGAAGTAACCGTACTCGATATCCGGCTGGTCCGACTTGCCGAAACCGATCAGGTCGAAGGCGATGCAGCGGCCCAGGTCTTCCACATAGGGCATGACGTTGCGCCACAGGTAGACCGAGGTCGGTGCGCCGTGGATGAAAACGATGGGATCGCCGTCAGGCTGCCCGCTCTCCACGTAGTGCATCTTGTGGCCGTTCACTTCCACGTACTTGCTCTCGTAGGGGAAGTCCGGCGACGGCAGGCTGGTGGCGTGTTCGTGGGCCTTGCGCCACTGGACGTCGGCGTCTCTCTGTTCACTCATGGGGTATCTCCCTCACTGATTCAGGCAACAGTGCCCAGTGTAGGGGATGCGTGGAGATGATAAAGATGGCTGAGCGGGATGAATTATTGCACGGGGCGGGATAGTCCCCTTGCGTGAACTACAACGCCCCGGGGAAGTTCTCTTCTAGGAATGCCAGGAACACCCGCACCTTGGAGGGTACATAGCGGCGCGAGGGATACAACACGTAGATGTTGTGACTGATCTCGTAGCGGCCGTTGAACAGTTTTACAAGTCGGCCATCGGCCAGCCCCTGTCGGCAGATGTAATCCGGCAGCATGGAACAGCCCAGGCCCCGCTCCACCAGGCTCAGGGCCATGTAGGTGGAGTCGGTTACGTAGCGGCCTTCCACCCTGATGCTGTACTCCTTCCCCTTTTCCGGGAAGAACCAGCGATCGTACTGGTGGGGGTTGTAGGCCTCCAGGATGCACTCGTGCTCCAGCAGGTCATCGGGCTTTTCCGGCCGGCCGAATTTGCGAATGTAATCGGTACTGGCATAGTAGTTGGTGGTGGCGGTGGTCAGTACGCGGCCGATATAGGATGAGTCCTGGGGCTCCTCGATATGGATCATCACGTCCACCCGCGTATCCACCACGTTGTGCCCACCATCGGTAGTGAACAGTTCCAGGGTGATTTCCGGGTAGGCCTCGGCAAAGGCCGGAATGATCTCCTGGAAGTGCACCCTGGTGAATTCCGTCGGCGCGTAGACACGCAGGCGCCCGGAGGGTTTGTCCTGCTTCTGCTTCAGCGCGCTGCGGGTACTGTCTACCTCCTCCAGGATCTGCAGGCTGCGCTGGTAGAACTCCTCCCCCAGTTCCGTGAGGTGCACACGGCGGGTGGTACGCTCCAGCAGGCGCACACCCAGTTCGTCCTCCAGCTTGCGCAGCCGGCGGCTGAGGGTGGAGGTGGGCAGGTCTTCCTGTTCCGCCGCCCGTGTGAAACTGCCCTTGTCCACCACGGATACGAACAGGCGCAGGTCCTGGAATTCCATAGGGGGTTCTCGCGTTACTATCCTTCTCTAGGATACACGCGATCAGGCTAATGAGGAAAAATGGTGCGCAGTGCGCACCCTACGGTAACTTGAGCCCCATATCCTCAAGCAGCCCTAACGTCTGTGCCAATTGGTCCGTACGCGACAGCCAGTTGGCCAGCCAGGCCCGCGCAGGGAACGCCGGGTAGCGCTGCATCACTTCCCGGTCCTTGTCCATCACATCGGGTGCCTAACAAGGGCCGCTATCGCCTTGTATCTTCTGTTTCGTGACATCTGGTCTACACTGACAAGCATGTCTATTGCTGACTCTTAGCGGGCAATCACGTCGTTGTGGGTCGCATCATCTACCAGATACTGAGACACTGACGTTTCTCCAATTGAGGAGCGGACCATGCCAACACGACCCGATTTTCTCGTTGAAAGCTTAACAATCGAACCCGATAGTGGCGGTAGCGGAGTGGTAAAAAAGGGCCAAACACTCCGCGTCACTGACATTGAGGGTCAACAGGTCGGTTGTTTTGTTTCGGTCACGGAAGAGGATCCAATGAAATACACTGATTGCATCTATACAAACTGGCGAAACGGACGATACAAATGGCGGGAAGGTGATTTTGTGTACTCCAACCATATGAATCCACTGTGGTTCATAGCAGATGATAAGACCGCAAATCACTATACCGGCGGAGGATTCTGTTCACGGGATGCTTTTCAACATTACTGTGATAGCGACCAACCTGGCTGCCGTGAAATCCTCCAAAGCGAATATAGAAAGCTAGGTATGGACCCGAACCTGCTGCAGTCCGTGTCCTGTATAGGTCTATTCATGAATGTGGAATACGCCCCTTCGGGTGAATGGCTGGTAAGCGAGCCTATTACAAAATCAGGAGACTATATAGAACTGTGTGCCGCGACGAATTTGATCTGGATGACGTCAGTTTGCGGTTGGCCAAAGGTAATCAATGGCGAAAAGCCTACTCCATTGCGATTCGAGTTGTACGGGTCTACGCGCTGATTTCGCAAAAGGTGAAATCGGATATGGGCACCTTCGCTCCTTTGCTACTAGTGCCATATAAGATTAAGTTTCCACAGATCAGATGGTTATAACAAACGGATCGCTAGATACCTCTATTGCCGCTTGAGGACTCTCTATACTTACTTTGTCGCGAGAGACTCAACGCGACGATCATCGGTGAGAGATGCTCGAACAGATTCTAGAGTTCTGTCGAGAGGAGGTTACAATCATGCCAAAGTACATTGATACCCACCCTATGAAGCCTTTTACGGCGGAAACCCTAAACGAATTACAGGATGCGCCGCCGGATGAGTTCGGGGTAACACACCACGATATACTATTTAGCGAAGAGGACAACAAGATCTATTGTGTTTTGGACGCGCCCAATCGCGAAGCCATTGAAAAGCACCATGCGAAGGCAGGTATCAAGTGCGAGTATATCCACGAGGTGCACTCCACACGTGGCTGACGGTTAGATAGTTGCGGTATTTAATAAGAACATCGAGGGGGCAGTTTCTTTCCGGCTAATTGGTGGGGGTGAGACTCTCTGCATGATATCGATTGCCTGTTTGACTGCCATCATTCTTCAGTTCAGGGCATATTTTCCAGGGCAGGTGGTATTCGTCCTGTAGCTAGACATCGCTCCTGCATGGCGCTCACATTGTCAGAAAGAGAGGAGATATCCCGAGGTTTAGTCGCTGGACGCTCCATAAGATCAATCGCCGCGTCGCTGGGGCGGGCTGCATCTACAGTCAGTCGTGACGTCCAGCGCAATGGCGGTCCGCAGTGCTACCAGGCAACGCCAGCTGATCAGACCGCCTGGGATAGAGCCAGACGCCCCAAGACCTGTAAACTTATGAGGAACCGTGCGTTGGCTCGCTTGGTGGCGCTAAAACTCATGCAGTTTTGGTCACCCGAGCAGATTGCCGAATGGCTCAAGCATACCTACCCAGACGACCAGAATAACCCAGTGTCACACGAGAAGATCTACCGCAGCCTTTTCATTCAAGCGCGTGGCGCTCCAAAAAACATGACGTTCGGCAGGTGTGCGGACTTCCGCATTAGAGATAGACTTGGCGCCTTTTCCGCGACTGGCTGGTGTGACCAGCCCGGGCCAGCGGTGGTTTGAGCCGGGCCGCGCAGGCCAGGACGCCGTGGTAGCGGGCGAGTTCGGCCTGGTGGCATCCTATGCCTCAGGCGAAGATGACGGCACAGGCTTTCTGATGCCGATGGCATTTGCACAGAGTAACGGTTACTGGGGCTATACCGGTATTCTTACCATCCAGGGACCCACTGATACCGGCTCTGATGGCGACGCGGTCAATATGTCAAACAACGGCTATGGCATGAGCAGCATACAGGCCAGGTACAGCTCCCCGGTTACCGATGCGCTTACCGCCTATTTTTCTGCGGGTTGTTCGGCAACACAGATGCGGCTGATCGTGCCAGTGAGGTGGGCACCGCCTTACTGGCCATGGGGACATGCCGTTTTAATCGCTACCTCGCGTTGGATGCGGGTGTGGCTACGCCAGCCTCAAAGACAGTGTGAGCGGCTATTTCCAGGGCGTGCAGAATACCGCTGGAAGCAGTGGTCCCAACTTCAACCAGGCCAGGGGTGAAGATCGGGACAGGTAAGCCCTGTTCACACGTATTCAGGCGGAGTTCTAACAGGGCTGGTCAGCACTTTCGAAAGTAGGGGGACCAGGTTTACCCTGCTCCCCCTCAAAATGGAGCAGTGCCTGGCGAGGTTCAAGCTGCTGAAGACTAATACTTGAACTTGGTATCAAGCATCAGGCGTTGGTAGTCCACATCCTTGCCGAGATCCATGCCCC
>JAACFI010000307.1 GCA_009937575.1 Haliea sp.
CCTCCGAGCCGCCCTGCGGCTTTGCCGTCGAAGATGACGGGCCGCCCCTTTATCCGTTGTCACGGGGTGGCAAGTGGGGGTATGTCAGCCGGGAAGGTGATTGGGCCATCGAACCGCGCTGGACTTTCGCCGAGCCGTTCAGTGAAGGCCGCGCTGTGGTGGCTGACGGCAACCTGTGGGGCGTCATCGACCGGCAAGGCAACTACACGCTCGAGCCGGTGGTGAAGTCAGCAACTTGCGTCAGCTCATCGGGCAATCCCCATTCGTGCATATCTCCGCTGCAACCCTATTCGCAGGGCTGCTCGGTTGCTGATACACAAAAGGACGGCAGCCCGCATCCGTTTTTCGTCGACCGTGACGGCCGGTTCTGGCTTTACGACGGAAACCCGCAGGAATTAAGCGACAAAAACCTTTGGAAATTCGGCCGCTTTTCCGGCGGGCGGGCCTGGTTCCAGGCCATGGCTCCGGGCCTCAAGGAGTCTTATGGCTGGATCGACAGCCAGGGAAAGGTCGTATTGCAGGATGAATTCTCGGGGGCCGGAGATTTTGCGGAAGGCATGGCCCCGGCGGCCAGCGGCGGCGACAACTGGGCCCTGATCGATGCAGATGGCAACCCGGTAATGCCACGCAAGTGGACTCTGCACGGAGCGAAAGCTCTCTCGGAAGGCCTCGCGGCGGTGGAAATTAAGTCGCGTCGCTGGATGTATTTCAGCGCCGAGGGCGCCATTGCCATTGAGAAAGTGGTGCTCGACCCGCCGCGCGAGGTAACCGGCCAAACCAGGACCGAGGCGGAGTTACGGGCTGCTGGAGACTTCCACGACGGCCTTGCGCCAATTATTCCGAAAGAAATGTATTCCGCCTCTGAGCTGATTTACATTCATCCCGACGGCACCGAGGCGTTCGCACCCGGTAGCAAGCTGGGAGTGGTAGTCTGTCAGCAGTCCCTGCTGCCGGAATTCCGCGATGGGCTGGTACAGTTGCTGGTCGCCGATTCGCTTGAGGATTGTTCCAATGTTATGCCGAACCGGGCATTGGCCGAGGGGGATCGGGCGCGATTTATCTACCTCGACACGTCCGGGAACATCGTGTTGCAGGAGAGTAAGTCAAAATGAAGCTCCAGTTCGTGGCAAGGGGCGCCAACACTCCTGTCCATAATCGAAGGCGCACGGGGCATCTCATCCATCAAACACCGCGCACGTTGCACCGGCAATGTCCCCTGTGAGGGCCCCGAATATGTCCCAACCCGTACCAACCCCGGCGCTTACCACGCCCCCTATAATTCCGCCGGCCAAAAGAAAGGCGTTCCAAATTGAACAACAGGCGAACCCGCCATAACTACCTGAATTAACGGCCGCACCATGGGAACTCATACACGCCAGCTGCCCCACGCATGCTGTTGCGACTGACAGCGCAAAGGTGGCCAGCTCAACCCATTCGGTCATATCACCACCCATTCCGCTGCCAATCTGGCCCAGGGTTTCGCCCGTGAGCGGGTCTACGCGCCACCAACCGGCACCCTGGGCAAATTCCTGATTCGGCACCACAACCGCAAAGCCACGGTCCAGATCCTGCTGAATACTTGCCAGGGAATCGGCAGTCAAGGAATCGAGACTCGCCGTTTCTCCCGGGCGGATCACTGAAATCGGAGCGCCTGACTGTTTCGCTTCCTCGAAGACGTATCCGGTATTGAATGGTTCACTGGCGCCGCTGATCACCGATCCCTCGGACGCTGTCTCCCAGATGCCGGCGAAGGCCACAGCCTGCGGAACGTATTCAAGCTCGCCGTCTTTCCAGGCAAATGCCCTCCTTGGATTCTGTACAATATCTATTGCCTCCGTGACCTTGCCCCGCTCTTCCGCCAGCCCCTCTCGCTGTACCACCAGCGCCGGTCCGGAGCGATATTGACGTCCATTCGCGTAGGCGTCTTCCGCCCGGTCAAATAGTCCGAAGAGTTTAAGGTGCCCGGCCCAGGCCTTAGGCACATTTTTCAGGCTGGGCTGGGTGGCTGCCGAAGGAGGCTCAGAACCTTCGGTGATAATGGCTTCAAACAGTGGCCGTGACTTCAGCAGCGATTCCAGCGCGAAATCCATTGCCATGGCCCTTGGCGTCGCGCCTGTTGAAACCATGAATGTGTGGCGCTGGAGCAGGGGGCGCAGATGCTCTGCGCTGGTCGGGCCCAGGTTCGCGGGCACCTCACCCCGACGTCTGGCATCCGGGCCAAGTCGATCCATGGTGGTGCGCCGGTAGCTGCGTTCCGAGCCGTCGGGAGCAATGAGGGTAAATTCCAACCACTGGGCGGTCAGCCTGGGCGCACCCGAGCCCCCGGTGCCTCCCAGGGCGTCGCCGAATAGACCACCCAATGTTTTGAAAATCCCTGCGCCTGCAGCATTGGCCACTTCAGGGTCCACCAGCGTGCCCGTGCTGTCGAAGAACCTGGCACTGTCCACCAGACCACTGCCGAAAGCGGGTGCGAAAAACGATGCCTGCTCAAGCTTCACAGCCAGGTCGGCTCTAACCGCCAGGTCGCGCATCATGGTATCGGGAATGTTGGTGTAGACCAGCGGGGTACCATTCAGGTTCGCCGTGGGTCGTTCCCAGGGGTCGGAAATTGGCATTACATCCAGGCGTCCGGCTATGGCCCGTTCGATGAATACCTGGAAGCGAAACCG
Source organism: Haliea sp. (assembly GCA_009937575.1). GTDB lineage: Bacteria > Pseudomonadota > Gammaproteobacteria > Pseudomonadales > Halieaceae > JAACFI01. The sequence continues at coordinate 2,670 of JAACFI010000307.1, forward strand.
GTGCTGCAATTCCGCTGGAATACTTTCGGTGAAGACCTCGGTAAAGCTGAGGTCGAAAGAGGGCGCTTCGCGGAAGCCAGGATGAACATTGCCCCATGGGGAAGCAGCGGAATCACGGAATTGAACCCAGAAATAGTCCTGGGCCTCTGCCACTGCGGCAGCCAGACTATCGGTACTACCCAGTGTCACACCGGCTTTCTGCAGCCAGCCCTCGATTTCTCCAGTCTGCCGGCGAACCGTATCCAGGCCGGAAAAGCCGTCTACAGGGGGAGGTTCTGCCAGCGTGTGAGCCAACTGTTCAAGCTGCGCATCATCCAGCTTCGGCCCCAGTTCGAGGCTCTGGATCGCGGCGGCGAATTCTGGTGCGGAACCGATCGCCGGATAGGCGGGACGGTCGAGTCGCATCTCGTTGAGCAGCTCTCTGGCCTGGGCATCATCCAGCCTGCCCCTGGCGATGCGCGCATCGAATCCGGCATCGCGCAGTAGCTTGGCCAGCAGGATGGACTGATCAAGCGCATTCCCGGAACGGCTCATCAGGGTACCCAGGGGGCCGCGCAAGGTCCCCGGATATTGCTCGAAGCCGACCTCTTCCTTCACGAATGAGATGATATTTTCCGCTTCGTAATCCGTGTTGTCCAGCAGCACGTCCAGGTCGAATGCAGAACGATCGATACTGCTGCGCATGGCTTCAGCCGCAGACATCAGTTGGTCGATTTTATCGAGGTAGTACCCGGGAGAGGGCTTGTCATCACCGGGGTTTGATTGTGCCGCCTGCACCCAGGGACCGAACACCAGGCTGGCGATCAATAACGGGGAAACAATTTGCTGCCATTTAAGCCAATTCATATCACTTTCCCTCCATCCGACCTGTAATTGGCACGTCTGAACAGGTGATATCGTCAGACGAGCGTACCTTCTCTTACACCATGTTCAACTCATTGGCCGGAAGTTCTCTGAACTTGTCGGGCTTGTGCAGCACGTTCACGAAATACCCACCCTGGTTTTGAGTATAGGACAAAATATTACGTGGGGGCGGTCTGTCCATGCTGTACACATGGGTAACAGGTTTCAAATCAGTACTGCTTACCAATGCCATTTGATATCCCGACTTTCCCAAGGAAATTAACCACTTGCGCCGGATGCTCTGTGGTGATTGCTGGCATTAAGCAGAAGAATGGTAGGGGGTTTTCGAAACCGAACTCAAAACATCTTCCGAGCGGCTAACCTATTGAGTGTTATCGTGAATAAGTAAATTCGCCATATCCGACTTCGCGACCATCGGCGATGCGACGCCTCGGGAATTTCAGCGGCGAACATGCGACACCCCGACCCAGATGAGGCCGAGGCCCGCGATCCCGAGAACCAGCGGAGCGATCATCTTTTTGGTCACGGCTCCCCAGCTGGTCCCGGGTTCAAGCGCTGCCCGCGAATGGTTCAAAGGATCGTAGGCCACGGTAACCCGTCGTCCTTCCGGGTAACGCGCCACAATCTCTGACCGCTGGTCGCGCCAGAGCTTCTCCACCAACCGGATGCGATCCGCCTCGTAGTCGATCCCTTCGACCGTGTAGCGGTAGCGCACATGGGCCCCCGAATTGCGACTCATCCAGGTATTCACCACCTCGCCTTCGGTAGTGGGCCAGGCGTCACTGGCCCAGGCCGCATCGAGTCGTTCTTGAGTTTTGATGACAGCGATGGCGGTGGCCGCGAGTAGCGCGGCCCCGGCGATGATGAATCCAATGGCGGTGGTCTTCAGAGCTCATTCCTCTTTTTTACCGGCAAGTTAACTCAAGGTGATGGACTGGCGCTACATGAGTCGTTCTAGATTCACCGAAAATACTTCATAAGGACCCACTTTCAACTTTATTCGCAAGGGCATTCTGTTCTTAATACCCACTTTTGGAGCAAGAATGAATTAAATTGTCAGTACAGTACTCCTGTCTATAATCATTCTAATGATGAATCTGGCTTCTTCAAATAAATACAGTCATGACGATTCCACGCTGACGGGTCAATTATCATTATTCCGGTCAATCATTATGCTGTTGGCCAACTTTCTCACCGTTCTATTCTGCTCCACTTTGTTCGCCCAGCCGGCAGTCTACGAATCAGAGCCTAATAACACGCCGGCGGAGGCGAACCGGGTTGCCGGTGCTGTAACCATCATGGGAGCAATGACGAACGAGGACCAGGATGGTTATCTCTGGACAGTATCTGACGTGGACGCGCAAAAGCGCTGGACACTGGAACTCAATGGCATACCCGGTGCACTGACGATAGTCGATGTCATACGGCTGGAATATGCTGACAACGGAATAGATGTAGCCAACAGAAGTACCCTTTTCACCATCGGCAGCCGTGACGGTTCCAAACCGGCGGTGGCGGATAGCCTGATCTTCGAGCCGGGTGACTATGTCCTGGGGGTGGCCAGTGCGGGTGGGCCGGGTTCAGCTTTCCGACCAGAAATTGAATCGCTTAATTTTGAAGATAAAACCGGCTCAGCCGAGCCAACTACCTCCGCAGAAGCCCAGGGAGGCTATCGCCTGGTGATCCGCGAGGGCGACAAGCTTTACCTGCATATTCCCGGTGACAACGCGACCCGGGAATCTGCCCGTGACCTGCGGTTGGGCTCAGAGGTATCTGCCGTCATGGCAACACCCGGCAGCTGGTTCGGGATCAAGATCGACGAGAAAGCAGCCGGGCAACGTTGGGACCTGCGTGGCCAAATCCCGGTGGGGCATGAAGCGCTCACCTACCTTCGTAACGCGGCTGGTGAGGTTCT
>JAACFI010000308.1 GCA_009937575.1 Haliea sp.
TACCCCGAACGATTTAAATTATTACCCAGCCGCTGCATCCAACGCCTGATCAATATCCGCCAGAATATCGTCGATATGCTCGATCCCGATGGACAGGCGCACCATATCCTCACTCACCCCCGCTGAAGCAAGTTCATCGGCATTGAGCTGCCGGTGAGTCGTGCTCGCCGGGTGGCAGGCCAGTGACTTGGCATCGCCGATATTCACCAGCCGCAGGATCAACTGCAGGGCGTCGATGAACTTCGTGCCCGCCTCGATACCGCCCTCGATACCGAAACTGAGAATCCCCGCCGCCTTGCCACTGCAGATTTTCTCGCAGGTTTCCCGGTAGGGGCTGTCTTTCAGCCCTGCGTAGTTCACCCAGGTGACCTGCGGATGTTGCTGCAGGTGCTTGGCAACCTTCTTCGCGTTCTTGCAGTGCCGCTTCATGCGCAGGCTGAGGGTTTCCAGCCCCTGCATGATCTGGAACGCACTGTTGGGCGACATGGCGGCGCCGGTGTTGCGCAGGGGCACCACCCGGCAGCGCCCGATAAAGGCCGCCTCGCCCATGGCCTCGGTATAGACCACGCCGTGGTAGGACGGGTCCGGGGTATTCATGATCGCGAAGCGGTCAGCATGGGCGGCCCAGTCGAACTTGCCGGAGTCGACGATGGCGCCGCCGATGGTAGTACCGTGCCCGCCGATATACTTGGTGAGCGAGTGCACTGCGATGTCGGCGCCATGGTCGAAGACCCGGCAAAGTACCGGGGTCGCCACCGTGTTGTCGACGATCAGTGGGACGCCGGCGGCGTGGGCGATGTCCGCCCACTTCTCGATATCGACGATATTGCCCGCCGGGTTGCCGATGGATTCACAGAACAGGGCCTTGGTGTTCTCGTCGATCAGCGCGGCCGCACCCTCGAAATCGTCCGCATCGGCGAAACGCACCTCGATGCCCTGGCGTGGGAAGGTGTGGGCGAACAGGTTGTAGGTGCCGCCGTAGAGCTGCGACGTGCTGACGATATTGCTGCCCACCTCAGCGATGGCCTCAATCGAGTAGCGTATAGCCGCCATACCGGAGGCCACTGCCAGGGCCCCCACGCCCCCCTCCAGTTCCGTGAGTCTCTGCTCCAACACCGCGTTGGTGGGGTTCATGATGCGGCTGTAGATATTGCCGGGAACCGCCAGGTTGAACAGGTCGGCGCCATGCTGGGTGTTGTCGAAGGTGTAGGAGGTGGTCTGGTATATGGGGGTGGTCGCCGCGTTGGTGGCGGGATCGCCATCATAGCCCGCGTGCAGTGCAATGGTTTCCGGTTTCATGCTGACTCCTCTGAACAGTTTGGTATCGTCGGTGAAAAAGGCCAAAGCTTAGCAAAGGGGCGCCACGAGGCAAGTGATATGGCGTAAACTTGCCGTTTTACGCATCGCGGACTGGAGACCCTTGGAACTCACGCCCGAACTTGTGCAACAGGTGGCCGACCTGCTGGGGCGGCAGCCACGGGGATTGGAAGACATACCCGTATCGCGCCCGGATGGCACACCCATGGTGATTCGCGTCGCCTCCCTGGTGGACGACAAACCTTTTCCCACCCTGTTCTGGCTGATCGATCCTGAACTCTGTTACCGTATCGACCAGGCCGAGGCGGCGGGGCTGATCAAGGAACTGCAGGGCATCATTGACCACAACCCGGACCTGCAGGACCGGATGCGCGAAGATAACCGCGCCTACATCCGCCTTCGGGAGGGCTTCATCAGCGACGTTATCAGTCACCGGCTGCAGCAACTGGGTTTCGGGGATGTGCTGGCCGGCAAGGGTATTGGCGGTATCGCCGATTTCACCCGTATCCGTTGCCTGCACACCTGGTACGCCGCTCACCTGGTGGTAGCCAACGCGGTGGGTGAAATGTTGGACGAATGGTGGCAGGGTCAGGCATCCGGCGCGTGATCAGGGTATTCGCCGGACAGGTTTTGCATTGACAAGCGACGGTTTTGAATCTAATATAGTTAGTTATAGCTAGTTTATGGAGATTGCACGCGTGCTCAGATCGATATTCATGGCAGTGTTACTTGTCGCAGCAGGCTGCCTGACTGCCTGCGGTGATGCCGGGCAGCAGGACAAGACCGCTCTGGAAGCGGCCAGTCGCACCCTCAGTCCCGCGGATGGCGATCTGGCAGCAGTCTACGACCGCAGCTGCCGCAGCTGCCACACCATCGCCGCCACCGCCGCTCCGCTGACCGGTGACACTGCTGCCTGGGCCGAGCGGCTGGACAAGGGCATGAATACCCTGGTGGACAACGTCATCAATGGCTTTGGCGGCATGCCGCCCTTCGGTATGTGCATGGACTGTGATCCGGCCCAGTTCGAGGCGCTTATACACTTCATGGCGGAAGGGAAATAGCCGGTATGATCGGGCGACGACAGCTGATCACCGCGCTGGTATCGGCCGCGGTAGGTAGCCAGTTTTACCCCGGTCTTGCCCTGGCACAGGGTGAAGCTCCCAAACGCCGTATCCCCTGGCGCAACTGGTCCGGTTCCCAGCAGTGCCTGCCGGCCGCGCGCAAGGCCCCGGGTTCCCTGCAGGAGTTACAGGAGTTGGTCGCTTCGACCGCAGGCACCATCCGCCCGGTGGGTTCCGGGCATTCCTTTTCCCCGTTGGTGCCTACCGACGGCACCCTGTTTTCACTCTCCCGGCTGAGTGGGGTAATGGACCACAACCCTGAACAGCTACAGGCAACCCTGTGGGGTGGCAGTCGGCTGGGGGACATCGGGCAGCCCCTGGAGGATGTCGGCCAGGCCCTGGTCAACATGCCTGATATCGACGAGCAATCCCTGGCGGGCAGCCTGGCGACAGCGACACACGGTACCGGGGCAGGTATAGGTTGCCTGTCGGATATGGTGGTCGGTCTACAGTTAATGGACTCGAAGGGTGATCTGCACGATTGCGATGCGGCCACCAATGCAGACCTGTTCCAGGCCGCCCGTGTATCACTGGGTGCACTGGGCTTCGTCACCCAGGTCAGGATGCAGAATATGGCGCCCTATCTCCTGGAAAAGCTGACGGTCTGGCGCGAGTTCGACGAGATACTGGCGCTGGCGGATGAGCTGGCCGACACCCACCGAAATTTCGAGTTCTTTTATATACCGTTCTCCGGGATGGGGTGGACCGATGTCCACGATCTCACCGACAAGCCCCTGGGTGCCACGGAGAAGTTTGATTTCAACGATGGCGCAGGGGACCTGAAACTTGTTCGGGACTGGCTGGAGTCCTTCCCGAAACTGCGCGAGCTCATCCTTGGAACGTATATGGGAACCATTGAGGATGAGGCGACCATTGCCAGTTCCTGGAAGAACTACGCCAACGAACGCAATGTGCGCTTCAACGAGATGGAATACCACCTGCCGCGTGAACACGGCCTGCAGGCCCTGCGGGAAGTGCGCGAGGCACTTGAATCGCAGCACCAGGAGGTGTTTTTCCCCATCGAGGTCCGCTTCGTCAAGGGCGACGATATCTGGCTGAGCCCGTTCTACCAGCGCGATACCTGTTCCATAGCGGTACACCGCTACTTCGAGGAAGATTTCCAACCCTACTTTCGCACCATCGAGCCGATCCTGCGGAAGTACCAGGGCCGTCCCCACTGGGGCAAGCTCAATACCCTGGCGCGGGAGGATTTTCGCAAGCTGTATCCCCGCTGGGACGATTTCGAGGAAGTGCGCCGGGCATTCGATCCCGAGGGGCGGTTCCTGAATACCTACCTGGCGGGGCTGTTCAACGCCAGCGGCTGATTTTTGACCTCCTAACCGTATTCCTGCTGCCTGTGCCATCCCGGCCTATGGGGTGGTATATTATCCGCCCTTTGGCAGGCGGGCTGATCCCGCGGTGTTTACCTGGAACCTGGCATGACTGCGACAACCGATGATCTTCGTATTCAGAAGACCAATGAACTGATTTCCCCGGAGCAACTCATTGCTGATGTCCCCGTTAGTGATCAGGCGGCGGACACCGTGGCCAATGCGCGCCGCGCCATCCACCGTATTCTCGCAGGCGAGGACGACCGCCTGCTGGCCATTGTCGGTCCCTGCTCGATCCACGATCCGGAGGCGGCCCGGGAGTATGCTGCCAAGCTGAAGACTGCCGCCGACGCGGTAGCTGATCATGTGTTTGTGGTGATGCGGGTGTATTTCGAGAAGCCGCGGACCACGGTGGGTTGGAAGGGACTGATCAACGACCCTGACCTGAACAACACCTTCCAGATCAACAAGGGCCTGCACCTGGCACGGCAGCTGCTGCTGGACCTGGCAGATATGGGTCTGCCCGCCGGTACCGAGTACCTGGACCTGATCAGTCCCCAGTACTACGCGGACCTCATTGCCTGGGGCGCCATCGGAGCCCGTACCACGGAGAGCCAGACCCACCGGGAGCTGTCATCGGGGCTGTCCTGCCCGGTGGGTTTCAAGAACGCCACCGACGGGGATATACAGGTAGCCATCGACGCCATCAAGTCGGCTTCCGAGCCGCACCACTTCCTGTCGGTGACCAAGCAGGGTCATTCGGCGATTTTCCAGACCACGGGCAACGAGGATTGCCACATCATCCTGCGCGGCGGCAAACACCCGAATTACGATATGTTCTCGGTGGACGATGCGGGTGCCATGCTGACCAAGGCCGGGCTGCCGGCACGTATCATGATCGATGCCAGTCACGCCAACAGCCGCAAGATCCCGGCACGGCAGATTGACGTGGCCAGCGATATCGCCACCCAGGTAGCCCGCGGCAGCCGCAGCATCTTCGGGCTCATGCTGGAGAGTAACCTGGTGGAGGGGCGTCAGGATGTGGTGGACGGGCAGGCGTTGACCTACGGGCAGAGTATTACCGACCCGTGTATCAATTGGGAGGATACGGAGTCGTTGCTGGAGGAACTCGCCACCGCCGTCCGGTTGCGGCGCGGTTGAAGTTCGGGTTTGATGGTGCGCAGTGCGCACCCTACGGGTACTCCGATCCAAGGTAGGGTGCGCACTGCGCACCATTAAATCCGATTATCAGCACCACCAAATACTACCTTGGATCTCACTTCGATCTAAGGTAGTTCCCGTAGGGTGCGCACCGCGCACCGTTCACACCGATCCCGACCCCAGCACATAATCCAAACCAGAGTCCCCGTAGGGTGCGCACCGCGCACCATCAAAGAGAGGAATGGTCGTTCACAAAAAAGGGCGACCCAAAGACCGCCCCGTAAGACAACTCACCACTATGCCTAGAAATTGTAGCGGGCCATCATGCCGAAGGTGCGCTCCTGCAGGATTCTGGTTTCGTTATAGGAGCCACCGCTGAATTCCTGGTCGTAGCCGTCAGAGCCATCCTGGGTTGTAATCTCGTCTTCATCCAGCGCGTTCTTGACAAAGACGTTCACGTCCCAGGTCAGCTCGCTGCTGCGCCAACCGACAAACAGGTCGACCAG
>JAACFI010000309.1 GCA_009937575.1 Haliea sp.
ACGACGGCAGTGAGATTCGTGAGCATTTCATAGGTTCCGAATTTGCTGCAGGTGATCACAAGGACCGCGGCTGGATTGACGCCGGGCTGTTCGGAAAACTGGAATTGGTCAATTAACGCGAGACAAACCACCGATATTCTATATTATAAATCCCATTCAAACTCTATATTGTGCCGGCAGCAACATAGATCATGACTGGCAGAACTTCTGCAGGTAGTCAGAGTGCAGGGGCATCTTATCAACGGTATTATCGATATTTGACTTGATCTGGCGTAAAAAGCCCTTCAGTTCCTCTTCATCCATAGTATCAACCACAGCATGGTATTCCTCTGGCATCACACCCTGTCCGATCATAACCTGCGGCCATGAGTCGACAAACAACTCAGCGTCACCAAGGAACAATCGCCCGGTTTTTCGGAATAATGTGAGCCTCTTGTGTAAAGAGTCCGGAATCTCCATGTTACGACAATGGCGCCAGAAATCTGTGTCGTCGCGCTCTGTCGCATGGTAATGCAAAACGATAAAATCCCTGATGTCATCGAATGATTTCAGGGTTTGCTTGTTAAACTCGTCGATATCAACCTGTTTCACTCCATCCCTGGGGAACATTTTTATGAGCCTCAGGATGCTCTGCTGAATCAGGTGAATACTTGTGGATTCAAGGGGTTCCAGAAAGCCGCTGGACAGTCCCACTGCGACGCAATTTTTATTCCATTGTTTCAGTCGCCGACCTGTCTTGAATCGGATAACCCGCGGTTCGGTAATGGATTCTCCCTCGATATTCTCCAGTAGAAAAGATGAAGCCTCATCGTCTGACATATAGCGACTGCAGTACACCAGGCCATTGCCGACCCTGTGTTGTAACGGTATGCGCCAACGCCAACCGGCGCTATGGGCAATTGCGCGCGTATAAGGATCGGGAGGTCCCAAGGCCTTAGTCTGGACAGGTATTGCGCTGTCGCAGGGTAACCAGTGAGACCAGTCCTCATACCCCGAGTGCAGGGTCTGCTCGATAAGTAAGCCCCGGAAGCCGGTACAGTCTATAAATAGATCTCCGTCAATAATGTCTCCCGACTCCAACTGTAAAGATTCTATATTTCCGCTGCCGGGGCAGGTCTTTACTGATGATATCTTGCCCTCTATTCGACTGACCCCAAGTTTTTCACTGAAATTGCGCAAAAACTGCCCGTAGGCTGTAGCATCCAGGTGATAGGCATAATTGAGGCCATTCTTTGGCAGATGGGCAAACTTACCAGCCTCCGCGACGCGCCGTTCCAGACAGTAATCCCCAAATCCATGATTGATACCAAGATGAGCACCCTTAATCCAGAAATTGTGGAACCCCGCCGCCCAGAAATTCTTGCCCGTGGAACCAAAGGCGTGGATGTAATCCTTGCCAATATCTCGCCAGTTCTCAAACTTGATGCCAAGTTTGAAGGTGCCGTTAGTGGCGACCAGAAAGTCCCTCTCGGAGATACCCAGCATCTTGTTATAAAACAATAATGTGGGGATTGTCGCCTCGCCGACACCGACAGTACCGATGTCATCAGACTCTACGAGACTTATCTCAAGCCCCTTGCCCAGAATCTTAGATAAAGCTGCAGCTGCCATCCAACCCGCGGTCCCTCCTCCGGCGATAACCACTTTTTTAACTTCTGGGTTTTTCACATCAACTCCCTCATCTAATCTCCAGGAATACCCGAATTGGTAAGATCAACGGTTAAGCCTGGCTAGTAAAGTGGCCCTGAGCTTCCTGGCTACCTTTTCATCCATTGGGCCCAGGAAACCCTGACTGGCGACAGGTATATGCCCAAGAGGCGTATCTTCGCTGAAAACATAGTGATCAAAAATTCCAGCCCACGCCTTTTTCTGTTCCGGCGGCAAATCGCGCAACGACAAAAGGGCGTGCAACAGTACATCGACAGGCGGACCCATGTATCCTGGGGACTTACGCCACCAATAGTTCAGCAGAATGTTGAGGTTGTCCAGGGATTCCACGTGGTGCCACCACATGCTGGGTATGAAAATAGCATCCCCGGGAGCCATATCAACTACCAGCGCGTGTTCCAGCGCTTGCGCGAACCTGGGAAAACGATCCAGATCCGGATCATGAAAATCAACCAGGCTGATTTGCTGGCCCGCCGGGGTAAAATCAAGAGGCCCTACATAGAGGTTTACCAGTTGTTCCGGTGGAAACAGGGTAAAGCGTCGATGGCCTGCTACGACACAAGCCAGGTTGTCGGGCAGATCATAATGTGCAGCAATTCTGGTTCTATTTCCGATCCAGATACTCACCAGGGGATCGATATCGCCAAACTCCAGGGTATTCTCTGCTGTGAAACCCGGGAGGCAGTTATCCGCTGTGGTCGCGCCTACGTAAAAGCAGTGCGACGGCGCGATATTATGGTGACATGTCAGTTGGTCCAACACCTTGTCCAGTTTCTCGCGCGAGCGCGTGAAATTAAAGCCCGTCATGTCTTCGTTATAGAAGAACCGCCCATCTATTTCAGGCATACCCGAAAACAAGTTGACCGTGGCATCTGCATAGAACTGCCTCAGGTAAGCATTCAATTCCTCATCGGATTGTTGCCCGTATTGCACCGCCGGCCAATCAGAGACAAGCCCGCGCAGCAGAATGGGCTCCGTGCCTTGTGCCAGAATTTCTGCAAAAGCGCCCGGCGTAACATCATCCATCACCTTTAGGGCATTACATGTTGTCAAGCCGTTTGTGCCAGGAAACATAAGGTTCTAAAGTCGTTGGTTCTTCTTTTCAATTAATTTTCGTATGTTGGAAAGAGAAGCCACCACCATGTAGGCCGCTGGAAGGAAAAACTTGCCACTTAGATCAGCCAGGGCAGCACCATCGAGATTTACCAATTTTTCTTCATTGATTGTATAAAAGCCCTCTAGTCTGTGTTTCGCGCCGCTGTTTAGCTCCACTTCAAGCGTGAAAGGCTCTAACAGATCGTACTTGAGCATGTCCTTCACAAAGACCTCTGATTCAACAACACCCTCTTTAATAGCCTTCAGTATATAAGAGATTCTTTCAATATAGTCAGTGTTTCCGCCATGGGGCAGGAACAAGGGGTCGCCTTCCGTGCGGCTTACTCGAGGATGATCCAGATCTATGGAAATCACCAGGCCTCTTTCGTCGTTGGATCTCTGCTGAATCCCGATTGAAAAGGGCCCTCTCTCCACAAGGAAAGGAAGGTAACCGGCATTCCAGGATTCACCCTCCAGGAATAAGTTTTCATTCTCCTGTAAACCAAACATGGCGTAGGGCAGAAACTTCCCAGTATCGGGATCTTTGTGAAAAAAGATCGGATAATCGTTCTGGGCGTCTCTGAACTCCTGTGGCAGTAGCTGGGCACACATGACATTGTCGCCAAGCTCAGGCGATCTTTTCCTTATAATCCGCAAATCGTGATGATCTACGTTGTTGAGTACCACATGATTCGTCATCCAGTCCCCCTGATCATATAGTCGATCAACGTCCGATTATCCGTAAGACCATCGATTTGCTTCTCAACTTGAATTTGATTCTCTTTGAAATAACGGTGCGCGAGCTCAAAATTATCCCGATGACAGCTTGTTGGCCTGGGCCGGGTCTTGAATCCCATACCGTAAAGCACATACTGGTAGCTGGCGGATGGAAAAATCTCATCGGTTTGAATGAGATCATGCCTGGAAGGTGGTTGGTATTTCCACAGCTCAAGCAGTTCGGACAACCTATCGGGAATACTCTCTTCTCTACAATGGTCAGTCCAGTATTTGCTGTCCATCCTGTTGGTCAATACATAGTGCAGTTTCAAAAATTCGATTACACGCTCCCAACGATAGCAGAATCGCTGGTTAAAACGTTTTGCCACAATCTCCATAACCTTACGATTTGCGGGCAACTCATCTCTGATCATGGCTGCCGACATTTCCACCAGCGCAATGGCAGATGCCTCCAGGGGCTCAATAAATCCCGCGGACATACCGACCGCTACACAGTTCCTGTGCCAGAACTCCCGCCTAAATCCTGGATTAAATTTTAATCTCCTGGCCTCTATATCCACAGCTAAACTGGATCTGGGATCCGCCTGAACATAGCGCCTAAGAGCTTGTTCCGCTTGTTCATCCGCCTCATGGTCACTGGAATAGACATACCCTATGCCGCGCCGGGTGGGCAGCCCAATATCCCATATCCAGCCGGCACCGCGGGCGGTGGCTAAGGTGGCAGAGGAAATAGGGTCGTTATCACGTGCGTAGGGTACCTGCATGGCGATGGCGCGGTCGTTAAACAGGACCTTTTTCTGGCTTACAAACGGTACGTCAAAATGCCTGCCCAGTAATAGCGAGGCGACACCAGTACAGTCGATAAACAGGTCGGCCTGGATATCCCCATGTCCCCGGGTGGTAAGGGAAGCGATGTCGCCGTTTTCTGCGGAATTCACGCCTGCCACATGGTCCAGCACATGCTGGACACCCAGTTTCTGGGTACAGTGCTTTTGTAGGAACAAGGCGAATTTACCTGCATCCAGGTGGTAGGCATAATTCGCCACGGCGGCAAACTCTGGCGTTCCGGGTTGTTTAGGTGCTTTTCCCAGCTGGCACAATGCTTCCTGGCTTGAAAAAGCAGAAGCAAATGAGAGATTCGGATGCTCAGACAGCCAATAAGGCACCAGGTTTGCTTTCAAATACCCTTGAGGCAGGGAAAAGGGATGATAATAAAATTCCTTATCATCACCGGTCCGCCAGCCAACAAACTTGGAGCCCTGCTTGAAAGAGGCACTGCATTCGCTGATGAAATCTCGCTCGGATACCCCTATTCTGCCCAAGGTATCTCGCATCGATGGCCAGGTGCCTTCGCCAACGCCGATAGTGGCAACGTCAGGAGATTCGATCAGGGTGACCCGCACACCGGATTCCTGTCTGGCATTATGGCCCGCTGCCAGTACGGCGGCAGTCAACCATCCGGCAGTACCGCCTCCTACAATAAGAATTTTCTTTAGCGGACTACTCACACTGCTATCACCAATTGCGTGGCACCGTTATTATGTTTGATGGGATAACCAAGCCGCGAGTCTCACCGTCAACTCGCAATATCCATTGATCTTACATCAGGTATTTACACAAATCACCGTTTCAGCGCCGCGAAGACTCTACAAAAAAGGGTATATTGGCATGGCCGGCCAAACCCGTACTATTGTAAACATAGGCGAATAGTCTATACGCACCAGTTTCATCCGGCGCTTCAAGCACGATATTGCCGTCTTCCTGATCTTCTATAGCAGTCGAGATGATTTCGGGCACCGTCTCGGGATCGCCGCCGATTTGCGTTGCCGCGCTTTCGCGCATCAGTTGCCAACGGTAGGTTAAAGCTCCCCCACCAGGGTCGACGGCATCGATACTTGCGGCATATTTTTTGCGTCCAGCTGCATGCCATTAACTATAGGGGCGCGATTTTCGGGCCAGTCCCCATTCCAGATATAATGCATGACGTCCATCGCTTCAGTTCCTGAGCCATCCTCCAGCAACAAGCCATACCAGGTTGGAGTCCGTTCCTGCTTTTGCCCCAGGAAAAAAACATAGGATCCAATGATCTGCTCGGGTTTGTCCGCGATCACAGTTTCGTATCTTTGCAGGAAGCGCTGGGCTTTTTCACTGCTATTCATTTCAATCGGCGCGCCCCAGGGTGTCTTAACCACCTCCCAGTGTCCGGTTGCACCCCACTCGGTTATCATGAAAGGCTTGCTGTATCCAACATCTTTCATTTTCTGGGGTAACTGATCAAGGGCGGCGTAAAGCTGGAAGCTGAGAAAGTCCAGATCCGACGCGCGAGCCTCTGCCGTCGCCACAAGCTCACTGCTGAATCCAGTAAGAGCTGTAGTCGTCGGATGGTTGCCATCCACTTCGTGGATCATCCTGGAAATGTCATCTATCGCGTCGAAGACCCGGGGATTGCTGTAGGAATGATTCAATTCATTCCCGATTATCCACAGCAGAAGCGCAGGGTGATCCTTGTACTTGAGCACCTCCTGGCGCGCATATTCCAACTGCCTGGCAACGGCCTCTTCGTCATCGTAGTCAAAGCCATGGCGCTCGCGACCGAGGTCGAGACACAGGGCAACCGTCACACCGTATTTAGCCGCCTCATCGAGAAGTTGCCTGCCGGTCACACCGTCACTGCCGGTGCCCCAGGTACGCAATGAGTTGCCGCCATGCGCTGCAAACACTGCGATCTCATTGGCATGCATGCCCGCGCCATTGATCTGGTAGGGTCGGCCGCCGCGCTGCAATTGGTAGCCACCGGCCACCTCTACTATCTTAACGGGTACAGGGTTTTTTGGTGACATCGGTACTGCCCAGGTCTGGCCAGGCGCCACGCTGCAACAATAGATAATCCATAGCAAGGTCAATCGCGATTGCGCGAATATTTGCAGTCTCATTATTTACATAACTCATAATGAGCGCGGCGTCGGCGAGGTCGCACCTTCATGGCATGAAAAAGACAGCCACAATTAGAAGTAGTGGCTGTCATAGGTCAGCAGCTAGCCTGCTATCAGAACTTGTAACGCACCCCGAAGCCATAGCGCGCACCAGTCTCTATAGTGGCAACCACCATCTTGTCGTTACGACCATGCTTGCGCTGTGTCTCTTCTGTCAGGTTTATCGCCTCGGCGTAAATGGTCAGCCTTTCGTCCCAGGTATAACTGAGACTCACATCCAGCTGGCCGTAGTCTTCCACGTAGATAGGCTCCTGCTGGAAATTGCCCTGGACAGTGTCGTCCAGGAATTCATCACGCCAGTTATAGGCAAAACGCGCCTGGATTCCGTCCTTGTCATAGAAGCCGATGATGTTATAGGAGTCACTCAATCCGAGCAGGGCAAATTGGTCGACACCGATCGTGCGGTTATTGTATTCGATATCGCCGTCTACCGTGGTGTAGTTGGCGATAACGCCGAAGCCGCTTTCACCGAACATATGCTGTATGGCCAGCTCAAATCCGTCGATTTCAGCATCTTCGGAGTTGACCGGCACACTCAAGGCGAAGACTAGCGGATCGTAAGTGTCAAGACCATTCAACAACTCACCAGTCACCGCGTCTACCCAGCCCTGGTCCCGGTAGTAATCCAGCACATCCCGGTTGACATCAGTCGAGTCACCAATGGCTGCCACCGCTTCATCGTAGCGAGGGCCGGATGCCGGTTGCACCAGTTCCGGATACACAACATCATTGACGATACTGGTGCCGATAAAGTTGTCAACTTTCTTCAGGTAGTAACCTACCGAAACATAGCTCCCCTCGTCGTA
>JAACFI010000310.1 GCA_009937575.1 Haliea sp.
GCCGGCGGCTTGTCCAATGCCTTCCCTGAACTGGTGAAGGACGGCGGCCGCGGTGGCCGCTTCCAACTGCGCGAAATACCCAACGATGAGCCCGGCATGTCGCCACTGGAAATCTGGTGCAACGAATCCCAGGAGCGCTATGTTCTGGCGGTGGAGCCGGAGAACCTGGCCAGGTTTGAGGCTATCTGTGAGCGCGAGCGCTGTCCCTTCGCGGTGGTGGGCGAGGCCACCGGGGAGCTGCACCTGACCCTGACCGACAGTGAGTTCGACAACGCACCCGTAGACCTGCCCATGTCGGTGCTTTTCGGCAAACCCCCGCGTATGCACCGGTCGATACAGCGCCGCGCGATATCGCAGGCTGCCCTCGAACTGGACCTGGATGTGGTAGGGGCGGTGGAGCGGGTACTGCAGTTGCCCACAGTGGCCAGCAAGAATTTCCTGATTACCATCGGCGATCGCACCGTGACCGGTATGGTGGCCAGGGACCAGATGGTGGGTCCCTGGCAGGTGCCTGTGGCCGATTGTGCGGTGACTACCGTATCCTATGATTCCTTTGCCGGAGAAGCCATGGCCATGGGCGAGCGCACGCCCCTGGCACTGGTGAACGGCCCGGCCTCCGGGCGCATGGCGGTGGCCGAGGCGATCACCAATATCGCCGCCAGCGCCATTGCCGATATCCGCGACATCAAGCTTTCTGCCAACTGGATGTGTGCCGCCGGCTATGGCGCCGAGGATGAGGCCCTGTACGACACGGTGCAGGCAGTGGGCATTGAGTTCTGTCCGCAGTTAGGCATCACCATACCGGTGGGCAAGGACTCCATGTCCATGCGCACCACCTGGCACCAGGGCGGCGAGCAGAAATCCGTGACCGCGCCCATGTCACTGATTGTCTCCGCCTTTGCCCCGGTGATGGATGTGCGACTGTCGGTGACTCCGCAGCCGCTGCCCCGGCGGGATGCCTCCCTGGTGCTCCTGGATCTCGGCCGCGGCGCCAACCGCCTGGGCGGTTCAGCATTGGCCCAGTGCTGCGGGCAGTTGGGTGAGGCGGTGCCTGACGTGGAAAATGCAGCCGACCTGAGCGGGCTGTTCTCCCTGGTGCAGGAGTTTATCGCTGCCGGCAAGCTGCTCGCCTATCACGACCGCTCGGATGGCGGCCTGTTGGTCACCTTGCTGGAAATGGCGTTTGCCGGGCGCTGTGGTTTCGCTGTCGATCTGCAGGGCATTCAGGGCGACGATCTTGCCCGGCTGTTCAGCGAGGAGGCGGGAGCCGTGCTGCAGGTGGCGGATGCCGACCTGGAATCCCTGCGTGCGAGGGCCATCGCCCTGGGGCTGGGCGACTGCTGTCACGTGATCGGCCGGGCCGTGGCCGGAGACCGGGTGTCGCTGACAGATGGTGAAAAGATCGTGCTGGAGGACTCGCGGGCGCGCTTGCAGCAATTGTGGGCGCGGACCAGTTATGAGATTCAGTCCCTGCGGGATAACCCCGACTGCGCCAGCGAAGAATACCAGCGGGTGGGCGCGGAAGACCCTGGTTTCTCGGTGCAACTCAGTTACGATCCCGGCGAGGACATCAGCGCGCCTTATATCAACACCGGCGTGCGACCTGCGGTAGCCATCCTGCGGGAACAGGGCGTTAACGGTCACGTGGAAATGGCGGCGGCCTTCCACCGGGCCGGATTTGCCGCTTATGACGTGCACATGAGCGATGTACTCGGCGGCCGTCGCGATCTGGCCGACTTCAAGGGCCTGGTGGCGTGTGGCGGCTTCTCTTATGGGGACGTGTTGGGTGCCGGCGAGGGCTGGGCCAAGAGTGTCCTGTTCAACGACGCCGTGCGTGCGCAGTTCCAGGCCTTTTTCCACCGCGATGACAGTTTCACCCTGGGAGTGTGTAACGGCTGCCAGATGATTTCCACGCTCAAGGAACTGATTCCCGGCGCCGATCACTGGCCGCGCTTCGTACGCAACCGCTCGGAACAGTTCGAAGCGCGCCTGGCGCTGGTGAAAGTGGAGGATACCCCCTCGGTGCTATTGTCGGAGATGGCGGGTTCGCACCTGCCCATCGCGGTAGCCCACGGCGAGGGCCGGGCAGAGTTTGCAGAGATCCACGACCAGGATGCCTGTGACGCCAGTGGCACGGTGGCCCTGCGCTATATCGAGAACGACCTGTCGGTGGCTTCACGTTACCCTGCCAACCCCAACGGTTCCCCGGCTGGTATCACAGGGCTGACCAGCCTGGACGGGCGTGCCACGATCATGATGCCACATCCGGAACGGGTGTTCCGCACGGTGCAGTATTCCTGGGCGCCGGGCGAGTGGGATGAGGACGGGGGCTGGATGCGTTTGTTCCGCAATGCGCGCCAGTGGCTGGGTTAGCTGTCGAGCCCGGCCTTGTGGCCTACCGCTGATTCCTTATAATGACGCACTTTTTGACGGGAACCGCCCCGGTTTAGAGCAACACTATGCTGAATAAATACCCGCTGTGGAAATACCTGCTCGTGCTGTTCGTAGTGCTTTTGGGTCTGTTCTACGCGGCCCCCAACCTCTACGCCCCGGACCCCGCACTGCAGATTACCGGTGAGAGCAGCGCCCAGTTGATCGATGGCAAGACTGTCTCAAGGGCCCTGAAGGCCCTGGATGAAGCGGGCATCGAGCACTTCGGTGAGACCATTGACGAACAGGGCCGGAATGCGCTGGTGCGCCTGCGCGACAGCGAGCAGCAACTGTCGGCCCAGGCGCGGGTTTCTCGGGCCCTGGGCGACGGTTTTATCGTGGCCCTGAATCTGGCGCCCACTACCCCGGACTGGCTCAGTGACTACGGCGCCCAGCCTATGAAGCTGGGACTGGATCTCAGCGGCGGTGTGCATTTCAAGCTGGAAGTGGACGTGGACGCTGCGGTGGAGCGCCGCATGGAGAACTACCTGAACGCCACCAAACGCGCCCTGCGGGAAGAGCGCATCCGCGGCTTTGTGACCCTGGACGAGAAGGGCGGGCTGGAAGCGCGCTTCCGCAGTGAGGAACTGCGTGAAAAGGCACGCTCGGTGGTCGCCGAGAATTCGCCTGAACTTACCCTGGACCGGGTCGACCAGGGGGACAGCTGGAACCTGGTGGCATCCATGTCCGAACAGACCCGCAAGGAGATTGCCGATTACGCGGTGGGCCAGAATCTCACTACCCTGCGTAACCGGGTCAACGAACTGGGTGTCTCGGAACCACTGGTACAGCGCCAGGGGCAGAACCGTATCGTAGTGGAGTTGCCAGGCATCCAGGACACTGCCGAGGCCAAGCGGATTCTCGGTAAGGTGGCCAACCTGGAGTTCCGCCTGGTGGCCAACCTGGACGCCGCCCCTTCGGAAAAGCAGCGTTTTGAATACCGCAGCCCGGACCGGGCCGGAATGACCGAGTGGCTGGAACGGGATGTGATTATCACCGGTGAACGGGTCTCCAACGCCCAGTCCGGCTTTGACCAGAACGGCATGCCCAATGTGTCCATCAGCCTGGATGGCGAGGGCGGCACCCTGATGTCCAGGGCCACCCGGAACAATATCAAGCGGCGCATGGGCGTTCTGTTCATCGAACGCAAATACCGGACCCGCTACGAGGTCCAGGAAGATGGCAGCGAGGTGGCGAACAAGGTCCCCTACGATGAGAAAAAACTGCTGACTGCGCCGGTGATACAGTCTGCCCTGGGCGCCCAGTTCCAGATCACTGGCCTCGACAGCCCGCTGGAAGCGTCGGAACTGGCGCTGATGCTGCGGGCGGGGGCACTGGCGGCGCCGATCAGCTTCGTGGAAGAACGCACCGTGGGCCCCTCCCTGGGAGCGGAGAACATCCGCCTGGGAGTCAAATCAGTGCAGTACGGCCTGGCCCTGGTGGTGTTATTCATGGTGGTTTACTACCGGGTATTCGGCGTGGCGGCGGTGATCGCCCTCAGTTGCAACCTGATGCTGCTGGTGGCCTTCATGTCCATCATCGGCGCAACCCTCACGCTGCCGGGGATCGCTGGTATCGTGCTGACGGTGGGGATGGCGGTGGACGCCAACGTGCTTATCTTCTCGCGAATACGCGAGGAGGTCCGCAACGGGCTGTCGCCACAGATGGCGATCCATGCCGGCTTCGAACGTGCGGTAGCCACGATTCTCGACGCCAACATCACCACCCTGATAGTGGCAGTTATTCTCTACGCCGTGGGCACGGGCCCTGTGAAGGGATTCGCGGTGACCCTTTCGGTGGGTATCGTTACCTCCATGTTTACCGCCATCATGGGCACCCGCGCCCTGGTCAACCTGGTATACGGCGGTCGCCGGGTTGAGAAGCTGTCGATAGGAGGGCGGAAGGTATGAACACCATCAATTTCATGGGCCAGCGTAAGCTGGCAATGCTGCTCTCCGGGCTGTTACTGCTGGCCTCGGTGGCCTCCCTGGCGGTGAAGCAACTCAACTGGGGGCTGGATTTTACCGGCGGTACCCTGGTGGAAGTGCACTACTCAGAGACCGCCAATCTCAATGCCATCCGCGGCACCCTGGAAAAAGAGGGTTACGCCGGTGCCATTGTGGTCAGCTTTGGCACCGATCGCGATGTGCTGATACGCCTGTCCCAGGGCTACTCCGACAAGCAGGGCGCCGAGTTACTGGTCAAACTGCAGGAGGCCTTCGCCGGCTCGGTGGAGTTGCGGCGCATCGAATTCGTGGGACCCCAGGTGGGCGACGAACTGCGCGAGCAGGGCGGTCTTGCCATGCTGCTGGCCCTGGGTCTGGTGATGCTGTACATCGCCTTCCGCTTCCAGTTCAAGTTCGCGGTGGGCGCGGTGGTGGCCCTGATCCACGATGTGCTGCTTACCCTGGGATTCTTCTCGGTGACCGGCATGGAGTTCGACCTGACGGTGCTGGCGGCACTGCTGGCGGTCATCGGTTACTCCCTGAACGACACCATCGTGGTGTCCGACCGTATCCGCGAGAACTTCCGTAAAATCCGCAGGGCGGAACCGGTGGAGGTGATCAACATCTCGCTCACCGAAACCCTGGGCCGAACGTTAGTAACCTCGTTGACTACCCTGCTGGTGCTGTCTGCACTGGCCCTGTTCGGGGGAGAAATGATTTACGGCTTCGCCATTGCCCTGATCGTGGGTGTCATGATCGGTACCTACTCGTCCATCTATGTGGCAGCCAATGCGCTGCTGATGATGGGAGTCAGCAAGGAAGACCTGATGATTCCGGTGAAAGAAGGTGCGGATCAGGAAGATCTGACGCCCTGAACCCTTTTGCGGGCGAAGAATCAAGGGTGCGCAATGCGCACCCTACGTTTGATCGGAGTACCCGTAGTGCGCAATGCGCACCCTACGTTTGATCGGAGTACCCGTAGGGTGCGCACCGC
>JAACFI010000311.1 GCA_009937575.1 Haliea sp.
ATCGCAGGACTGCCCGGGGGCGAGGGCTCCTACCACCGGGAGGGTATACGTACTGCCATCGCCGAGTTTATCGCACTTGGTACCGAGGGTATGCGAGCCAACCTGTTTGCCTTCCTGGAGGAGGTCATCCCGGTGGCCGAGGAAGCCGGCGTGCGGTTGTGTATTCACCCGGACGACCCGCCGTTCTCGCTGTTCGGCCTGCCCCGGGTCGTGTCCACCGCCGAGGACGCTCGCTCCCTGATGGCGGCAGTACCGAGCGTCAGCAACGGCCTGACACTGTGTGCGGGTTCTTTCGGCGCCCGGGCGGACAATGACCTGGTCGGCATGGTGAGGGAGTTCGGTCCGCAGATTCACTTTGTGCATTTGCGCAATATCAGGCGCGAAAACGACGGCTCGTTTTATGAGTCTGAACACCTGGACGGCGACAACGACATGGTCGGGCTGATTAGTGCGCTGCTGGACGAGGAACAGCGTCGCAAGAGTGAAGGGCGCACCGATGTCATACCAATGCGCCCTGACCACGGCCATACCCTGGGGGATGAGATCGGCCAGCAAGGGGTCAACCCCGGTTATTCATTCGGCGGTCGTATGAAGGGGCTGGCGGAATTGCGTGGAGTTATACACGCGCTGGAACAGCTGAGAAAGCAATAGCACATCCAACGGCCCATTTCGTTTTGCTGGATGCCATGTTGAACCATTGCAGGGCGGGCGGTTTACATCTCCCCATAATTTAGATAAAACGTCCTGTAACTATTTCAATAACAAGGTAAAAGGTGGGTCCCTCGTCATGAGAATAAATTCTCGTCGCCTCGCGTTTGCTACACTTGCCACCGCTGCCCTGGTCGAAACAACTTCCCCTACCCTCGCAGTGGCGCAGTTGGTTTTGGAAGAAGTGGTGGTCACGGCCCGTAAACGGGAAGAGTCCCTGCAGGAAACCCCGGTCGCCGTATCCGCCTTTT
Organism: Haliea sp.; assembly: GCA_009937575.1. GTDB lineage: Bacteria > Pseudomonadota > Gammaproteobacteria > Pseudomonadales > Halieaceae > JAACFI01. The sequence goes on from JAACFI010000311.1 coordinate 960, forward strand.
CGGGAGATGCCCTGTCCGAGATGGGGATGACCACCATTGCCGACCTGACCAGGGTCGTGCCCAACGTCGATATGTACACCGGTAACGGAACCACCGGGGCAGGCAACGCGTTCATCCGTGGCATCGGCCAGCGCAACATCGGAGTCAATTATGATTCAGGTGTTGGCATTTATATCGACGGGGTCTATGCATCGCGCGCAGACGGTGCCGTGCTGGACAATGTCGACCTCCAGAGTGTGCAGGTACTCCGGGGGCCCCAGGGCACTCTATTCGGCAAGAACACTACTGGTGGAGCAATTCTCTATACCACCAACAAACCCAGCCAGGAGTTTGAGGGTAACGTCCAGGTCCGAGCCGGCAACTACGACCAGCTGGATGGCAAGGCAACGGTCAACATTCCCCTTATGGGCGATACGCTGATGTCGCGATTTTCCGTTTACAGCACCAACCGTGACGGTTACGTGGACACTAAATCCAGCGGCAACGACTGGATGCTGGACGGCAAGGAATTGACCGACGTGGAACGCTATGGTGGTCAGGCCCAATTCCGCTGGGTGGCCGGCGAAGACCTGCTGCTCGACCTGAACTACATGTACAACAAGACCGACCAGGCCCCTCGCGGCCAGAACTGCGAAGTGGTAGAGGGAATTCCGGGTGCCGGCTGGCAGGCGGAACTGCAGGACGCCTCTATTATTGTCCCGTCGACTGGCAAGACCATCAAGGAGTGGTGCCAGGAGAACCAGCGCCTGGGCAAGGACGATGTACAGGCCAACATCAATCCGGCCAAGTACCAGGCCGAGGTCAACACCCTGGCGCTGACCGCCGAGTGGGACGTCAGTGACAACATGGCATTCAAGAGCATCACCGCCTGGCGTAATACCGAGGGCGGCCAGGTCGATGAAATCGATGCGATGGGCATAGCGCTGCTGGACAGGACCAGTTTCGCCTGGCAGGGAACGGACAAACGCGAGACAGATGCCTTCAGCCAGGAAATCCAGCTGTCCGGCGCGGCCTTCGACGACAAGCTGGAGTACGTGGTAGGCGCCTTCGGCTTTACCGAGGAGACGGACAAGAACAGCCGCGCCTCGCCCACCGGCCCCTTTTTCAACGCCCTGGGCCTTGAAAACCTGGCCTTTTATACCAACCAGAATACAGAGCTGTTAACGGAGAACAGCTCTGTTTCTTTTTTCAGCCAGGCTGACTGGAATTTCAACGACGCCTGGGGTCTGACCCTGGGGATTCGCTATACCTGGGAGGAGCGCGAGCTGACCCGTAACCAGAGGGTGCCGGATATCAACACACTGGCCACTACCGGTGATGCGGCCCCATTCGCGGTTAACAGCTTCTACCGCTTCCCCAGCGGCCCGGAAAGCTTCAATCGGGACCACTTGTTCCTGCTGCCAGAAGATCCGGAGAATCCCGGCCAATTGGATCCCCTGGGCAGCCAGAAGATGAAGACAGATGATACTGACGTCACGCCGATGGCCAGCCTGCAATACAGCTTCGAGGACGTGGGCTTTATCAATCTCGGTACGGCTTATGTCACCGTGGCCAACGGCTTCCTGTCAGGTGGCATCTCGGACACCGTCCGCGTTGATACCGGACGCATCTATGAATATGACCCCGAGGAAGTGTGGAACTACGAAATCGGCCTTAAAATCGATGCCTGGGATAGACGGCTGCGATTAAATACGGCGCTTTTCTACACGGATTATTCGGATCGCCAGTTGACCACAGTGCGAATCGACCCGGATACCGGCAGAATCGCCGGCGCCTTGATCAATGCTGACTCCTCCACCATTGCCGGACTCGAAATCGAGACGGTCATCCTGCCGATCGAAAACCTGCAGATCACTGCCAACGTGACCATTAACGACGGCGAGATCGACGAATACGACGATATACGTATTCTCGCCCCGGATCCCGGGCCGGTCCCGGAAAATTGCCTGCGTATAGAGGTGGGAGGCAGCCCGGTGGATGCCTGCGAGATCGACCGCTCGGATGAAAACCTGCCACGCCTGCCCGAAGAGATCTATTTCCTCGCCGTGCAATACAACTGGAATACCGATCTCGGCACCGTCATCCCGATGCTGTCATGGTCCTATCGCACCAATGTCGACAACTGTTTCGACCGCGCGAGCTGCCTGTCCGGCCTGTACGAGGTGGACCAGGAAGATGTAAGCGCGCGCCTGACCTGGCTGTCTACGGATGAGAAATGGCGGGTAACCGCCTACGGCAACAACCTGACCGATGATCGCTATATCACGGGCGGCACGCCGTTGGTGGACGTCACGGAGACCGCCGGTACGGTCTACAACCTGCCGAGGACCTATGGGGTAGAGGCCGCGTATACCTGGTAAAGGGAACCAGGCCTCATCCCGTATGAATGGCAGCGACCGCGTTCATCGCATCGCGCATCGCACCTTCGATATAGCCGACACCTGTGCCGTCGCCGATCTCATGTACCCGCAGGCCCGCGCGGCGAAACGCTTCCGCCTGGGTTGAATCACCCGTAGCCCCCTTGGCGACAATCACCTGGTCGGCGATAACCGAGTGCTCATCACCCGCCACGTCCGTAAAGCGCACATGCCCGGGCTCTATCTGGATATCCTTCGATCCAGGACAGAGACCCACGCCATGATCGCGTATTTCGGCCAGGATGCGAAGCCGGCGCACCAGGGTGAGTCCGGCACCAAAGCGCGGTGCATCGTCGACCACGGTCACATCGCGACCCCGTTCGCACAGGAACTCCGCCAGCTCGATACCGACCAGTTCCCCACCGATTATCACGATGTTTTTGCCCAGCGGCATCCAGGTGTGTGTCGCCTTGCGCACCAGGTCGAGATTGGCGGTGACGCCGGTGGCTGACCCGACCCGGGTCGCCACGCGGGTGAACACGGAGGTCTTCTCCTTCACCCGCTCGGAACTTTCCCCAAGCACCAGCTCGCGCATATCATCCCCGCTGAAAACATGGGGCAGTTCCGCACCCGGTATCGGCGGCAGGCTGCGCAGCGCGCCGGTAGCGACCACGACATCGTCAGGCGCCAGTGATTCAAGAAGTTCGGCAGTGGCTTCAGTTTTCAGCCTCACATCGATATCCAGCGACCCGACCTGTGAGCACAACCAGTCCAGCAGCCGCTCGTTCGCCGCATAGGCCAGCGAGGCAAAACGCAGGGTACCGCCCAGCCTGTCTGATTTTTCCAGCAGTACGACCTCGTGGCCGCCAGTGGCCAACCGCCTTGCGGCCTCCATGCCACCGGGTCCGCCCCCTACCACTGCCACACGTTTCCTTACAGTGCCGGTAGATGAGATTTTTTGCCGGTACTCCTGCCCGCACTCCGGGTTGACAGCGCAGCGCGTTTTTTCCCTGACGTAAATCGCGCTGACACAGGTATAACAGTACACACAGGGACGGATCTCCGTAACCCTGCCCTCCGCGATCTTGCGCGGCAGATGGGGATCTGCGAGCAGTTTGCGGCCCATGGCGAGAAAATCGAAACGCCCCTGGCTGATCTCTGCATCGGCCTGCTCGGGCTCCACCCGGCCCGAGGCAATGACCGGTAGCGTCATCACCTCTTTGATGGCAGCCGCCGCGGGAAGATTGGTATTCGGTTCATGGGGTATATTCGAGGCCGAGTGCAGCTTACCCTTGCTGAACTCGTGGTAGGCACTGACCGTGATAGCGTCCGCTCCCGCTTTCTCCAGCCATTGCGCGGTGACTTTGGCGTCCTCGAGGGAGATCCCCCCGTCCTTGCCGACCTCGCGTGAATCGATCTTCACGATCAGCGGATAATCAGGGCCCACTTCGGCGCGAACCGCCCGCAAAATCTCCAGCAACAGGCGCGCCCGGTTTTCCAGGCTGCCACCGTACTCATCGGTGCGCCGGTTGGTTTTGGGTGACAGGAAAGAGGACGGCACGTAACCGTGGCCGCCATGTACTTCCACAGCGTCACATCCGGCTTCCCTCGCCCTGCGCGCACCGGCGGCAAAGGCCTGCACGAGAACCCGGATATCCTCCTTGTCCATCACCCTGTGGGTCGGCATACCGGTGCTGGCGAGCACCTCCAGCTCGGAGATCAGCATGCCGTCGGCGAAATCACCGTAGGCCTGTTCGGGAATAGAAGGGCACCACTGGGGCCTTCCCGCCACCGTGTCATCCACCGCATTGAGCCCACCCTGGTGCAACTGCACCGCGAAGCGGGCGCCGTGGCTGTGCACGGCATCGACCACCCGTTTCAGCCCTGGAATATATTTATCATCGGAAATTGCGACCTGCCACTCCTGCACCTGTCCCACCGGATACATGACGCCGCAGGCACCGGAGATAATCAGGCCGGCACCGCCTCGGGCCTGCTCCTCGTGGTAGGCCAGGATCCGGTCGCCCCAGAAGCCACCCTCCTCCGCAAAATTGGAGTTTCAGGGGGCCGATTTGGCCGGGGGAGAGTAATGTCTGGTAGGGCATGAGACTTCCTCTGTGAACACTGCCCGAATTCTAGCGACTGTCACCGGTATTATGGGATGGCGCAGAGAAAAAAGTCTTGAGTAGTAAAATTAGCTGTTCCACCATCGGCTTATTGCTGGCGATGGGGCTTCCAGCCGGTTGTTGCGCGCCCGCGCGGTAGATATCTGCAATGGTATGAAACGTAATAGTCACCGCAAGATAAATACGCCGTTGAGCTTCACGTGCCGGCAGTAACCCGAGCGCATTCTCAAATACAGTTACCAGGGTTTCTGTGTTGGGAAACTGTATTCCGGATTCGTAATTCAAGCTGGTTCCGTTCTGGTATACCGCCGCGATCTGCGATATCACCTTCACGAAGTTGACCCCGTCCGGGTTGGCTTCCACATAGTCTATGATCGGCGTTACCAGGCAACGGACCGCGGCCTCTTCAGGTGGCCACTCGTTAGTTTCGGCCCTGAGTATATAGCTTTCCCGCAAAGCGCCGATACGCGACGCGTGTTTATCCACGATGGCCTGCAACAGGCCGTCCCGATCGCCGAAGTGGTACTGCAGGGCATTGGGATTCTTCTGTCCTGCAGCGGCCGAAATTTCCCTGAGCGAAACCGCGTCAATGCTGCTGTTGCCATAGAGCTCCACGGCCGCATCAATCAACCTGTCGCGCGTTCTGGCCGCATTCTGTTCACGTTTGCTGAGCACTGCACCGCTCATCAGGCCATACCTGTTGAAAAGCCCCCGTCGACAGCGAGGGTCTGGCCGGTAACCCAGCTGGCGGCCGGTGAGGTAAGGAACAATGCTGCGGCAGCGATATCCTCCGCCTCGCCCACCCGTTTAATCCCCTGCCGCGCCAACATGCCTTCTATCATCTCCGGCATGCCATCTATAGCAGGCGCAGTAAGGTTGGTGCGCGTCATACCAGCGGCCACTGCATTGGCCCGAATCCCGTTCGGGCCCCAGCTGATTCCCAGGGTCTTTACCAACTGCACCAGGGCCGCCTTGGCGGCACCGTAGCCGGGGGTCCATTCGTAGCCGAAAAAAGAGGTCATGGAGGCGATGCCGATAATACTCGCTCCCCCTTCGAACTCACTGGCCTCCAACAGGGGTTTACAGGCGGTACTCAGGTGGAAAGCGCTGGCCACATTGATATTGAGGGACTGGTCGAATCCATCGTGCCCCCACTCATTGTCCTGTGCCCCGCCGGCGTTGTTGACCAGAATATCCAGCCTGTCGAGGCTCCTGGCGAGTGCTTCAAGCGAATCCCTGGAACCAACGTCCAGCTGCTGATAGGCGAAATCACTCAAATCGTGGTCGTAATCACCGGCGGCAGTCCTGCGACCCGTAATCGTGACATCGGCCCCCGCTTCTTTATAGGCGCGGGCGATGGCCAGGCCGATGCCGTTTGAACCGCCGGTCACCAGTACCGAGGCATCACTATAGTCAAATGAAATACCCTTTTTCATAGATCGCTCCATCTATACGAGTTCATCAAATTATGCTGATCGAGGGTCAACTATATTAAAACGCTTGTATTATTACAACAACTGTTTTAAATTTATGCTCAACATTCAGCTAACCACTTGTAACAACACATTCAATGTCAGGAGACAGCATGAACAGCGACATAGCAGAGGTATTAAATCTTCCCCCGGTAAACCAGGTCGGGTTTGTGGTGAAAGACCTGAAGAAGGCCCTGGCCCTTTATGAGCCCCTGTTCGGCACATTTGTGGAGATGGATGCACCGGACATGGAGTGGGAGTACCGGGGCAGGCCTGAAACGAGTTCCCTGAAAATCGCCTTCGCCAACAGTGGCGACGTGGAAATCGAACTGATCGAATGGGTTTCCGGGGAAACACCCCACAAGGAATTTCTCGAGGCGGGCCGCGAAGGCATGCATCACCTGCGCTTTGTGGTAGATAACGTCGAGGAAAAGGTCAGGGAAGCGGAGGCTGTTGGCTACCGGCAGATCTGGTACAAGCGCTTCGGCGAAGGCCTGGCGGCCTCCTACCTGGAACGTGAAGGAGACCCTCTCGTCCTGGAGTTTTTTGAAAACAGGCAGGGCTGAAGGCAACCCGGATATCGACATGAGTGAAACGATACGCATCACCGACCTGGCTGAGCCGGAATTGAGTGACCTGCAGAAACAGATACGCGCCTTCGGTGAAACACTGCAGGTAAACCTCGACGCCAACGAGATTCTGGAAGAGGCGAAAGCGGAGGTCTCTATGGGCGATTTCGGTCCCATGGATTTCCTCGAGAGACTGGAATTGCTGTGTGACGAGTGGGGCAGCGACCCCGGCCTGAATAACCTGGGCAGAATGAACCTGCGCAACAAACTGCTGCTGTTTGCAAAAAGTCGCCTGCTGATC
>JAACFI010000312.1 GCA_009937575.1 Haliea sp.
GCCTGGCCGGCGAGCCGATTGGTAGCGATCAGGCCGCCGGCAGAAGCTGCACGCTCAATTGGTGCGGCCGAAACAATCAGCTTCGCGTTGGGTGCAAAAAATAGACCGTAACCGGTGCCGCACACAGCCATTCGCCAGGCAATATCAGCTTGCGTGGCACCCTCTGGTAGCAGGGCGAGTAGCAGCATCCCTGCGGTTGCGATTGCCATGCCAATAGAACCCAGGATTGCCGGGTGATAACGGTCGGATAGCATGCCTGCAAGGGGGGCACTCACCATCATCGCCATTGGGAAAGGCGCAACCGCGGTGCCCACTTCGCTGGGCGAGAACCCGAAACGTTCCTGCAGCCGAAAGGGTAGTGAGAGAACAAAGGTCATTGAAGCAATAAACGCGAATTGTGCACTAACAGTAGAGAGCGCCACGACGCGATTGGCTAACAGGTCTACCGGCAAAATAGGCGTGGCCTGGGTCAGCTCACGACGCACAAATACAACAGCGGCAATAACGCCCAATAGTAGTATCGCGATGGAGGTCGGCGGGTGGTGTCCCCCGGCCATAGCAAGCAGCCCGGAAATTATCAGGCCGAATGTTAATGCGCAGAGCAACGCCCCCAGTGGACTGATTGTCTGGCCATGACCCGCCACATCGGGAAAAGCGCGCTGACCCACTGCCAGAGACAGTAAGCCAAGCGGCGTGGTAGCGATGAAAATCCACTGCCAGTTCACTTCGGATACGATGTACCCACCCAGAATGGGTGCGACTCCTCCGGCGCTTGCCACGATGATGGTGTTAATGCCGAGACCTCGGCCCAGATGCCTCGTCGGGTAAATTGAACGCAGCATTGCACTGGCAACACTCAATGCTGCAGCGGCACCCAGTGCCTGCAACGCCCGAGCCGCAAGTAGTAGAGGGAAATTAGGGGCGAAAAAGCACAACAGTGCCCCGCCAAGAAACAGGCAGAGGCCCAGTTGGTACATTTTTCGCAGACCGATACGGCTACCCAGCGCAGAAAAAGGTAGTAGCGTCATCACCAATACCAGCTGGGTGACACTGACCACCATGATTGCCGAAGAGGAATCAATGTTCAGTTCGCGAGCTATGGTCGGCAGCGCAACGTTCGGCAGAGCGCCATCCATTACCATTAGCGCAGTGCCGCAGGAAATCGCGAATATCGCGAAGTAGCGCTTTGGTTTTTCTAGGCCATTCATCTTCTTTATTTATTGTTTAACTCATCTGAATGTTTCTTTTCGCGCCAGTGTTCGCATCACAGTGGCAAACTCTTTCGGCGTTATGTGGTCTTCTCCGTCAGTGAACAGCGTCGGTTCACCAACTGAAAACTGTGCAACGACCGTTCCCTGCCTGCGATCTATCCAGAGATACTGTCCGAACGCACCTGCAGCCATAAACTCCTGATCGTAATCATGGGGTAACCAGAACTGTGCGCTGTAACCTTCCCGCATACGGCCTGCCTCGTCGAAACTCGGTTCCTGGAAGTCCCCTTGAGGATTTTCAACCATAGAAAACCAGTCAGCGGGCACCGTCTGCTCGCCATTCAGGATAAGATCTTCAACATAAAGCTGACCCAGATTGGCGAACTCTTCGAGGCGTACCGACAGGCTCAAGTGGCCCATGGCGTGTCCCACACCATCCAGTCCCCAACTCGCATCACCGCCAAACCCACCGCGTTCCCAGAGGCGATCCTGTACGATCTGTGGGAATGGTTTGCCATAAGCCCCCCTTAAGACGGCGGCCAGTACGTGGGTATCGGTGGCGATGTAGTTGAAATCTGTTCCGGAAGGCACCCGGCGGGGGAGTTTTGCCACCCATTTATCAAAATCCTGCCTGTCGTGCATGATATCCCAGTACATATCCACCCGATTCGGTGTGCCTCTTTCGTGAAAAAAATCGATACCAGAGGACATCATCAGTACATGCCGAATCGGCGTTTCTCCGTAGGCAGTGCCGGCAAACTGCGGGGCATATTCTTCCACCTTGTCGTCCAGGCTACGGATCTTGCCGTCATGGACACCCATCGCGACAAGGGTGGACGTGAAGCTTTTGCTTGCAGACCAGAGGTGATTTCGGCTCTCGGCGTTAAGACCCTGTGCGTAGTACTCCATCTTGATGACACCATCATGTAGCACCATCAGTCCTGAGATATTCGCGCGATCCAGGTAATCAGACAAAGGAATGCTCTTTCCATCCAACGAATAGGAAACTGCATCCGGTGAGTTGAGATCCCGCTCAAACACCCTGGGCTTGGATGATGCGTTCAGCTCAGCCAGCGGCTGGATAACCCCCCAATTGGTAAATATATCTGCGCGCCAACCGACAACGGGTTGGGTAAGAAAAAAGCGCCAGCTCTGCAGGTCGTCCCAGGGCTTGGTGAACAAAATTGTGGCGGTTATCGCACCTAGCAGTAACAGTGCGCCGGTCGCGATTAGAAATCGCTTGATCATCAACATGAAAAATCCTTTCTACTGTACTGGCTCGCCCATAGCAGCAAAGTGGGAGCAAAACTGGCGTGACTTGTGCTTTCGAGTTTCTACACCGTGCCATCATAGTTCTTACCGGATGATTGATGGAATCATATTCGGCCAGCCCTGAGCTGCGGTGGTCTGCAGACAAGTCCAAATTTGGCCGGATATGATTCCCGCTTTGGAGCTTTCGAGGGTAAGAATGGGCGTTATCCAGGGATAACCATAATCGAAAGGGAGAAATCTTAATGGCATCTTCACAAAACTGCGATTTCCGACTGAGAACGCTGGCCGCGACGCTTGCGCTGCCATTAACGGTGGGTAGCAGCTACGCAGCTGCCCAGCAAGCAATTCTGGAAGAGGTTATTGTTACCGCCCAGAAACGCTCGGAATCGGTACAGGATATTCCGTCCACGGTGAACGTGATCGATGGCGAGGCGCTCAAGGAGTTTAATGTTTTCAATTTTACTGACCTGGGAGCGCTGAGCGCCGGTCTGGAAATCAACAGTTTTAATGGGCGCAGCGGCCGCATTAACTTGCGCGGCATTGATTACAATCCTAACTCCGCGTCGGAAGCAAGCGTTACGACTTATTGGAATCAGGCGATCGTGGATTCCAACGCGGTGTTCCAGCAAATGTTCGATATCCAGCGCATTGAGGTGCTGCGTGGCCCACAGGGCAGCCTGGCGGGGCGTACCTCGCCTGCCGGTGCGATTAACATCCATACCGCTCGCCCAAACCTGGATGAAATGGAAGGTGAGATTAGGGGAACGTTTGCCGACAATGACGGCGTGAATACACAGGCGGCGGCCAGTTTTGTACTGCTACCCGGAGAACTGGCGGTGCGTGTCGCCGGTGTTTACGACGAGAGTGATCTCGATGAAATTGAGAATGACGTGACCGGGGAGACCACCAACGACGAAACCAAGGCGGGCCGAGTTAGTCTCAGCTGGTTGCCGACTGATGCCCTCAGCGTGGACCTGGCGGTCCAGTACCTCGAGCGAGAGAACGACGATGTGATTACGCTGGAGGGTGCGCCCGCCGGCGACCCCAGTAAGCAGGATCCAGATGGCGTGCTGCGCGAACTGGATGCGTTCGACCGGCGCGGTGCGTTTGTTGGCCTGGATAATGGTATAGAAGACAACACGGACGGCGAATTCTGGAACTCCTCACTGGTTCTTCAGTGGGAGTTGGAATCCCACATGATCACCTCGGTGACCGGCTACCACGATACTGATTCGACACGGGAGTATGATCTGGCACTGGGGAACTCCAATCCGGAAAATGTCGCGCGCCGCATTGCGGTAGACGAGCGTACCGATTGGTCACAGGAGTTACGCATTGCCAGTGAAGGTGGCGAAACCTGGGATTACATGCTGGGTGCTTATTACGAAAATTCGGATGTCGACTTTAGCCAGCAAAACTTTCCAATTCCTCTGGCTCCACTCCCACCGGGGACCTCTAGCGTGCTGAAGTTTCCGGCGGAAACCGATCGTTGGGGGCTATTCACCCATAACCAGTTCTACCTCACCGATGCGTGGACCTTGCAGGTGGGCCTTCGCTACCAGGAAATTGATACTGACAGGGATCTGTCAACGGTTGCCGGGCCCGACGGCGCACCCGGTTTTGAGCCAGGTGAGACACTCGCCCAGGTGCTTAGCGAAGACGAGCAAAATTACGATGATGATTCTGTTACTGGCCAGATTACCCTGCAGTACGCGTTGAGTGACGAATGGAATCTCTACGCGCTGGTAGGCACTGGCTGGCGACCCGGGGGCGTTACGGTTACCCCAACGGTAGTGCCGGAGGACCTCCTGTTGTTTGACTCGGAAGACAGCACATCCTATGAACTGGGCTTCAAGAGCACGCTGATGGAAGGCGCGCTGAGACTTAACGGTTCCCTGTACTACCAGGATTATGAAGATTACATTTCTCGCCAAAATGCCGTTTCGATTCGTGGCGAGAGCGGACAGATCGACCAGAGTGGCCTTACGGTAAATGGTGATGCCGAAGTGTGGGGCGCAGAAATGGACCTGACCGCGTTGCTTAGCGAAAACTGGTACCTGGCCGGCTCTCTCAGTTACAGCGAAGGTGAGTATGACGACGGCACAGAGCTGCCCTGTAACGAGTTCGATGACGACGGTGCGCCCGTGATCCCGGAAGAGCAGTCGGTAGCGCTCTGCAATGTTGGCGGCGACGCCCTTGGTGCGTCGCCGGAGTTTACGGCCAGTATCAACAGCGAGTACAGCATTCCCTTTGACCGGGTTGAGGGCTATGGCCGAATTCTTTACACCTACACGGGAGAGCGCGACAGCGATATCGATGGTGTCGACCCCTACAATATCGTGAACCTTTACCTGGGTGTTCGCGAGGAGCAGTGGAACGTGGAGTTGTTTGCTACCAACCTGTTCGACGAGGAGGAACTGCGCGCTGGTGGTGGTACCGAAACCACACCACTGGTGCGCAGAGAGCCTACTGGCTACGGCCAGCGCTTCCTTGTTCCCGGTCGTCGTATTGGACTATCCGCCAGCTATCGCTGGTAGTGGCAGCGGTTAAGATGCGTGGGAGCATGTCCCCCGCTATTTAAATTGGTCCACCTTTGGGCGTCTGCAGATAGCAACGCCCTTTTTTTATTCTGAAAGAGTTCATCGCAGGTTTCTACAAATGCTGAAAAGTATCCTGAAGTTACTGTCTTTCACGACATTCATTTTGATTGTTGGTGTGTCTTTATACTTTTTTCGGCCATGGGCAGACCATCAAGGGTGGAGGATGTTTCACAAGGCAAATCCTTTTCTCGAGCGGGTTTATACACAAAGTAATTGGCATCTGGT
>JAACFI010000313.1 GCA_009937575.1 Haliea sp.
TATCGCCAAGTTAGCTCACCGAAATTGCCAGAATCGCCGGATGGATACCTACAAGCGACATAGATTCCCGCCGGATATCATCTGCTATGCCGTCAGGCTTTGGTGTATCAAGTTCGGAGCCCTTCACGCTAGAAGATTGAAGAGAAAGCACCACGGGTACGGCGATTCCCTACCATTGAGCGGTCTACCACGCGACCGGTCTTTAGGGCAATATGCTGTACCCAAGCGTAACGTTAAAGGCTCAACGCCGCTGGAGTACTCGTTGTGACACGTTTTCTGACCTTGGCAATAACCCATCTTGCCTTCGCCGCCGGCGGCTTCGCCCTGGGTATCTACGCGCTACCCATTCTTATGGCCCCCGATGCACCATCATCTGCAGAGGTCGCCGGATTGCAGAGCAAGTCGGCTTACAGCGGCGAGTTTCGGCGCGACCTGGCCGACAGCGATATCCTGCACTGGGGGGAGGGGACGGTATCCATTGGTGGGGATTCGGTGACCCTGGTGGGCAGCGTTGCGCCGGGGCCGGATTACCGCTTGTACCTGTCGCCGGAGTTCGTGGAGACAGAGAACGACTTTATGGCCCTGAAATCTTCCATGGTGCAGGTCGGCCCGGTGAAGACCTTCGAGAATTTTATTGTGCCCCTCCCGGAAGGGATCGATCCTTCTTCTTACAACACGGTGATTATCTGGTGTGAGGCTTTCGGCCAGTTCATCACCGCGGCGCAGTATCAGTAGCGATCGCGTTTCAGTCGAAAACGTTAGGGCAGCCCAGCAGATCATTGAAATCCGGGTCCCAGCGCCTGACATCCTGTGCCCGACGCCAGCGGTTGTGGAAGAAATACATCAGGCAGGGCCCTTGTTGGACCTGAATCAACAGCGTGTCGTGTTCGTTGACGTCTTCGTACTTGGGGTACTGTGCGCTGCGACCCCAGAACTTTCCTTGCGCGGTCGGCGCGTATTCCAACCAGAAGTCGACCACGGGTAGCCACTGCTGGCTGATGCCGCTCCACGCGAGTGTTTCCTCCCCGGATTGATAGAGTTGCCCGTTGCCCGGATCTGGCGGAGGTGCCGCTGTCGCGGTGAGTGAAATGGGGAACAGTGCCGCGAACAGGATTGCGATCGGCGATAAGGACTTATGGCTGTTCATCATCATGGGGTCTTGCCTCGCTAACAATCACCAGTGGCCGGTGCCGGGTTCACCCTTGAAGGGACCGACGATAGTGCTGGTCACCCAGCCGCCGTAAAATGCGCCCGGTTGCGGCCTCACTCGCTCGCCGTCAACGTAGCACTCCAACAGAGCCGGGTAAAATGACAGGTAGCCGTCGATGTTGGCAAAGCGATCGCTGGGCCCTTCGTAACTCCAGCCAACAGGCGTGCCTTGCGGGTGCTGTGCCAGGCCCCAGTAGGTGGCCTTGCCTTTCCACTCGCAAAAGGAACTGTCGCTGGTGCGTATCAGCTGCTCCAAATCGACTGCCCCTGGTGGCAGGTAATAGGTGGGTGGGCTTGCGGTTTCCAATACCCTGAGCGCGGCCCTTGTACTGGCAATCACGCGGCCGGCGGCTTTTACTTCCACCAGGCTATCGCAGGCGACCAGTACCGGCGGGCGCGGATAGTCCCAGACCGATTCCTGGTCGCCCACGGGTTCCTCGGCGAAGTCGGGTCGTTGTTGTCCGGTGTGTTTCCACATAGGGGCGGCTCCGGGGTGCTGGGACTGACAAGTTAACTTATTTTAGCCCCGAAAGTGGAAACTCAGGCAGGATAATTCGAGCAAACCGGGCCTAAAGTGGAACCAGATAACACTACTAGCCGATTGTGCTCAGTTTGTGTAGCGCCAGCCCATGGTCTCAAGTTAAGTTGTCAGTACCGATAGAAGCATAGCAGTATGGTGCGCAGTTCGCTGCCGGCGAATCCTGGCCGCCACCACAGAAGTAACTGCTCAGACTGCGGAGAGACTATAATCACTAAATTAGTACCTTTTCGAGCTGTGCTGAGATTGAAAGTGGGAGCGAGCATGGAAATACCAGGACAAAATGCGCAAACAGCTGAAGAAAAGAGTCGTTTGGAAAAAATTACCGGCCCCCATCAGATTGAAATGGAAAGCTGGATCAGTTGTGCGCCCTACGAGCAACTGCTACACATGAAAATTGTCGAAGCGCTTGATGGAAAGGCCATACTGACTATGCCCTTTATGGTTGATTATGCCCAGGGAGCGGGATTAATGCATGGTGGAGCCCTGATCAGTCTGGCCGATACCGCATTGGTGATGGCGATAAAGAGCATTTTGCCGCCCTACACCCACTTCGCCACTACCCATGTGCAAGCTCGTTACCTGAAAGGGGTGAAACAGGGCATTGTGACTGCCCAGGCAAAGTTAACCGGCAGGAAAGATAGAGTCATAATTGGCGAGGTCAGTCTTTACAACGATTCTGAAGAGCAGGTCCTGGATTTTACAGCGCAATTCAAAATTGCTCGGGACGCCAAGCTCAAACAGGTGACATTTGCGGACGATCATAATTAATTGGCGGGCTTGGCATTGCTGGTCTGCCCTCCTGGCAGGTCGACAGGGCATTGTCAGCGCTCGAGATGGAGATGGGAAACAAACCTTCTCCGGCTCAAGCTGACCTTTTATGGCGCAGACGATACCCTGGTCCCCTTTTATTGATGACACACTCGCGAATAGGCTTCAGATATGCTTTGAGTACAACGCTGGCTCGCTAAAGCTGCAGTCAACACTTTTGCCGCATGAGAGAGTCTACTAATGATTGGGAGGAATCCAGAATGAAACCCGCAGGCAAGAGCGAGTTGGAATCACTGTACTTTGATTATCCGCATTTTGATTTCCAGAGGCCGCCTGAATTTGGCGGTCAGTCCACACGTCACCCGGTAGTGATCGCCGGTGCCGGCCCGGTGGGCCTGACCGCAGCACTTGAACTTGCACGCCGTGGTATCGTCACTGTCCTGCTGGATAATAAAGATACTCTGAATGACGGCAGCCGGGCAATCTGCATTTCTCGCTACAGTTTTGAAACGCTGCAGCAGCTCGGGGTGACTGAGCCTTTTGTTAACAAGGGCCTGGGTTGGACGCATGGGCGCTGTTACTACCGCAATAAGATCATCTATCGCCTGGAGATGCCCCACTCTGAAGAAGAGCGATTCTTTCCCATGTACAACATTCAACAGCAGTATATTGAACAGTTTTTGGTGGATAAAGTCGCGGAGTATCCCGAGTTGATCGACATGCGCTGGCAAAGCGAAGTGGTCGGCGTTACCACCGCGGCGCAAGGAGTGGAACTGACAGTGAAGACCCCGGCAGGAGACTATCACCTCCATGCGGAGTATCTACTGGCTGCCGATGGTGGCAAAAGCCCTATCCGTAAAATGCTTGGCCAGCGTATGAATGGCGATAACTTGCCCGGAAATTACGTGATTGCAGACATTCGCATGGACCATGATTTTCCGACCGAACGGCGCTCTTTTTTTGAGTCAGAGGCCAATCCTAATGCGACCATTCTAATTCACAAACAACCTGATAATATCTGGCGGGTGGATTGGCAGATACTCGACGACGAAGATCCCGATAAGGCCGTTGAGGAAAAGAATATCCGTGGCCGCGTTCAAGCCATTTTAGATATGATCGGCCATACCGGACCCTGGGAACTGGAATGGTGGAGTATTTACACTGCCAACACTCTGTGTCTCGACGATTACAGATATGAACGCGTAGTCTTTATCGGTGACTCTGCGCACATTGTCCCCATCTTTGGTGTACGCGGTCTGAACAACGGGTTTGCCGATGCCGTCAACGCCGCCTGGAAATTGGCCTATGTGATTAAGGGTGAAGCGCAGGAGAGCATTCTGGACAGCTATAGCCCGGAACGTCGCGGCGCCACATTGGATGTCTTTCGCAATGCTGGCAAGAGTTCTCGCTTTATGACGCCACCCTCACGTGGTTATGAACTGATGCGCAAAGCCGTGCTGGAGTTGTCTCTGAGCCAGGAATTCACCCGTCGGTTTGCTGATCCGCGCCAGGTGCAACCCTATACTTATGGCGACAGCCCGATTACCAGCTTTAAGAATCGTGATGCCGCGATGAGTGATGGACCGCACGCCGGTTCCGCGGCGATCAACCGCAAGATTTCTGTCGACGATTATCTACTTGACCATCTTGGGCTGGGTTTTACCGGCCTGTACTTTAGCGATAAGGAGTGGATACCAAGCGGGATCCTCGAGTTCTTTTCCCAGCTCAGGGAGTTGGACAAAGATTTTGCACCACTGGTAATTTCGAGAAAATGCCTCAACCTACCAGGGCTTGAGGTTATTGAGGATACGCGAGGTAATATCTTCAATGGCTATGGTGCACAGGATGGGACTTTCTATCTACTGCGTCCGGATCGCCACGTCACAGCACGCTGGAGCTCAATTGACGTTGAGGAAGTCAGGGAAGCCTTACTCACCGCATTGGGAGGAACAACATAATGACCGAAGAATTGGCATTTGAAGATTTCGAAAAAGTCTATGATTTAGTGGCGCTTGCAATTGATGACGCAGGTGCTGAACAGGAGGCGTTGTTCCTGAGCAAACTCTGCCTCACCTTAGCACACAATATAAAGGACATTTCGATAATTGAAGAAGCTATTGCTATTGCCAAGTTGGACCTGCGGACGGAAATGACAAAATAGTCCAGTCCTGTTCGAGGTCTTCGTTCCCGAGTCCAACAAGCTTTTCGATTTCAGGATAGAAGACAGGGTACTGACAAGTTAACTTGAGGTCATGGGCTGGGGCGACACGAATCGACCTCAAATGTCAGAAATCGCTGGATGCGACCCCACTTTGAGCCAATTTTCTAGGACTTATCCGTTCTAAACTCCCACTCTTCGAGCAAAAATAAGTTAACTTGTCAGTACCGACCTGGTGGTTCCGATCGAGCAACTGCCCGAAAACCTGAAGGAAAACGCGGGCCAGGAGTGGCGCTTGCGTCAGCGCAATAAGCAGAAAGCGCAGTAACGCAATTGTCGCGTTGAGGCAGGCACCAGCCGGGGGCAGGTTAAGCTGCTAGAATTATCGGTACGACTGACCAGCCAATAGTTATAGGCAGCGGAGAGTTATACCATGTACCTGACGGAATCTTACGCAGTAGGTCCCAACGAGCCCCCGGTACGCAATATCACCATCGGCGATGCCCTGGCCGAGGCTGCCGCTGAGCATCCCGACCGGATAGCCGTGATTGCCGGTACGGCTGATCCCGCTGAGCGCCGCCAATGGACTTATGCCGAGCTGTACCAGCAGGCGCAGACGGTGG
>JAACFI010000044.1 GCA_009937575.1 Haliea sp.
AGTGAGTATCAAGTCAGACACTTGGATCAGGAAAATGTCCGAAGAGCATGGCATGATCGAGCCTTACCAGGCCGGTCAGGTGCGCGCCAACGGGGGTGATCGGCTGATTTCTTACGGCACCTCCAGCTACGGCTATGACGTTCGCTGTTCCCGCGAGTTCAAGGTGTTTACCAATATCAATTCCGCCACGGTGGACCCCAAGCGATTCGACGAGGACAGCTTTGTCGACGTGGTGGGCGATGTCTGTGTAATCCCGCCCAACTCCTTTGCCCTTGCCAGTACCGTGGAGTATTTCCGCATTCCCCGCAACGTGCTGACCATCTGCCTCGGCAAGTCCACCTATGCCCGCTGCGGCATCATCGTCAATGTGACGCCGCTGGAGCCGGAGTGGGAGGGGCATGTAACCCTTGAGTTCTCCAATACCACCACCCTGCCGGCCAAGATCTACGCCAACGAGGGTGTGGCGCAGATGCTGTTTTTCGAATCAGACGAGGTCTGTGAAGTCAGTTACAAGGACCGGGGCGGGAAGTACCAGGGGCAGACCGGGGTGACCCTGCCCAAGGCCTGATCTCCCGGGGAACTGTTCAGTCGAGACCTTCCCGATACGGTATACCCGTGGCGGGCAGCAATTCGCCATCCAGGGTGGCTCCCCTTTGCTCCAGTTTCAGCCGTCCCTCCAGGTACCAGCGGGCAGCGAGCGGGTAGATCACGTGCTCTTCCAGGATGACCCGGGCTGCGAGTGACTCTGCATTGTCTTCCGCTAATACCGGCACTTTCGCCTGCAGTACCGGCGGACCACCGTCCAGTTCCGGCGTGACGAAATGTACTGTGACTCCCGCTTCCGGGTCGCCGGCATCCAGGGCCCGCTGGTGGGTGTTCAGGCCGGGATACTTCGGCAATAACGAGGGGTGGATATTGAGCAGTCGACCGGAAAAGGGCTGGATGAATACCGGTGTGAGAATACGCATAAAGCCAGCCAGTATCACCAGGTCGACGGGGTATTCATCCAGGCAGTCTACCAGGGCCCGATCGAAATCTTCGCGGCTGGCGTAGTCCCGGTGATCGATGCAGCGGGTTGCGATGCCAGCCTGCGCGGCCCGTTCAAGCCCTGCGGCGCCCGGATTGTTGCTGACCACCACGCTGACCCGGGCGTTCAGGTCACCGCGGGAGCAGGCATCGATAAATGCCTGCATGTTGGAACCCCTGCCGGAGATCAGGATGGCCAGGCCGGCCGGTTCTCCAGCGGTCACGGCAGCAGTTCTACCCGGTTGTCACCTGCGGTCACCTGGCCGATTTCCCAGGCCCGGTGTCCCGCGGTGGTGAGTCGGGTGATGGCTCCGGCGGCATCCCCCGCGGACACGCATACCACCATGCCCACCCCGCAGTTGAAGGTTCGGTACATTTCCCGGGTATCCACATTGCCGCCGGATTGCAACCAGTGAAAGACCTCCGGCCACTGCCAGCTCCGGGTGTCGATGCAGGCGTTGCAGTCTGCGGGCAGTACCCGCGGCAGGTTTTCCAGCAGGCCGCCACCGGTGATATGGGAGAGCGCCTTTACCTTTGTCGCGGAGAACAGGTCGAGCAGCGCCTTGACGTAGATGGTGGTGGGTGCGAGCAGGCACTGAGCGAGGGTGTTTTCACCCAGGGATTGCTGCAGGTCCGCGTTGCTGACTTCCAGGATCTTGCGAATCAGCGAATAACCGTTGGAGTGTGGGCCACTGCTGCCCAGGCCGATAAGCACGTCTCCGGAGGCGACTGCACTGCCGTCAATGATCTCCGATTTCTCCACCACGCCGACACAGAAGCCCGCCAGGTCGTAATCCTCGCCCTCGTACATGCCTGGCATCTCGGCGGTTTCGCCTCCGACAAGGGCGCAACCAGCGAGTTCACAGCCGCGGCCGATGCCCTCCACCACGTCGGCGGCGGTGTCCACGTTCAGGGCGCCGGTGGCGTAGTAGTCGAGGAAAAACAGGGGCTCGGCCCCGGCCACCACCAGGTCGTTGACACACATGGCCACCAGGTCGATGCCGATAGTGTCGTGAATCCCCAGGTCCATGGCCAGGCGCAGCTTGGTGCCGACGCCGTCGGTCCCTGATACCAGCACCGGTTCGCGATAGCCCGCGGGAATTTCACACAGGGCGCCAAAGCCCCCGAGGCCACCCAGCACTTCCGGCCGCGCAGTGCGCCGGGAAACACCCTTGATGCGCTCCACCAGCGCGTTTCCCGCGTCGATGTTGACGCCCGCGTCCTTGTAACTGAGTGAAGTCTGCCCGCTGTCGTCGCTCATTGAAGTGGTTTCCGCTGGTGGTCTTGAGGCGTTGTCGCAAGGTCGGCTATTCTAGCTTGCCTGCGGCCCCAGCGCACTCCGAATTCGATCCCCGGGTTGGATTTTCCTGTTCCGGGCCAGGACCGTGACGCCGCTGTGCCCACCGAGGCATTCGGTGCTGCTACAATGGGACATCCTGAAACTCGCCGGGGAGGCAATGTGAGGAAGCTAATTGCGATCTGCTTGTGTTCTGTGCTCGCGCTTGCCGCGACATCCGGGCGAGCGGAGATCGTGCGCGGTTTGTACTCGGCCCAGGTGCCGGTGGCAGACCAGAGCGCAGGGGCACTGACCGCGGCATCCCGGGAGGCACTGTCCCAGGTATTGGTGAAAATATCCGGCAGTACCGGGGTGTTGCGGAACCCGGATGTGGCGGCGTCCATGCGCGAAGCCCGCAAGCACGTACTGCAGTATGCCTACGTTCGCGACAATGGCGAGGACGGCGGGGGCCTGGAGGCGCGCTTCGAGTTTGATGACAGCTGGGTGGTGGAGATGCTGACCCGGGCAGGAGAGCCGCTGTGGACCGCCAACCGGCCCCTGGTGCTGGTATGGCTGGTGGCGGAGGATGCCGGTGGTCGCTACTTCGTCAACCACGACAGCTCGCCGGAACTGGCGGGCCAGGTGCTGGAGGCCTTCGCGCGGCGCGGTGTGCCCGTGCAACTGCCACTGTTTGACCTGGCGGACTCGACCGCCCTTTCCACGGAGGAGGCCTGGCGCCTTTACGGTCCGGCTTTGCAGGCGGCGTCGACGCGCTATGACGTGGAAAATTTTATCGCCGGTCGCATGGTGGCCCTCTCCACCGGCAGTGCCACCGGTGACTGGAGCTATTTCTATGAGGGGGATCGCATCGACCGCACGGTGACCGCTGCCGATGCCGCAGATTTCGTGGAGCGCGGGGTGACCATCGTGGCGGAGGACATGGCCGCCCGCTATGCCGTGGCGCCCACCCTGTCGGACCAGGGGGGGTTAACCCTGTCGGTTCAGGGTGTCCAGCGCTATGCGGATTATGCCGGTGTGGTTGCCTGGCTGGAGGGCCTGGAACTGATCGAGCACGCCAACGTGGAGCGCATCAGTGGGGATCGGATCGAGCTGCGCCTGCAGGCCAGCGCGGGGGCCGGCCAACTGGCCTCTATCATCGAGTTGAATGAGCGGCTCATACCAGTGCCTCCGCAGGCGCCCCACATCCAGTTGAGCTACCAGTGGCAGAACTAGGCAGTCGCCAGAGCCAGTTGGCCCTGGAGGTCCAGCTCAGGGATGACGCTACCCTGGAAAACTACCTGGCTGCCCCTTCGGTGGAGCCCCTGGTAGCAGCCCTGGAGCGGCAGCTGGGCCCCGAGGGTGAAGCGATCGTATTCATCTGTGGTACGCCAAGCTGTGGCAAATCCCACCTGCTGCAGGCCGCCTGTCATCTCGCCGGGGCCGGGGCCCTGTATTTACCCCTGGCCGAGCTGGCCCGGTATTCACCGGCAGAGGTATTGCAGGGGGTGGAGACCCTGGAACTGGTGTGCCTGGATGACCTCGACAGCGTGCTGGGTCTGGATGAGTGGGAGCTGGCCCTGTTCGATCTGTTTAACCGCGCGCTACAATGGGGTTGCCGACTGTTGCTGGCGGCGGGCGGTCCCCCCAGGACACTCTCGGTAAAGCTGCCGGACCTGCACTCCCGATTATCCTGGGGCATCGTCTATCAACTCCCCCAGGCGGACGACGAGGCGCGAACAGCCATTTTGCAGTTTCGAGCAGCTCGCAGGGGACTGTCCCTGTCGGACGAGGTGGCTGCCTATATCGTTCACCGGGCACCCCGCTCCCTGGATCACTTGCTGGAGGTGCTGGACGACCTGGACCGTGCCTCCCTGGCGCAACAGCGGGCCCTGTCCATTCCCTTCGTCAAGCAGGCCCTGGGCTGGTAATCAGCGGCAGGCGCTCATTCCAGGCGAAATTCGTCGGCGTCCAGGTGACAGGGGAAACCCTCGCGATAATCCTCCAGCATATTCGCATCCAGGGATAGCCGCGTCGTGTTGGCATGGCTTTCCAGGTCGGCAAGCAGGGACCCATCGGCGGCGATGGCCAGGCTGTCGCCACTGTAGTCCATTCCCCTGGCGTCACTGCCGATGCGATTGACCCCCAGCACGCAGGCCTGGTTTTCGATGGCGCGGGCGATCAGCAACTGCCGCCAGTGCCGGCGCCGGGAAGCCGGCCAGTTGGCCACGTAGAGGGCGAGGTCGTAGTCTCCCAGGTTGCGGCTGAACACGGGGAAACGCAGGTCGTAGCAAACCTGCAGCAATATACGCCACCCCCGCCAGTCGACGATCACCCGCTCCTTACCAGCGAGGTAGCGTTTATGCTCACCGGCCATGCGGAACAGGTGGCGCTTGTCATAGTGCTGCACACCGTCGGGGGTGGCGAATAACATGCGGTTGTATACGCCCCCATCGCCTTGTACGGCAATACTGCCGGTGAGGGCGCAGTTCCTGTCCCTGGCCAGTTGCTGCAGCCACTGTTCCGTGGCGCCCCCCGGGGACTCGGCGTTGGCCACGGCATTCATGGAAAAGCCGGTGGTGAACATTTCCGGCAGCACGATCAGGTCGACGGCCGCCTGTTCACTGTCGATGAGGCCCTGTATCTGCCGGCGATTGTCCTCCGGCTGTTCCCAGGCGAGTTCGCACTGGACCAGCAAGACATCTAGATCCTGCACAGGATCTCCGCCGCCCGCAGCAGCAACTCATCACTCTTGGCAAAGCAGAAGCGCAGGTAGGTCTGCTGCTCGGGAGGATTCTCGTAAAAGATTGAAATGGGAATGGATGCAATGCCGTGTTGTCGGGTCCATTCTTCACACAGCTGCGTATCCGGTGCGTCGCTGATGGCGCTGTAGTCCAGCAGCTGGAAATAAGTGCCGCGGCTTGGCACCGCAGTGAATCCCGATCCCTCCAGCGCCCTGCAGAACAGGTCGCGCTTATGCTGGTAGAACTGCGCCAGTGTCGCCGGATAGTCGGGATGTTTGCCCATGAACTCCGCGAGTGCCAGCTGCACCGGTGTCACCCCCACAAAAGAGACGAACTGGTGCACCTTGCGCAGTTCGGCGGTCAGTGCGGGGGGCGCAACACAGTAGCCGGTTTTCCAGCCGGTCACACTGAAGGTCTTGCCAAAAGAGAACAACGCGAAGCTGCGCTGGCGCAGCCCCTCCAGCTGCAACACGCTGTGGTGTTGCTCCCCGTCGAAGACCAGGTGTTCGTAGACCTCGTCGCTGATAACCAGCAGATTGTGTTTTTCAGTCAGTGTCTCCAGCTGCAGCAGGTCATCCAGTGACAGGGTGCTGCCGGTGGGGTTATGCGGAGAGTTGATCATAACCAGGCGAGTGCGCCCGCTGACCGCAGCCTCGACCCTTTGCCAGTCCACGCTGAAGTCCCCGGGATTCATAGGCAGGTGGATCGCGCGTCCGCCTGCCAGTTCAATGGCGGGTTCATAGCTGTCGTAGCAGGGGTCCAGCACAATGACCTCATCGCCGGGGTGTACGCAGGCCATGACAGCGCAGAAGATACCTTCGGTGGCACCCGGGACCACGGTGATTTCACTGTGCGGGTCACAACGTACCTGTCGGTGCAGCGACAACTGTGAGGCAATCTGCTGGCGAAGCGTCAGCACCCCCGCCATGGGGGCGTACTGGTTATGACCTTCCATGGCCTGGCGCCCGAGGGCTTCACGCAGGGCCTCGGGTGCGTCGAAGTCGGGGAAGCCCTGGGACAGGTTGATAGCCCCGCACTCGTCGGCCAGGGCCGACATGGTGGTGAAAATCGTGGTGCCCACCGCGGGTAGTTTACTCTCGATCACCCTGCCATCCTCACCGTATTGGAAGGTACAGCAATCTCGTTGGGCTCCAGCTGCAGGTACCTGCGCAGGTAGTGCACTCCAAGGTAGAAGGGCCCGGTATCCAGTAACGCCACCGTCGCCTTGAACAGGTAATTGCTGCCGATCAGTACCAGCAGCGTATTGAAAGCTATCTCTCCACGAAGAAAAGTCGCGCCGAAGGTCACGGAGATGACCATGATCGAGTCGACCATCTGACTGCCCAGGGTGCTGAAATTGTTGCGCACCCACAGGTACTTGCCCCGGGTTACCCGCTTCCAGAAATGAAACAGCTGCACGTCGCAGTACTGGGCGGCAATGTACGCCAGCATGGAAGCGAACACGGCGCCGGAAGTTGTGGCATAGATCAGCTGGTACAGGCCGACGCTCTGTTCCACGATTTCGCCATTGGGCAGGGCCACCGGCGCCGCCAGTTGCAGGATCTGCCAGGGGGGCATGTTCTCCGCGGGTACAGCGGGGATACTGTTGCCCAGCAGCAGCACGAACAGGATGAAGAAGTTAAGCCCCAGGCCAACGGTCACGAGGAAATTGGCCCGGGCCTTGCCATACAGCTCACAGATCAGGTCGGTACACAGGAAGGTCAGCGGATAGGGCAGTACGCCGACGGCCAGGGCCATGGGTCCCAGTTGGACAAAGCGGGTGATGCCGATCACGTTGAGCAGGGTCATGGCGCACAGGAAAATCCCCGCCAGCACCAGGAATGTGCGCTCGCGCCGCTCCTGCAACTGGGGCGGGGGTAACACGACTCAGCTCTCCTTCTGCCCGAGATTGGCGTGCAGTACGGCGCCGTTGATCACCGGGTTGTGATGCGCCCAGCGGATCAGCTCGGCGATCTCCTGTGGTTCGATCAGGCGGTTGAAGCTGTTCATGCCGGCTATGGCCGCCGCCACGTCCGGATCTTCGCCCAGGTGGGTACGCAGCATCTCGGTATCGGTAAAGCCGGGGCAGACCAGTGCGGTGTGTATACCGCGTCCCATCAGGTCCTGGCAGGTAGAGCGCATCATGCCCAGCTGGGCGTGTTTGCTGACCACATAGCTGAAGGAGCCCGGCACAGCCTTTTCCGACAGGGTGGAGCCGACGTAGATCACACTGGAACCGGAAGGCATGTGGGGCAGTAACAACCCGTTGAGGCTGTTGATCGCTACCACGTTGGTTTCCAGCACACGCCGCAATTGCTCGCTGTCACAGTCTTCGGCACTGTCCTTGAGCATCTGGCTGGCATTGTGGACAAGGGCTACGGAACTGCTTTGGCTCACCGCTGCTTTTAGCTGTTCACAGGCCGCGGCTATCGCCGTGTCAGAAGAAAGGTCACAGGTGATATTTTCCACCTGTTCCAGCGGGCACTGACGGCGGGACAGGTTATATACCCGGTAGCCCTGTTCGAGGAAGGCCTGGGCGGTGGCCCGACCGATACCGACGCTGGCGCCGGTGATTATTGCAGTGTCCATTTCCAAGTCTCTGTTGTCGGCCTGACTTCTCAACAAGAATAGATAGATCAGGGCAGATTGGGTGATTTGGCCGGTGACGTCAAGCTGCCGCTACAGAGTGTACGCACAGTTTCATTCGACTGATCACCGCGGTTGCGCAGAAACGGGCAAGGCGTGACAATGTCGGGACGGCCCCTGACACGAAACTCCCATGGAACAACTGACCACGCTTTATATCGACAAGGAGAGTCACAAGTTCTCCGCGGCGCACTTCACGATTTTTTCGGCCACTGAGCGCGAGCGCCTGCACGGTCACAACTACTCGGTCTCGGCCCGTATCGTCGCCCCCATGGGAGACAATGGCTTCTCCGCGGACTACAACGTCTACAAGACGCGCCTGGCACGACTCTGTGACGAACTGGACGAGTACATGCTGCTGGCGGGTGATTCCCCTTACCAGACCATCGAGGAGGCAGGTGCCTGTTACCGGGTCACTTTTGCTGGTGAGGAAATGTTGTTCCTGCAGGGCGATACCCTGGTATTGCCGGTGCGCAACGCCACCGTGGAGGAGTTCTCCCGCTACCTCCTGCAGCGCCTGGTCGACCTCTCCGCAGGAGACGACCTGCGGGAAATCGAACTGTGCGTGGCCTCCGGTCCCGGCCAGAAGGGCTGTACCACCTGGCGCAGGGAATGATCAACGGAGTCCCTTCGGGATATTGGTTCTTTGTGATTTGGCATGATGTGCCATGGTCCGATGGAGAAGCGCCCAGAGGGTTCCGAAGGCCAAGGTAGTCACCCTCAGGACGCTTCTCCCTCGGCCCCGCACAACCGTGCTAACCCCCTAGAGGACCAACCATTTTCGGAGGTAAGTCCCGGTCGACCACCAGGGCGTACCGCGCGGAATGTCGGGCGGCCCTTACCCTCCACCTCGCAAATGTGCACTAAACCCAAATTTCCAGGCGCCTTTTCCACCCTGTGCTAGTCTGTAGTTCAGGCCGGCAATCCGGACAAAAAACACCGAGGAGATCTGGGTATGAGCATGAGCAAGAAACTGGGCGCCGAATTTATTGGTACTTTCTGGCTGGTTCTGGGCGGTTGTGGCAGTGCCGTGTTGGCAGCGGCATTTCCCGACGTTGGGATCGGTTTGCTGGGGGTGTCCCTGGCCTTCGGTCTGACCGTGCTGACCATGGCCTTCGCCATCGGCCACATCTCCGGGTGTCATCTCAATCCCGCCGTATCCGTAGGGTTACTGGTGGGGGGGCGTTTCAGCTCTTCCGAATTACTTCCCTATATCGTCGCCCAGGTACTGGGAGGCATTGCCGGGGGCGCCGTATTGTTTGTGATCGCCAGTGGCCAGGCCGGTTTCGAGACCGCGGGCTTCGCTTCCAACGGCTTTGGCGAGCACTCCCCGGGGGGCTACAGCCTAACTGCTGCCCTGGTAACCGAGGTGGTCATGACCTTCATGTTCCTGATTATCATCCTCGGTGCCACCGATGAGCGGGCGCCGGCGGGACTGGCACCGGTGGCCATAGGCCTGGGCCTGACGCTGATACACCTGATCAGTATTCCGGTGACCAATACCTCGGTGAATCCAGCGCGCAGTACCGGCGTCGCCCTGTTCGAGGGTGGCTGGGCCATCTCCCAGTTGTGGCTGTTCTGGATAGCGCCCATCGTCGGGGCCGCCCTGGCCGGCCTGGTCTACAACTGGCTGGGCAGCGAGGACTGATACCCGTTCGATGAACACCCGTGGCGCGGTTCAGGACGTACTGAAAACTCTCGATTAAGCGCTGATACCGCTTTGCCTCAGCAACGGCGCAATATCCGGTTCCCTGCCGCGGAACGCCACGAACAATTCCATGGGCTCCCGGGAACCGCCCATTTCGAGGATGTGGATGCGGAATGAGCGACCTGTCTCACGATTGAATATCCCCTCTTCTTCAAAGCGGGAAAAGGCGTCAGCGGAGAGCACCTCGGCCCACTTGTAGCTGTAATAACCGGCGGCGTAGCCCCCCGCGAAAATGTGGGAAAAACTGTTCTGGAATCGATTGAAGGGGGGAGGGACGATCACCGCCACCTGTTCCCGGACTTCATCCAGCAGCGACTGCGCTGATCCGATGCTCCCCTCGCCCCACTCCCTGTGTAGCCGGAAGTCGAACAATGAGAATTCCAGTTGCCGTGCCAGCATCATCGCCGATTGGAAGTTGCGTGCCGCCAGCAGCTTGTCCAGAAGCTCCCCTGGCAGCGGCTTGCCGGTCTCGTGGTGCCCTGAGATGAAGGTGAGGGCTTCCCGCTCCCAGCACCAGTTTTCGAGGAACTGGCTGGGCAATTCCACCGCGTCCCATGCCACGCCGTTGATGCCACTGACCGCGGCGACAGTCTGGCGTGTCAGCATGTGGTGCAGGCCGTGCCCGAACTCGTGAAACAGGGTAGTGAGTTCGGTGTGGGTCAGCAGGGCAGGTTTGCCCTCCACCGGCGGGGTGAAGTTGCATACCAGGTAGGCCACCGGAATCTGCAGTTCGCCACCCCGCAGGCGGCGCACCCGGCAGTCATCCATCCACGCTCCCCCGCGCTTATCGGCACGGGCGTACAGGTCGAGGAAAAATCGCGCGATGAGCTGGTCGTCCTGGCGAATCTCAAACAGCTGTGCATCACAGTGATAGTGTTCGAAGTCCTGTACCTCGCGGATTTCCAGCTCGTACAGGCGGCTGACAACCTCGAACAGACCGGGCAGTACCCGTGAGACCGGCAGGTAAGGCCGGATATCCTCCTGGGACACCTGGTAGCGCTGCTGGCGCAGTTTCTCGCTGTAGAAAGTCACATCCCAGGCCGCCAGGGATTCCACGCCGTGTTGCTCCCGGGCAAAGTTTTCCAGTTCATGCCACTCTCGCAGGGACTGTTCGCGGGATTGCTGCGCCAGTTGCTCCAGGAAATCGATAACCCGGTCGGGGCTCTCCGCCATCTTGGTAGCCAGGGAAAGTTCGGCGTAATCTGAGAACCCTAGCAACTCCGCCAGTTGCCGGCGCAGGTCTAATGTCTCCTCGATTATTCCCGCGTTGTCCCACCTGCCTGCATGGGGGCCGACTTCGGAAGCGCGGGTGCAATTGGCGGTGTAGACCTCCTCGCGCAATTCGCGGTTTTCGCAGTAGGTCAGCACCGGCGACCAGGAGGGAAACTCCAGGTTAATGAGGTAGTCCTCGTAACCGGCCCGGCGAGCGGCCTGGCGGGCATTGGCCAGTGCGGTGTCCGGCAGGCCCTGCAATTCCTCGCGCTTGGCGCGCCGGGACCAGGCGTTGGTGGCGTCCAGGACGTTCTCCCCGAACTTGCTGCCCAGTTCCGACAATCGCTTGCGCAATTCGCCGTAGCGCGCCTTTTCCTCCGGCGGCAGGGACACGCCCGCCAGGCGAAAGTCCCTGAGTGCATTTTCCACTGCCTTGCGCCGGGCGTCATCCATGTGCTCGAAATCAGGGCTGTCGGCGATCTGCTGGTAGGCCTCACACAAGCGGGTGTGCTGCCCCATCCAGGTGCCGTATTCTGACAGCAGGGGCAGGCAGGCGTTGTAGGCCTCGCGCATGGCCTCGCTGTTACAGACGCTGTTCAGGTGGGAAACCGGTGAAAAGGCCTGGGCCAGTTCGTCTTCCAGTTGCTCGATGGGGGCCAGTAAATTGTCCCAGGTATAGGTCTGATTTTCCTCCAGCAGGGCCTCGATTGCCTGCTTGTTGCGTTCGATCAGCTCCCGCACAGCGGGCTCAGCGTGGGCCGGTTCGATGCGGGAGAAAGGCGGCAGCGGGTGCTGTTCAAGCAGCGGGTTTGGCATGGGGGATATTCCGGCTATTGGGCGCGCATATTCTAACCGAAGAGCGGACCGCTTATGAATGTCGGGGTCTGGCGAGTTCCCAGTATTCCAGGGGATGATAGCTGACGCCCTGTCTCCCCTGGCGGGACTCGAACAGGGCGAATTCACTGTAGTCGAAAGTGAGCCGCGGCAGCTCAGAAGGGGCGGGTGGCGCATCGCGACAGCCGCGGAACAGGGTAATGTGTGGCTGAAAGCGCTTGCGTTCGCGTTTTCCACCGGCGCCGGCGGAAATGGTTCGCAACCGGTCCGCCAGGTGCTGGAGCTGGTCCGGCCAGTGTGCCGGCCCAAGCCAGTAGATGCCGGGTCTGGGCCAGTAGCCAGTCTGGTCCAGGGAGAGGCGGCCACCCGCCGGCATCGCCCGGTCGCACCACTCACTCACCTCCCGCTCCAGGGTTTCCAGGTAGTGGGGTTTGATTTCTCCGACAAAGGCCAGGGTAATGTGGAAATTTGCCGGCGGTACCGGGCGGCCCGCGGTAGAAAACTGGCGGTCGCGCCAGGTGGCCAATTGCATGGCGAAGTCGGGATCAGGCAGCAGGCCGAAGAAAACCCGCATTATTCTTTGGTCTTTTTCTTCATAAGAGGGGCAAAGCCATCGTTGCCGTTTTGCTGGGCGCTCTTCCGCTCGGGCTTGCCACGGGATTTGCGACTGCGAGAGCGCTGCTTGTCTGCGGCAGTGCGTTTTTTCTTTTTTCCCACGGCCTTGCCGGATGACTTGAGCTTCTTCGGACCACTGTAACGTGCCTTCAGTCCGGGCAGGCTGCGCTTCTCGAATTCCAGTCTCAGGTAGCGCTGTATGCTGACCATCAGGTTCCATTCACTGGCGCCGACCAGGGAGACGGCCAGCCCCTGAGCGCCGGCCCTGCCCGTGCGCCCGGTGCGGTGCAGGTAATCCTCGCCACTGTGGGGCATGTCGTAGTTGATCACCAGGTCGATATCTTTCACGTCCAGGCCCCGGGCCGCCACGTCACTGGCGCAGAGGATGTCCAGTTTGCCGTCGTTGAGCCGGGTCATTACCTGTTTGCGTTCCTCGGTGCTCATTTCCCCCTGCAGGCAGCCACAGCGCAGCTGGTGATGGGTCAGCAGCCCCGCCAGGCGTGTTGCAGTGGCGCGTTTGTTGGCAAACACCAGGGCCCGGGTGAATCCCCCCTTCTGCAGCAGTGCCAGCAGCAACTGGTCCTTGTGCTGCTGGCTGTCGGAGAGTATGCGCTGGTGAAAAATGCTGCTGTGGGGTTGGCGCACCTCACCCAGGGCGACGGTTTCCGGCGAATGCAGCAGGTCCCTGGCGACACCGCCCAGCCCCTTATGACCCAGGGTTGCCGACAACATCAGCACCTGTCTGTCTGGCGCACAATAACCGGCGATCTTCGTCACGTCCTCGCGAAATCCCATGTCCAGCATGCGATCGGCCTCGTCCAGTACCAGTATTCGCAGCGAGCCGAGATCGGCACTGCCTTTTTCGCAATGTTCCAGCAGGCGGCCGGGGGTGGCGACCAGGATCTCCGGGTTCTTGCGCAGCAGGGATTTCTGGAACCTGAAATCGGCACCGCCGGTAACCGCCTGTACCTGCAGGGGTGATTTCGCCAGCAGGTCGCGGCAGTGCTTGAGCACCTGGCGGGCGAGCTCCCGCGTGGGGACCAGTACCAATCCCAGGGTCCCGGCGTTGCGGTCCGCCGGGGACGTCAGCAGTGCCTGTGCCATGGGAACCAGGTAGGAGAGGGTCTTGCCAGTTCCGGTTTCCGCCGATATACGCAGGTCCCTGCCCTCAAGGGCCAGTGGGATCACTGCCTGCTGTACTTCCGTGGCCCGCGCAAACCCCAGGGCATCCAGGCCCAGTTGCAATTGGCGATCCAGATTGAGAGATTCAAGCATGCCTGTCGTCCCGGCGGGCGGGGGTGATTCGAAAAATGCAACAAAGCCAGCCCGTGGCCGCAACCTTTGGCCAGCATCTGATATCATCCTATGGCAAACGCAGGCAGAACCACAATGAATAAATGAGTTTGTCCGGAAGAATCTTTGTTGGACTGGGGGCGGGTATCTTTACCGGCCTGTTCTTCGGTGAGCTGGTTGCCGATCTCAAGCTGGTCGGCGACGTGTTCGTGAAACTCCTCCAGATCACCGTGCTGCCCTATATTGTGGTATCGCTGATCGCTGGTTTTGGCCGCATGCACATGGATCAGGCGCGGCGCCTGGCAGTGCGGGGTACCGCCGCCCTGCTGGTCATCTGGGCGCTGGCGCTGATCATCATCTTCGTCGCCCCACTGGCCTTTCCGGATCTTGATACCGCCTCGTTCTTCGGCAGTCCCCAGGCCCAGGACGTGGAAAAGCCGGATCTTTACGAGCTGTATCTGCCAGCCAATATTTTCTATTCCCTGTCCAACAACCTGGTTCCCGCCGTGGTCTTTTTCAGCATCCTGGTGGGAGTGGCGCTGATTTCGGTTGAGGACAAAAGTGGCGTACTGCCGATCTTCGATGGCCTCGCGGATGCCATGAGCAAGATCAACGCTGCCATCGTCAAGCTCACACCCTACGGGATCTTCGCTATCGCCGCGGCCGCCGCCGGCACTATGACGGTCGAGGAAGTGGGCAGGGTGCAGGTGTACCTGGTGACCTATATCAGCCTGGCACTGCTGGTGACCTTCTGGATATTTCCCGGTCTGGTGTCGGCCCTCAGCGGTATTCCCTTCCGGGAGGTGCTGGGCACCTTTCGCGATGCACTGGTTACCGCTTTCGCCACCGGCAACCAGTTTGTGGTGCTGCCGCAGATCGCGGAAAACTGCAAGCAGTTGCTGCGCCGGCACAATTTGCACAGCGATGAGGCTGAGTCGGCGGTCGATATCATTGTGCCGGTGTCCTTCAACTTCCCCTCCCTTGGGAAATTGCTGGTGTTGCTGTTCGTGCTGTTCGCAGCCTGGTTCACCGACACGGATCTCGGCGCCACCGAGCGCCTGGAGCTGGCTTTCAACGGGCTGTTCAGCCTGTTCGGCAGTATCAATGTGGCTGTGCCCTATTTGCTGGATCACCTGCGCATTCCCGCGGACATGTTCCAGCTGTTCCTGGTGACCGGTATCGTGGTGGGCCGTTTCGGTGCAATGCTGGCGGCGCTGCACATCATTGTTCTCAGTGTGATAGGCACCCTTGCCCTTTGTGGCCGCATCCAGCTGCGTTCCCGGGCACTGCTGCACTACGGGATAATCAGCGCCGTTGCCCTGTTCCTGCTGGTGCTGGTCCTGCGGACCTATTTCATGTTGTTTGTTCCGGACCCCCCGCCCCGGGAGCAGGTGCTGACGGACATCCAGTTGATGGAGAAGCGCGTGCCGGCCAGTGTCTCCGCCACCCTGCCGGAGGCAAGTGCCACCCGCCTGGCGGGAACCCGCCTGGATCACATCCTGCGGGAGGGCGTACTGCAGGTGGGTTACCGCCCCAGCAACCTGCCCTGCAGCTTCCTCACCTCGGGCGGCGAACTGGTGGGGTTCGACGTGGAGATGGCTCATATCCTGGCGGAGGACCTGGGTGTGCAGTTGCAGTTCGTTCCCTTTGAATTTGACAGTCTCGGCAGCATGCTGGCGTCCGGGCAGGTTGACCTGGCCATGTCCTGTATCGCCAGCCTGCCGGATCGCTACGCTTATGCATCCTTTTCCCGGCCCTACCTGGACCTGACGCTCGCTTTCGTTGTGCCGGATCATGAACGGGAGGTTTTCAGCGACTTCGCGCTATTGCGAGAGCGTGAAGATCTCACCATCGCCATGGTCAGTACCCATTACTATGCTTCGAGGGTGAGGCGTTTGTTGCCGGAGGCAAATATCGTGTATCTCGAGGCGGCGGAAGATTTCTTCAACGGTGCTGACCAGGGAGCTGATGGTCTGCTGCTGTCGGCGGAAGAGGGCGCTGCCTACAGCTATCGCTACCCGCGCTACAGCGTGGCCCGGGCACAAGGTGGTGCCATTCAACTGCCCGCAGCCTACGCGGTGCCCAAGGGAGACGTCGAGATGATGGAGTTTGTCAGCAACTGGATCGATCTCAAACGCAAGGATGGCACAGTGGACCAACTCTACGAGTACTGGATGATGGGTGGGGCGGCAAAGCCCAGGGAACCCCGCTGGTCGATTATTCGCAATGTGCTGGGCTGGGTAGAGTGATCCACGTTGGGAGATACTGTGGCAAACCCGCCCGTTGCGTCTAGAATCATCAGAAACCTTATAACTCCGGGAACAATTGGATGGCCACCATGCGCATACTGACCAGAACCTGCCTGCTGTTGATTTGCCTCTGTATTTCATGGGCGGCTGGCGCGAGTACCTATGAAACCGACACCCGGTCCCGGGTGGTCGCGTTTGGTGATGTCCACGGTGCCTACCAGGACTGGACCAGTATGTTGCGCGAGCTGGGCGTGATTGACGACGACCACAACTGGAGCGGCGGGGACACCCACCTGGTGTCTCTCGGGGATCTTATCGACCGGGGCCCGGATTCGCGCAAGGTGGTGGAACTGTTGATGAAACTGGATGCCCAGTCGAAACAGGCGGGTGGAGCGGTGCATATGGTGCTCGGCAACCACGAGGTGATGGTGATGACTGGCGACCTGCGCTATGTGTCGCCGGAGGAATTCGCGGCTTTCGCCGTCGATGAAACCCCCCAGGAGCGCGAGGCCCTGTTTACCGAGTACCGTCGCTTCAATCCCGGCGGCGAGGACGCCACCGTGCGGGCGACCTTCGACGAGCAGTACCCGGCGGGCTTCGTAGCCCTGCGCAAGGCCTTTTCCCAGGACGGCGCGATAGGCAGCTGGCTGGTTCAGCAGCCGTTCGTGATCCGGGTAAACGACAAGGTGTACATGCACGGTGGGATTGCCGGGGAATCCAGTGAAGAGAGCATTGCCAGCCTCAACAGCAAGGCCCAGGGTGAATTGCGGGAATTCCTCAATAATATGGATACCCTGCGAGAGGCCGGCGTCATGCCCTGGCACGTGTCCTACCACGATAGACTGGGCTTCCTGAATGCCCGCGCCGAGGAATTTGTTGCCGCCAACCCGAAAAAACAGGCGGACTGGTTTGTCGCACTGAAGGGCGTGTTCGACGCCCAGAAGGCCTTTATCTTCAGCGACGACAGTCCCAACTGGTATCGCGGCACCGCCATGTGCCATCCCTACTCGGAGTCATTCAATACCGAGCGATTCCTGAAGCGGGCAGGGGCGAAGCAACTGGTAATGGGGCACACGCCCACCCGGGGCGAGGTACACGGGCGCATGGACGGCCTGGCGATACGCCTGGATACCGGCATGCTCAAGAGTGTTTATAAGGGGCGCGCTTCCGCGCTGGTTTCCCAGGGTGGCAAGGACTACGTGCACTACCTGGGCAGCACTGAGCAGGCCCAGCCGGTGCCCGAGACCCGCAGTCTGGCCCGCCAACTGTCCAATATGGATGACGCCGAGCTGGAGGACTTCATGCGCACCGCGCCCATTGTCAACATCGAGAAACTGGATACCGGGATCACCAATCCCAAGCGGGTAACCCAGGAGCGGGAGGGTGTGACCAACGATGCCGTGTTCAAGTATGAGGATACCCACCCGGACATACAGAACAAGGACAAGTATATCGCCCGCCGCTATAACGACAGTGACCGCTACGTCTACGATGTGGCCGCCTACAAGTTCGATCGCCTGCTGGACTGGCAGATGGTGCCCACCGCGGTAATTGCCGAGGTGGAAGGGGACGAGGGGGCGCTGTCTGACTGGGTGGAGAATGCCATCAATGAGCGCGATCGGGAGGAGAAAAAGGTTCCCTTCGCCGGATATTGCAAAAAGTTCGATCAGTACCGCATGCGATTTGTTTTTGACATTCTCATTTACAACGAAGACCGCAACCTGACCAATATCCTGTGGACCAAGAACGACTTCATGATGAAATTCATCGACCACAGTCTGGCATTTCGCACTTCCGAGAAGCGCCCCAATCAATATCGCAAGGTAACCCTTGAGGTTTCCGATCTTCTGCGTCGGCGTCTGCAGGGACTCAACAGAGCCGATCTCGACCGCGAGTTGTCGCCATACCTGCACCCCCGGCAGATCGAGGCGATTCTTGTGCGTCGCGACCTGATCCTGAAAGAGGCCAAAGGCACCTCGCGATAATGTCCGGCCCTTTCAACTGATGGCGGATACCCGCCCGGATGGGGGGGGCGGTGTAAGTCGCCGCAGCGGGCTCTATGCCCTGCTGGTACTATTGCTGGCCTACATCCTGTCCTTTGTCGACCGCAATGTCATGGCGGTACTGATAGGTCCCATTCGCCAGGACTTTGCGATAAGTGACTTCCAGTACAGTCTGTTACACGGATTCGCCTTTTCCATGTTCTATATTTTTCTCGGTCTGCCGATTGCCCGGCTCGCCGATCGTGGCAGTCGCAAGTGGGTCATTACTGCCGGCGTGATGTTCTGGAGCGTGATGACCTGCGCCTGTGGCCTGGCACGAAGTTTCGGTGGCCTTTTCCTGGCCAGGGTAGGGGTTGGGGTGGGCGAGGCCGCCCTGTCACCCCCGGCCTACAGCCTGCTGAGTGACTATTTCGATGAGCGATCCCTCCCCCGGGCCATGGCCGTCTACACACTGGGCATAACCATCGGAGGTGGCCTGGCCTATATCGTAGGTGGCGCGGTCTACCAGTATTTCACCCTCCACGGTCCCCTGGAACTGCCCCTGGTGGGAGCGCTGCGACCCTGGCAGACCACCTTCGTGATCGTGGGCTTACCGGGATTTCTACTGGTACTTTTGCTTGCCGCGATGGTAGAGCCGCCCCGGGCGGGCGCTACCGGGACACCGGTATCGACCTACAGCCCTGCTCAGATCGCAGCCTTCCTGCGCAAGCACTGGCAGGCCTATGGCAGCCTGGTATTCGGCGTCTCCCTGTTGTCAGTGCTGGGATACGGGACCATGGCCTGGTACCCGGAATTCCTGGTGCGCAGCCATGGCATGGCGGCGGCAGAGGCGGGCGCGCGCTTCGGCACCATATTTATTATCGCCGGCAGTGCGGGGACCCTGCTCGGTGGATTCAGCGCAGCGCCACTGCTGGCGCGGGGATTCACCGACGCCAACCAGCGCCTGGTGATGTGGATCGCCCTCCTGTGGCTGCCGCCGGCGGTCCTGGGTCCCCTGGCGCCAGACAGTCAGTGGGCACTGTGGGCGGCGGTGCCCATCGTATTTTTTCTCAACAGTTATTTCGGACTGGCGATTGCTGCATTGCAGCGCATTACACCCAATCGTATGCGCGCCCAGGTGTCGGCCGTGATGCTGTTCATGACCAACCTGTTCGGCCTCGCCCTGGGGCCCAGCGCGGTGGCGGCCATCACCGATTTCGTGTTTTCCGACGACGCGGCCCTGTCCCGGTCCCTCAGCCTGTTACCGTTACTGCTTTGCCCCCCGGCGGCGCTACTTTTGGGTTGGGGATTGAGATACTATCGCCGGGCGCTGGCGCATGTCGACGCATCCGCTGAAACGGGAGTCTGAAATTTGATATCAGAGATTGAACCAGTAACCCTGCGGGGCAAAGGCATCTGCCTGGAGCCCCTGTCCCAGGAGCACGCCCAGGGACTCTACAATCGCGG
>JAACFI010000045.1 GCA_009937575.1 Haliea sp.
TCCTGGATCGGCGGAGCCTGTTCCACGGGGGCTTCCACCTCCAGTGCCTGCTCCTTGAGCTTCACGTCTGCGAACACGTCCTCGGCGGGTGCGGCAACCGGTGCGGCCACCGCCTGTTCCTGATCCTCACCGCGGCGGCGCAGGAAAACAAAGGCGAGGACCGCCAACACCGCTGCCCCCAGGGCATAAAGCAGGTAGTTCATGGTGCCGCCCTCATCCGGGGCGGGCCCGGCTGGGGGCGCTGCCGGGGCAGGCTTTGCAGGAGGCGGGGCGACAGCGACCTGTGCCTCTATGCCCTCCTCTTCTGCGACTTCCACCGGGGTTTCTTCCGTGACCACCACGGCTTCCTCGGCGACACCTTGTTCTGCTTCGGCTGCCGGGCCTTCGCTTTCAGCTTCCAGGGGCTGTTCGCCGGCACCTTCGGCGGCGGCCTGTTCAGTAACCATCTCCCCGGCTTCTGCGATTGCCGGCTCCTCGCCCTGGGCCTCAGCCAGGGCCGCCTGCAACGCGGCAATCTGCTCGTCCTTCAGGCTGACAATGCGCGTGAGGGTCTCGACCTGCTCCTCCATGGCCTCCAGGCGTTCACCTGTCTCCGAACTTTCCAGCGCCGCCCTGTCGGCCTCTTCCATGGCGATCGCACTGGCGGCGGTGTCGCGTTCGGTAACCTCCGCGGTCTCTCCCTTGCCCTCCGGCGCCGCAACACCCGGCTCATCCACCGAGATACGCAGGGTGGGCCCGCTGCTGGCAACGGGTTCGGAAGCACGCCCTGCGCGCCAGTCCTCATTCTGCTGTTTTACCTCAGCCAGGGCGGAGGCCAGGTCCTCGGAACTGATATCGCCGACATCAGGCAGGTAGACGATATAGCCGGCCTTGATACGGTTGATATTGCCGTCGATAAACGCGCTGGGATTGAGCCGCTGGATATCCAGCATGGTCTGGTGTACGGAGGTATCCGCGGGGCGCGCCTGCTGGGCGATTTCCCACAGGGTATCATCACGGTGAATCATATAACGGCGACCGGGCACCGGCGTTGGCGAGGTCTCGGCACTGAAATCGCGTTCCGGCATCTCTCCGGGAGCGAGATCGGATTTCCTCATCTTGACCTGAGTGCCGCTTTTCTCAGCGGCCGCCGGCTCTTCAGTCTTTTTTGCCGGTGCAGGTACCCCCTCCACTTCCTCCACCCGCTGGCTGGCAGAGATTACCGGGCTGGTCTGGTCGAATACGGGGGGATCCACCAGCACCGTGTATTCGCGCAGCAGGCGCCCGGTGGGCCAGCGAGCCTCCACGATGAAGTCCAGGTAGGGTTCCAGCACCGGATCGTCGGAGGTGACTATGATCCGCGGACCGCCCCGCGCCTCGATATCCACCTCAAACTTGATGCCGGTAAGGAAATAGGCCCGTTCCAGGCCCATTTTTTCAAAATCTTCCCGCGTTGCCAGGCGGACCTTGATTTCGTCCGCATGCAGGCTGCCGGTGTTGAGCAGGTCAACCTCGGCTTTGAGGGGTTCATTGAGAAAGGACTCGAGTTTAATTTCCCCAAGCCCCAGAGCCATCACCGTTCCTGTATGCAAGCAACCCAGTGACAGCGCGATAGCAGCAATCTTCCGACCCATACCGATAGCCTTATAGTTGTTCTGCCTAATCCCCAGCCGGCCTCCCCTGAACCCGGCCACCATTCCGGTAGTCGCCCGTACAGTGTCTGAAAATTTCTGCCCCTACAGACACTTGCGCCACCTATTGGAGGTAGCGCCGGAAGTGCCTCCATGCACCTGCAACAACCCGAATTTGCCACCAAGTATCAGTGAATTACCGGCATTAATCAAGGTAGGTGGATATCAAGCTCTCGGCAATTTGCACACTATTGAGCGCTGCCCCCTTGCGCACATTATCGGCAACAATCCACATATCCAGCCCCCGGGGGTGGGAAATATCCTCGCGAATCCGCCCCACGAACACAGGATCGGTACCGGCGGAGTCCCCCACAGCGGTGGGATACCCCCCGTCCGCGCGCTCGTCCAGCACGGTCACACCCGGTGCATTTTCCAGCAGGGCGCGGGCTTCCTCCGCGCTGATCTTATCCACGGTCTCGATATGTACCGCCTCCGAATGGCCATAAAAGACCGGTACCCGGACACAGGTGGGATTCACCTGGATGCTCTCGTCACCGAAGATCTTGCGGGTCTCCCACACCATCTTCATCTCTTCCCGGGTATAGCCGTTGTCCTGAAACGTGTCGATATGCGGCAGGGCATTGAAGGCGATCTGCTTGGGGTAGACCTCGCATTCGATCTCCTGGCCGTTGAGCAGCCGGGCAGTCTGTCCCGCCAGTTCCTCAATGGCCTCCTTGCCGGTGCCGGACACGGCCTGGTAGGTCGCGACGTTGATCCGCTCGATCCCCACCGCGTCGTAGATAGGCTTCAGGGCCACCAGCATCTGGATGGTGGAACAATTCGGGTTGGCAATAATGTTGCGCGTGGTGTAGCCCGCCAGCGCCTCGATATTGACCTCCGGCACGATCAGCGGGATATCCCTGTCCTGGCGGAAGTGGGAGGTGTTATCCACCACCACGCAGCCGGCGGCCCCGGCCTTCGGCGCGAACTCGGCGGAGATACTCCCCCCGGCGGAGAACAGGCCGATCTGCGCCTGGCTGAAATCGAACTCCGCCAGGTCGGTGACCTTTACCGGGCTGCCCCTGAACATAATGGTCTTGCCGGCGGATCGGCTGCTGGCCAGTGGGTACAGGTTACCCACCGGAAAGTCCCGCTCTTCCAGTATGGACATCATGGTCTCGCCCACTGCGCCGGTAGCGCCGACGACAGCCACGTCATAGGTATCGCTCATTTCTGGCCTCTCTCCGTGCTCACTCTCTACAACCTCAACAATTCAGGGCGGCCACCACCGCGTCGCCCATTTCCACCGTGGACACCAGCTGCTGACCATCGGAATGGATATCCGGCGTCCGCAGCCCCTGATCCAGCACCGCGCTTACCGCCTGTTCGATCGCGTCTGCGGCCTCCGCACTGGCCAGGGTGTAACGCAACATCATGGCAACAGACAGGATGGTCGCCAGGGGGTTGGCCTTGCCCTGCCCCGCGATATCCGGGGCGCTGCCGTGACAGGGCTCGTACATGCCGCGGCCGGCCTGGTCAAGGGAAGCAGAAGGCAGCATGCCGATGGAGCCGGTGAGCATGGCAGCG
Source organism: Haliea sp. (assembly GCA_009937575.1). Lineage (GTDB taxonomy): Bacteria > Pseudomonadota > Gammaproteobacteria > Pseudomonadales > Halieaceae > JAACFI01. The sequence continues at coordinate 3,198 of JAACFI010000045.1, forward strand.
GCGTCAGAGAGGATATCCCCGAACATATTGCCGGTCACCATGACGTCGAATTGCTTCGGCTGCATCACCAGCTGCATGGCCGCGTTGTCCACGTAGAGATGGCTGAGTTCCACGTCCGGGTAGTCCTTCGCGACCTCCTCTACCACTTCCCGCCAGAGAATGGTCGCCTCCAGTACATTGGACTTGTCTACCGAGCACAGCCGCCCGTCGCGCTTGCGGGCCAGTGAAAATGCCAGGTGGGCGATACGACGGATCTCCGACTCGTTATACACGTACGTGTTGAAACCCTCCCGCTCCCCGTTTTCAAGGGTGCGGATACCCCGGGGCTCACCGAAATAGATGCCGCCGGTGAGCTCGCGCACGATCAGGATATCCAGCCCGGCCACGATTTCGGGCTTGAGGCTGGAGGCGTCCGCAAGTTGCGGATAGAGGATTGCCGGGCGCAGATTGCCAAACAGCTGCAGTTCGGAGCGAATACCCAGCAGGCCCTTCTCGGGACGCAGGTGGCGTTCGACACCGTCCCATTTCGGGCCACCGACAGCGCCCAGCAGGATGGCGTCGACTTCTTTCGCTCGTGCCAGGGTCTCCTCTGGCAGCGGTACGCCGTGGACATCCAGCGCTGCGCCACCCAACAGGCCATACTCAAGCTCCAGCCCCAGCTGGAAACCCTGGTTGACCTTTTCCAGTACCCTGACCGCCTCGGCCATGATTTCCGGCCCGATGTAATCGCCGGGCAGGATGAGAACTTGTTTACTCATGGGACTGCTCCTTTTCGGCGCTCACTTGATGACATCGAACAGCCAGGGAGACTGCTGTCGCCACTTGCTCTCGTAGGCGCGGATGGCGTCGGCGCTCTCCAGGGTCAGCCCGATATCGTCCAGGCCATTGAGCAGGCAGTGCTTGCGGAAAGCGTCCACTTCAAAAGTGTGCTCCTTCCCATCCGGTGTCACTACCACCTGGCGCTCCAGGTCCACGGTCAGTTGGTATCCCTCGCTGGCATACATCGCCTCGAAAAGGGTATCTACCAGCTGTGCATCCAGGACGATGGGCAGCACGCCGTTCTTGAAGCAGTTGTTGTAGAAAATGTCCGCGTAGCTGGGTGCGATAATACAGCGAAAGCCGTAATCTTCCAGCGCCCAGGGGGCGTGTTCACGGCTGGAGCCGCAACCGAAATTCTCCCGGGCCAGCAGGATGCTGGCACCCTGGTAGCGCGGGTAGTTGAGCGGAAAATCCCGGTTGAGTGGCCGCGTACCGCAATCCTGCCCCGGCTGCCCCTCGTCCAGGTAACGCAGTTCGTCAAACAGGTTGGGGCCAAAACCGCTGCGCTTGATCGACTTGAGGAACTGCTTGGGGATGATCAGGTCGGTGTCCACGTTGGCCCGGTCCATGGGGGCCGCCAGGCCCTGTAATACGGTAAAACTCTTCATACTGCCTCTCCTACCAGTCGCGCACGTCGACAAAGTGACCCGCCACCGCGGCCGCGGCCGCCATCGCAGGACTCACCAGGTGGGTGCGCCCGCCAAAGCCCTGGCGACCCTCGAAATTGCGGTTGGAGGTCGAGGCGCAGTGCTCCCCCGGACCCAGCTTGTCGGCATTCATGGCAAGGCACATGGAGCAACCGGGCTCGCGCCATTCCATACCGGCGTCGATAAATACCTTGTCCAGGCCCTCGACCTCCGCCTGCTGCTTGACCTCACCGGAGCCCGGCACCACCAGGGCCTGCTTGATGCTGTCCGCCACATGCCTGCCCTTTACCACCTCTGCGGCGGCCCGCAGGTCCTCGATGCGGGAATTGGTGCATGAGCCGATGAACACCCGGTCCGGCCTGATATCGGTAATGGACATACCCGCACTCAGCCCCATGTACTCCAGGGCCCGCTCGGTTGCCGCCCTGCGGCTTTCGTTTTCCATGCCGGCGGGATCCGGCACCACGCCGTCCACCGGCAGCACCATCTCCGGGGAAGTACCCCAGGTCACCTGGGGCTTGATGTCTTCGCCCCGCAATTCCAGCTCCCGGTCGAACACCGCGTCGTCATCGCTGTGCAGGTCACGCCAGGCCGCCACAGCCTGTTCCCACATGTCACCGGCGGGGGCATAGGGGCGGCCCTTTACGTATTCCAGCGTGGTGTCGTCCACCGCCACCATACCCATGCGGGCCCCTGCCTCGATGGACATGTTGCACAAGGTCATCCGGCCTTCCATGCTCATGTTGCGAACCGCTTCGCCACCGAACTCGATGGCATAGCCGGTACCGCCGGCGGTACCAATTTCGCCGATTACCGCCAACGCGACGTCCTTGGCGGTGACGCCCTTCTGCAGTTCGCCGTCGATGCGCACCAGCATGTTCTTCATCTTGACCTGTACCAGGCACTGGGTGGCCAGGGCGTGCTCCACCTCAGAGGTGCCGATACCATGGGCCAGTGCCCCCAGGGCGCCGTGGGTGGAAGTGTGTGAATCACCGCACACCACGGTCATGCCGGGCAGTGTCGCCCCCTGTTCCGGCCCCACCACGTGGACGATACCCTGGCGGGTATCGTTGATCTCGATTTCCACGATATCGAAATCCCGGCAGTTGTCGTCCAGGGTCTGTACCTGCAGCCGCGACACCGGGTCAGCTATCGCCGCGACCCCGCCGCGGCGCTCCCGCACCTCAGTTGGTACGTTGTGGTCCGGCACCGCCAGGTTGGCGTCCCGGCGCCAGGGCTCGCGCCCCGCCAGCCGCAGGCCTTCAAAAGCCTGTGGCGATGTCACCTCGTGAATCAGCTGCCGATCGATGTAGATCAGGGCGCTGCCGTCGTCGCGCTCATCCACCAGGTGGTTTTGCCACAGCTTGTCGTAAAGTGTTTTGCCGCCCATGGGACACCTCTCATTTGCGTGCGTGTTTCGCGTAGTTTTCAGCAGTTGAATTATGGTCTTGATTTATTGATAACTCAAATTTATTATTTTTATTTATTGTATTCTAATTAGGAATAGCAAATGGATACCCAGAATTTACAGGCCTTCCTGCTGGTGGCTGAAACAGGCTCCTTTTCACAGGCCGCCGAGAAACTCCACTTGACCCAGCCCGCCGTCAGCAAACGGGTAGCGCTGCTGGAAGAGCAGTTACAGGCTCACCTGTTTGACCGGATCGGGCGCAATATCGGGCTCACCGAGGCGGGGCAGGCCCTGCTGCCACACGCCAAACGGGTGCAGCAGGAGTTACAGCTGGCCGCGCAGTCGGTGCGCGACCTGGATGGTGACGTGGGCGGCGAGTTGCGGCTGGCCACCAGCCATCATATCGGGCTGCACCGCCTGCCCCCGGTACTGAGTTACTTCAGCCAGGCGTTTCCCGCGGTGCAGATCGATATCGAGTTCATGGATTCCGAGCAGGCCTACGAACTGATCATGCAGGGCAAGGCGGAACTGGCCGTGGTCACCCTGTCCCCCGCCGAGGAGAGCAGCATGATCACCCTGCCCCTGTGGCGGGATCCACTGGACTTCATGGTCCAGGCGGGCCACCCACTCACCGGTAGCGACAGCCTGGAACTGGAACAACTGGGAAAACATCCGGCCATCCTCCCGGGACTCAATACCTACACCGGGCAGATCGTCAAGCGGTTGTTTGATGAACGCGGCCTGCCACTGCGGATTTCCATGGCCACCAATTACCTGGAAACCATCCGCATGATGGCCTCGGTGGGATTGGGGTGGACCATACTGCCCCGCGGCATGAGAGATGACACGCTGCACATACTGGATGTCAGGGACGCCACCATCGAGCGTACACTGGGCTGCGTGTACCACCGGGGTCGCAGCCTGTCCCGGGCTGCCAGCGCTTTTATCGACGTCCTGCGGGATTCAGCGGATCAGGATTTTCCGTCCGATGCGGGGGCCAGTCCCCGTAATACGCCGTCGCCGACGGCACCCTCCTTGACCATGCCGTCGTGATCCGGCTGGTAGAAGGTACCGTTGAAGCGGGCGACAATTCCCCGTTCACCGTAGATGGCGCCACTGCAGAAACCGAAGCGGCGCTTCAGCGACACCTGTTCCGCCCGTCCCTCCAACCACTCCCCCTGGCGCGCAGCGTTGATGAAATCCACCGCAAGGTTGACCGTGGGACTGCCGGCAAGCTTGCCCCTGGCCATATTGACGCCTGATGCCGCGGTGATATCCGCCAGGGTCATCAATACGCCACCGTGGCAGATTCCCAGTGAATTACTGTGATGGGACTCGATTCGCAGGCCGAAGCGCACCTCGTTTTCCTCGATCCGGCGATAGATCGGTTGCAGACTGTCGGTGAAGCCCAGCCCCTCGGGCAGTTGCTCGAATCCCGGGGGGATCCCGTTATCATCCGTCACTGTGATGTCCTTCTGCTGTCGAAGATGCCGTTCGTCGCAGGCGTCAGTATATCCCCATCCCGAGCCCGGCGGCGAAAGCCTGGCCAAGTTCCCGGCAGTCACGCAGGTGGGTGTCGCATACCTCGCCGCGCAGAATCAGGGGCTCTGCCGCGGGTGGAAAAGGTATCCCCGACAATATCCGTTCGACCTGGCGCACGGCACCGCGGCCATCGTTCCCGGCGCTGACCAGCAGTACGTAAGGGAGAACCAGCCCCCGGTCGATCGCCGGATAGAAATTGCGATCGAGGAAATCCTTCATCCCACCACTTAGAGCCCCGGAATTTTCCGCCGCCACCAGTAGCAGACCATCCGCCATCGACAGGTCCGCCACCCCGGTATCCCAGGCCCGGCGCACCACGGTGTCGACGTCGGCCTCCAGCCGGGCCCCCTGCCAGGCGGCGCGAGCCAGCCGGGCACTGCTGCCGCTCTGGCTGTGATAGCTGATCAGCAGCGAAGCCAACAGGCCACCTCCGATGTAATGATAAAGCAGGGATTCAAGCACAGCACCGTCCCGCTGTCATGCCCACGAGGAAGTTATCCACAGGCAGATCTGTGGATAAGTTTGGGGACAGAGCCCTGGCATAGCGTCCTCATCCGCTCCAGGTCCGGCAGCCCGTACTCAGCTCTCGTATCGGGATCGAGCGCTTTTGTAACTTGAAATCAATAAGTTACAGATTTTTTATAGCGCCTGGGCAACGGCTGACAAAAATGAGCCTGTAAATAAAGGGGTATGCTCATCGGTGTGGATATTATTCAGCTGCGCCAGGTTGGCGGCTGCTAACGGCAGAACCCGCTGAATGACAACGATTCTCAATGTGAACATCGACTTACTTTGACACTCCCAGGTTAGTCGGCACGGTGCAAGTCCGATCACCTGTGGCGGATCAACCAGCAGCAGTGAATCCTGCGATTGCGCTGGAAGTCCGTGTCCAGTGTTTCACCGGTAATATCCTCGCAGTTGAATGACTGCTCCAGTTCCGGCTCCAGTTTGAAGCCCCGCCGGTTGTTGGAAAAATACAACTGCCCCCCCGGCCGCAGTACCGCCATCGCTGCCCGCACCAGGTCTGCGTGATCGCGCTGCACGTCGAAACTCCCGGCCATGGAGCGTGAATTTGAAAATGAAGGCGGATCCAGCAACACCAGGTCATAGTCCGGCTGTTGCTGCTTGAGCCACTCCAGGCAATTGGCTTTCACCAACGTATTATGACTCTCATCGAGGCCGTTGTGCGCCAGGTTCTTTCGCAGCCAGTTCAGGTAGGTGTTTGACATATCGACACTGGTGGTCGCCCGGGCGCCTCCCAGCGCGACGTGGACCGTGGCACTGCCCGTATAGCAGAACAGGTTAAGGAAACGCTTGCCGGCAGCCTCCCGGCCAAGACGCAGTCGCAGTGGCCGGTGGTCCAGGAACAGGCCGGTATCCAGGTAATCGTGAAGGTTCACCAGCAAGCGGGCACTGCCCTCCTGCACACTGAGCATCTCGTTGCGACTGCCCTGTTTTTCATACTGGTCGGTGCCGCGCAGCCGCCGGCGCTGTTTATAGACGATGCTGTCCCCCGACACTCCCAGCGCCTCCGGCAGGGCAGCGCGCACCTCATCCAGGCGGCGAGCGGCAGCTTCAGGGTCCACGCCCCGCGGAGCCTGGTACTCGGCCACATGAACCCGTCCCGCGTAGATATCCACCGCCACCGCATATTCCGGCATATCCGCGTCGTAGAGCCGGTAACACTCGATACCCTCGCGCCTGAGCCAGGAAGACAAGCGCTTGCGGTTTTTGCGAATCCGGTTGGCAAACATCTGCGCGCCCTCCGAAAGAGCCTGATCGCCGATCGCCGTATCGGCAGCAGGACGGTCCTGCTCCAGGTCCCGCAGGCTGTTGTTGCTGAGCTCGAACAACAGCAGGTGGGAGGCGATGGGGCCATTCCAGAGTGCATAGCGCTTGTGACTGCGCAGGCCGGTGGCCTTGCCCAGGTCGAGGTCGGAGGTGAAAATCGCAGCCTGCCAATCAGGGAACTCCCTGACCATGGCCTCTCCCAGCTGACGGTACAGGTAGGCCAGGCTGTCCTTCTGACCGAGACGTTCTCCGTAGGGTGGATTGCACACCAGCAGGCCGAACGGCAGGGATCTGTGGGTGGGTTTTTTCAGTTCCGCGAGGGGTTTGCAACTGACCCTGACCACTTTTTCCAGGCCCGCCCGGGCGATATTTTCCTGTGCCTTGCGCACCACCTTCGGGTCCGCGTCATAGCCCCGGATCTCGGGTAATTCCCTGGCCCTGCCCCGCTCCGACCTGCCGCGGGCATCGCTGAGCAGTGCCTGCCATTGACTCGGGTTGTGCAGGCGCAGGCTCTCAAAGCCAAACTGTCTCCTGCCCAGCGCCGGGGCGACATCGGCTACCATCATCGCCCCTTCCAGCAACAGGGTGGCGGCACCGCACATGGGGTCGATCAATGCGCCACCCCGGGACGCAATGCCGGGCCATTCCGCCCTCAGTAAAATGGCCGCGGCCAGGTTCTCCTTCAGTGGGGCGCCGCCGGCGCGCAACCGGTAACCACGCTGGTGCAGGCTGCCCCCTGCGAGGTCGACGGATATATGTACCTCGGATTTGGCCAGGCGAACATTCAGGCGTACGTCAGGCTGGCGCTTTTCTACAACGGGGCGGGGGGAGCCGGCGGAGACAAAGTAATCTACAACGGCGTCTTTGCTGCGCTGCGCTCCGAACTGGGTGTTGCGAATGTGGCGGTTCTGCCCGGAAAAATCGATGGCGAAGCTGCAGCGTGGATCAAATATCGCCTGCCAGTCCACACTCCGGAGCGCCTGGTACAGGCCGTCAGCGTCATCAGCGGGCAGACTGTCCAGTGGCCAGAGAATGCGGTTTGCCAGCCGCGACCAGAGGCAGGCGCGATAGGCCAGGGCGAGAGGTCCCTCGAAATGTACACCGGCCACTGTCTCCCGGGTCGCGGTGGCTCCCAGGGTGGACAGCTCCGCGGCCAGCAGTCCCTCGATGCCCTTTGGGCAGGTCGCGAACCAGTGGCTCGCGGCGTACGTTTGCATTGATAGCACGTCCGATTAGAGTAGACAAATACCCTTTATATCAAGGTATTACAGAGAATATCGAATGCCAATTATAGATGATGGAGGTATCAGGCAGACTTGCGTTTGGTGGCCGGCGCCCGCTTGCGTTTACGCGGGGCGGCCTTCTTCTTGGCCGGCGCCTTGGCCTTGGTCTTTGGCCTGGCTTTTGCCTTGGCCTTGGCCTTGGCCTGGGGCTCCGTGGAAGCCGTTTTGCGACTAATTGGGGCGTTTGCCTCTTTTTCCCTGAGCATCACGTCCAGCACCAGGTTACTGGAACTTTCCATGTAGTGAATGAAGCGCTCATACTCATCGTCACTCAGGCTCCTGAGCACGTCGTGCTGGCGATACAGATTGACGAAACGGCGCTCCCGCTCGTACTGCTTGGGCAGTGCGAGGACGCCCCACTGCTCCAGGGCCTGCTCCAGGGCGGGGTTGTAGGTGCGCATAAATTTGATCAGGAAGGGAATCGGGTCGTGCCGCGCCAGCAGTGATGCGCTGCGCAGCATGAGTTCCAGGGGCATGATGGTCTGCCCGCTCTCGATATCCTCCAGCATGGATTTGTCGGAGAGACCGAGGCTCTCGGCCAGGTCCTTGATCGACATGCCGGCGGTTTCCCGGGCGTCACGCAGGAAATGCCCAGCCTCCGCCATGGCCTCCAGCCGCTCGGGCTCCATGTGATTCATCACCGTATTCCGGAGCCAGTTTTCGCCAAACATGGCTGTCATGGTCGCGGTGTTGCGCGCCAGCTCGAGAGTGCCGCCAGCGACCTGCCCGGTCAGGCGGCGCAGGGAGTCCAGCAGTGAGTCGTGTTCTTTGTCTTTATTCGCCATAACGAAAGCCTAGTGCAGGTTGATCATAATTGCCAAATTCTGCCAGCACCAAGGATGACCAATCTTTAGCCCATGGTAAACCCCGGAAATCGCCGGTATCAGGTGCCCCCCTCAGCAGGCAGACCAGTTTCCAGGGCGAATATCTGGCGCAGTATGGCACGCCAGTCACTGTACTGGGTGTCCAGGGTACCGTTGAGGCGAAACACCTTGCCGCTGACTTCCATGACCGTGGGTGTCACCTCGTTGTTGAACCCCAGGGCGAGTTCATCCAGGTCCTGCTGGTGAATTTTCGACCACTTGTAGGCGTCGTAGACCTGCTGCATGGCGGTGAACGTACCTCGTCGGCCCCGACTCTCCCGGTTGGCCACCCGCTGCCGGTATTCCTCCCGGTAAATCGTCTGTTCCCTGCCGTACTGCCGCCACAGGTTATAGGTGGGCGTCATCTGCCGATAGAGGTCCGCGTAGTTCTCATCCACAGTATCGATAAACAGATACTCCTGGTTCCTGATACGCTGGACCCTGCCCATCATCGGGTCACCCTGGGCGGGCAGGCGCAGCACACGGTAGCGGTTGGACTGGTCGCGCCCGAGGTAGCCCGCAAATGCCTCCGGTGACAGGCTGGCAGCGTAGCGCAGCCGGGCCACCTGGCGAATTTCCGCCACCTGCGCATCCTCGAGTTCCTGCCTGAAAGCTAGCAGCTCATTGGCCGCCGCCCGGTATAGATCGATGAAGGGATCGCTCTCGGGGGGTACCGGATAATCGGCCTCCAATGCCTCGTCCCGATACTGGCGGTCCAGCCACAGGCGCCCGGTGGCATCCCTGGCCTTCAGGTGTAATACCAGGCGTTGGCCATCGGAGTGGACGATGGTGCCGGTTACCAGCAACTCGGCACTGGCGTCGGGTTCCGGCAGGACTCTCACCACGCCCCAGGCATTGCTGTCCACCAGCATCTGGCGCAGGATCACCGCCATGAACTGTGCCTCCGACTTGCGAATTTCCGGGAAGATCCCAAGCTTGCTGTGGGTGGATGTATCGGCGGGAATACCAGGATCGAATATCGCCAGGCCGACATCGAGCAGCCGATTCTCCGGTGGCGACCCACGGACCTTCAACGTCACCTCCCCTACTGGCGGCGGCAAGGGTACCTCATCCGCCCGCAGCGCGAATGTCGCGAGAAGCAGTGACGCCAGCCCTATTACTGCGATTCGGTAGTACATACCCTCCCCCGGCTGAGTGTCTGGGTACAACGATAGCCACGGTTGCCCGGCACGAATCGGTTGAACACCCGGTTGAGGGTGAACGGATAGGAGACCTGGTCCGAGATGACCGTGGTAGCGATATTCAGCCTCTGGCCCTCAGGTCCCAGGGTCATGACGTGCTGGATACTGAGCCCGTCTGGCAGCAGGATACGGAATACCAGCTGGTGCCCGTTCCAGCCGCAAGTTTCGCTGCCAAAGGGTGTCTCTACCGTGTGGAACTGACCCGGGTGAAATTCACATCTCAGGGCGAAAGTCTCCTCGCGGTTTACACTGATGCGATCCTCGGCCTGCTTGATTTCCAGCAGAGGCGAGCGGGTAATCAAATCCGCCATCTGCGCCAGGCCGATAATCGAGGCCCCGCTATTGCCTCCACCGGGGCCTATGACCAGGCCAGCCCCGGCACCCTGGTTCATACCCGCTGCGCGATTCTGACGCTCGGCCCGGCGCCGCAATTCCCGCACCATAGCATCGAGCCTGGCCTGGATATTGTCACTCTGGCTGTAGTCGAGTTCCCATGAGCCACTGAAATCAACCCCGCTGCGACCCTCTCCTTCCAGCTTACGCTCACTGCTGCCGCAAGCGGACAGCAGCAGGATCATCAGCAGGCTGGGAAGAGAACGACGGAGGAAGGGCATCACGGCGACCAGTTTAAACCAGGCGTAAGTATTTACCAGCGTGGGCCTGGACCGGGGCCGTGAAAACGGGAGAAATCAGTGCGCCGGCGTATTCATCCGGTAGGCATCGGCCCAATCGCTGGCGCGACGACCGCGACCCTCCCGCTGGTCTTCCCTGCCGAAGAACCCGACGTAGTCGTGGTGCTCACCGATCAGCCGACGGCGGTCCAGGTTGCCGGTGCGGCGATCCACGTGATGGGCGTAGCGGCAGTGACAGTGGGATGCCGTACAGTTTTCCAGCGGCAGTGCAGGCGCCTCGTCACCCAGGAAGCGCTGTCCCTTGAATGCCTGAACGGCCTCGCAGCCACCGGCACAGCGGATTGATACAGCGGGATAGGGGTTGCGATTGACGGCCGCAGCGGCAGAGGTTTTATTCGCCGTCCAGGTGGAGCTGGAGTGACGCATCCACGGCAACAGGTTGAGGCGATACAGGACCACAGCCACTGCAATAGCAATTCCCAGTAATGGCAGGCCGATCTGGTACATGGCAGTGGGTATCCCGTCGTTTATCTTCTAGTTTGTGACCGCCACCCTTTCCCTGGGTTCCACACCTCCATAAAAGCAATAATACTTAAGTTTTGTTCCCGAATAAAGACCGTGACAGCAAGCTTGCCGGTTCAGCATGATAACCGGGCTCCTCCGCAATCTGGGCTAACATAAACGCTGACCCGTCAATGGAATAACGCGATGAAAATCGGCATCTGCCTCCCCTACATGAAAGCCGGCCTGACCCGGGATGACTACCTGCGCTGGTTCAGGGCAATAGACGAGGGCCCCTTCTCCAGCCTGTCCTGCGGCGAGCGGGTTCACGGACCGACTTACGACATGCGGGTGCTGCTGTCTGCCGCCGCCGCGATGACCTCAAAGGTAGAGATCACGCCAACCCTGTACGTACTGCCCATGCATAACGCCGTCCGGGTTGCCAAAGAAATCGCGACCCTGGATATCCTGTCCGGTGGCCGGGTAAACAAGGTCGCCCTCGGTTACGGCGGCAGGGAACTGGACTACCAGGCCGTAGGCGCCCGTTTCCAGGGGCGCTACGGGCGCATGGACCGGCAGGTGGCGGAGATGCGCCAGGTCTGGGATGGACAGGCGGTGGTGGACGGTGGCGGACCGATCGGTCCCAGCCCCACCCGTCCCGGGGGACCGCAGCTGCTGGCGGGGGCCATGGGTCCGAAGAGTATCGAGCGCTGCGCCCAGTGGGCTCAGGGACTTTACGCCTGGTCCGGCAATGGTGAACAGGATGAACTGGAGCGTTCCTTCGCCATGGCCGACGCCGCCTGGGAGCGCGCTGGCCAGGCCCAGCGCCCCTACCGCCTCGGCGGTTTCTGGTACACACTGGCAGAGGATGGGCAGCGCAAACTCTACGATTACGTCTACGATTACCTGGCTATAGCCGGCCCGGAAATCGCCACCATGATGGCGCAGTCGGTGCACCGCAGTTCCGCCGACGCCGTCGCCGAGGCCCTGGACAACGCGGAAGCCGCCGGTTGCGAGGAATTATTCCTGGTACCCGCCACGGCGGAGATAGCCGAGGTCGAACGGGTAGCTGAAATCATCGACCGCCGCTAGTTGCCAGCGGCCTGTTCCCCGACATCGTGTAGTATTACTACAGACAGCCGGATCACCCTCGGAGAAAAACGAGGAAACACCGGAAAGTGGCACCAGGATGGTAGTTTGACTACAAGCTTCTGAAAGGACAGGATTTTTTCCCTGATATACACTCCCGGTCGGCTGCGCAAGTGTTTATACTCGCGCGCTTGGTAAACCGGCCCGATAACAGCCTCGAGGATCACCCATGGCAAAACGCGTATATCTGTTCAACGAAGGCAGCAAGGATGACCGCGAGTTGCTCGGCGGCAAGGGCGCCAACCTCTGCGAAATGACCAGCCTGGGGCTGCCGGTGCCCTTCGGTTTCGTCATCACCACCAGCACCTGCCGGGAGTTTTTCCAGGCCGGCAACAAACTCCCCACCCTGCTCGAACAGGAGTACCGTGTGGCCCTGGACCTGGTGGAGAAAAAAATGGGCGCCCGTTTCGGCGACCCCGAAAATCCCTTGCTGTTTTCGGTGCGCTCCGGCGCACCGGTGTCCATGCCCGGCATGATGAACACGATTCTCAACCTCGGTATGAACGACGAGATCGCCGAGGGCCTGGCAAAAAAGACAGGCAACCCGCGCTTCGCCTACGACTCCTACCGCCGATTCATCCAGATGTTCGCCGGCGTGGTCATGGATGTAGAGGGAGACAGGTTCGAAGAGGAACTCAACAAGTACAAGGTAGCCCACAATAAGGCGCTGGATGTGGACCTGGATGCCGATGACTGGCAGGAAATCATCCGCATCTACAAGGCCCTGGCGGACTTCCCGGAAGACCCCTTCCAGCAGCTGCGGCTAGCGGTAGAGGCGGTGTTCATGTCCTGGCACACGCCCAGGGCGATCGTCTACCGGGAAATGAACAATATCCCTGAAAGCCTGGGCACTGCGGTGAATGTGCAGGCCATGGTGTTCGGCAACTTCGGCGACGATTCAGGTTCAGGCGTGGCCTTCACCCGCAACCCCTCCACCGGCGAGCGACAGTTTTTCGGCGAGTACCTGTTCAATGCCGCTGGGGAGGACGTGGTGGCAGGCATTCGCACACCGCTGCCGGTCTCAGCGCTGCAGGAGCGAACACCTACCATCTACGACGAGCTGCACAAAACCCAGGCCCTCCTGGAAGAGCACTACCGCGACATGCAGGACATCGAGTTCACGGTGCAGGAAGGCCGCTTCTACATGCTGCAGACCCGCAGCGGCAAGCGCACCGGGCGGGCCTCGGTAAAGATCGCCGTAGACATGGTGCGGGAGGGACTGATCACCGAGAGCGAGGCACTGATGCGGGTATCCACGGATCACGTGGAAGCGTTCCTGCACCCCATGGTTGACCCCCAGGCCAAGACCGATATCGTCGCCATCGGCCTGCCGGCAAGCCCGGGCGGGGCCACTGGCCAGGTGGTATTCTCCGCCGAGGAAGCCGAGGAGCAGGTCGCGGCGGGTAACAGCGTGATCCTGGTGCGACGGGAAACCACCCCAGAAGACATCCACGGCATGAAAGTGGCCGCCGGTATCCTCACGGAACTGGGCGGGATGACCTCCCACGCAGCGGTAGTCGCCAGGGGCATGGGGGTCTGTGCCATCACCGGCTGTGACAGCCTGAGCATTGATTACGGCGCCGGCACGGCCACCACGGTAGACGGTGTGGTGATCTCCCGAGGCGATACCATTACCCTGGATGGCAACTCCGGCGAGGTCATGCTCGGGGATATCCCCAAGACCGAGGCAAGCTCCAGCGACGACTTCAACGTGCTCCTGTCCTGGGCGGACAAACACAGGAAGCTCAAGGTACGCGCCAACGCGGAGACCCCGGAGGACGCCGCCAAGGCGCGGGAACTGGGCGCCGAGGGGATCGGGCTGTGCCGCACGGAGCATATGTTCTTTGAAGCGGAGCGCATCGATATCATGCGCGCCATGATTCTCTCCGAGAGTGTGGAAGAACGCCGGGGATTCCTAGACCAGCTACAGGAATTCCAGTACCGCGATATGCTGGAGCTGTTCCGGGTGATGGACGGCCTGCCCGTCACTATCCGCCTGCTGGATCCCCCGCTGCACGAGTTCCTGCCCCACACCGAAGAAGACATCGGCGCGCTGGCCGAGCGCATTGGCAAACCGGCCGGAAAAATCCAAGAGATCACCGAACGACTGGGCGAGGTCAACCCGATGTTGGGCTTCCGCGGCTGCCGATTGTCGGTGGTCCACCCGGAGATAACCGAGATGCAGGTCAAGGCCATTATCAGCGCCGCGGCGGACGCCATCGAACAGGGTCACCGTGCCCTGCCGGAAATCATGGTTCCGCTGGTGGTGAACGTGCGGGAGATCCGCCTGATCAACGAAATCATCGACCGCAGCATCCACGAGGTCACCCGCCAGAAAACCGTTTCCATTCCCTACAAGATCGGCACCATGATGGAAACTCCCCGGGCCGCCCTGGGGGCCGACCGGCTGGCACCGGAAGTGGAATTCATGAGTTTCGGCACCAACGACCTGACCCAGATGACCTACGGTTTTTCCCGTGATGACGCGGGCAAGTTCATTCCCAAGTACCTGGAGAAAAAGCTGATAGACGCAGACCCCTTCGTGTCACTGGACCAAAGGGCGGTGGGCCGCCTGATGGAAATGGCGGTGAGCGAGAGCCGCGCGGTGAAACCGGGCATCAAGTACGGCATCTGCGGGGAACACGGCGGGGATCCCCGCTCCATCCGCTTCTGCCACGATCTGGGTCTGGACTACGTATCCTGCAGTCCTTTCCGTGTTCCCATTGCCAGGATCGCGGCGGCCCAGGCCAACGTGGGGTTTGAGCCCAACGACTGACCCCTATTCGCCGAGCTGCTCCTTCAGCACGAACTTCAGTACCTTGCCGGCGGGGTTGCGCGGCAGGGCATCCACCACGTGCAGGCGCAGTGGTAATTTGTACTTCGCCAGGAACGGGCCGGCCCATTCCCGCAGATCCTCCAGCGTCAGGTCCTGGCCTTCGTGCAGGGCCACCACGGCGGTCACCGCCTCGCCCCACTTCTCGTCCGGCATGCCGACAACTGCCACCTCGGCAATCGCGTCGTGCTTGTACAGCACCCCCTCCACCTCCGCCGGGTAAACATTTTCGCCGCCTGAAATCACCATGTCCTTCAGGCGATCGCAGATAAACAGGAAACCGTCCTCATCAAGGTAGCCCACGTCACCCGAGTGAAACCAGCCCTCTTTATCGATGGCCTCGGCGGTGGCATCCGGCCGGTTCCAGTAGCCCTTCATGATGTTGGGACCCCGCAGGCAGATTTCGCCGCGCTCCCCCGGAGGCAGGGGACGATTGTCGGCATCGACGATGCGGGTATCGCTGTACAGTGGCGGTTGGCCCGCGGAACCCAGCTTACTCACCGCCCACTCGGGGGTGAGAAAAGCGGAAAAAGGCGAGGTCTCCGTCAGGCCGTAACCCTGGCAGAAATCCACGCCGCGCGTGCCGTAAAGTTCTATCAGTGACTCGGGTACCGGTGCAGCCCCACAGATCAGGTTCTTGATACTGCTGAGATCGGTATCTGCGAACTGTGGCTGCTGCGACATGAACAGGAACATGGCCGGCGCGCCGAACATATGAGTGACCTTGTAGCGCTCCAGGTCCGCCAGCACCTGGACCGGGTCAAAATTGCGCAGCAACACCAGGGTCGACCCCGTATGGAAGGAGCCCAGGGTCATGACGTTCAGGCCACCTATGTGAAACAGCGGCGCCACCGTCAGAATCACATCGTCCCGGGAACTACCGAAGGCCAGGCTGGCATTGATGTTGTTCCACAGGAGGTTGCCATGGGTGAGCATGGCCCCCTTGGGCAGGCCGGTAGTGCCCGAGGTGTACATGATGATGGCAACGTCGTGCTGGTCGACAGAGACGGTCGCCTCCAGCGGGTCCGCGGCGGCGCGCTCTGTCGCCAGGTGGCGCCAGCCATCGGCCTCGCTCTCGGAACTGAAAAAGTGACG
>JAACFI010000314.1 GCA_009937575.1 Haliea sp.
TACGGTCCTGGCAAGGCCGCCAATGCCGGCGGCGTCGCGGTTTCCGGGCTGGAGATGACCCAGAACAGTATCCGCCTGAGCTGGACGGCAGAGGAGACCGAGGTGCGCCTGCGCGACATCATGAAAAAGATCCACCGCCAGTGCATCCACCACGGGGCGGAACCCTCAGGTCATATGAACTACGTGAAGGGCGCCAACATCGCCGGTTTCATCAAGGTGGCCGACGCTATGCTGGCTTACGGGGTGGCCTAGTACGCTGACAGGGTACTAGCCCGCCTCTCGCCAGTCCTCCGCGTAGAACTGGCTGTACCACTTGCGGAACTTGGCGAAGGGGCCGTCATTGTCGCACAGCATGGGCTTTTCGAAATACTTCTTGCGCGCCCAGATGATGCGGTCTTCTTCCATCTGCTTGTGGATGTCGGCGACGATGGCATCTGCCACGCCGCCAACAGGTTCCTCGCCGTCGACCTTCTTCTGGATGAAGGCGTAGAAGGCCCTGGTATTCTCCTGGTCCACCGGTGTCAGGTTGGCCATCAGCACTGTTTCGCAGATACCGCTGAAGCGGACGGTCGCCTGCCCCGGCCCGGTGCTCCTGTTGGCGATAATGCCGGTAATTTCCCCGCGAGGCGTGGACATTTTGCTCACCAGTTTGCCCGAGCGGATGACGCCGTCAAATTCCATGATTTCCGGTTCGGGTATGTTCTGGGTACCGTGAACATACAGGAAATGGGCCGGGTCTACGGCATTCTCCCCGATCTCCTGCATGTGGGTGGCGATATCCCAGGTGTGGATTTTGAAGCTCCCCCAGTCGTCGTTATCGGCAGAAGCCTCGTCGATCGGTTCAGGTTCGAAGGTGGGTTCGACCCCCTCCGGGTGATACCAGACATAGATGACCTGGTTCTGCTCCCGCACCGCCCAGGGCTTGATGACCTGTTCTCCTTTCGCGACCTTGGGCGGCAGGTTGTTGGCATAGGGAACGTCGGTGCACTGGCCCTCACCATTGTAGGCCCAGCCGTGAAAGGGGCAGACGATGGAATCACCGACCACCGCGGAGCCGCCACCGGCCTGGTCGCGAATGCCGTAGCCCAGGTGCGCGCCCATATGCGGGCAGTAGGCATCCAGCACTTTCGCCTCGCCGCCCTCGGTGCGAAACAACACCAGATCAGTGTCGAAATAACGCAGCGGCATGGAATCCGCCACTCCCAGTTCGTGGGAATAGGCCACCTGGAACCAGCCGAAGGGCATGGGCATGGGGATGCGATCGCTCATGGTGCTCACCTCAATGTATCGGAATGCCTACTTTAGGACAGCTGGCGGCTGATTGTAACTACTTGCAAATTTCTATCCCCTCGTTACCTGCGCAAATAGCTATACCCCGATGGATTATCGTGTTGCCGGGCTTAAATGTTCAGCAAATAGACCCCCACGGTTGTTGATCAGGTGGGAGTGCTGCTCATACACTCACTCGCCATGGTTGAACGCACGTGGATTGCGCAGGAGCAGAACTCATGAGACTGGAGAACAAGGTCGCCATCATCACCGGGGCGGGGCAGGGTATCGGTGCCGCCACCGCCAGGCGTTTCGCCCAGGAGGGCGCGAGCGTGGTGCTTGCCGCCCGGCGCCTGAATCTGCTGCAGGAGGTGGTCGAGGAGATAGAGGCCGCCGGCGGTACGGCGATGGCCCTCTCGGTGGACATTTCCGACGAGCAGGCGGTGAAGGAACTGGTGAGCGATACTGTTAAGGCCTACGGTAAACTCGATATCGTGGTAAACAACGCCGTGTTAATGGTGCCCGGGATGATCGCCAATCACGATACCAAGGGATGGCGCCAGAACTTCGCGGTCTCACTTGACGGGGCGATGTTCCTGATGCGCGAAGCCTACCCGCAGTTGCAGTCCAACGGCGGCGCAGTCGTCAATGTGTCCTCGGTGTGTGGCCTGTTGGGTTCCACGGGCACCGCGGGATACAGTGCCGCCAAGGCGGGCATGCTGGCCCTGACCCGCAATGCCGCCATGGAGTGGTGCAAGAAAGGCGTTCGGGTGAACAGCGTGATACCGGGGGTATTCCTGACGCCGCCCACCGAGGGCCTGATGCCGGATGAGGCCTCCCAGGCGGCCACCGCCAAATCGGTACCGATTGGCAGGATCGGCGACCCCGCGGAGTGCGCCAATGCTATCCTGTTCCTGGCCAGCGACGAGGCCTCCTATGTCACCGGTGCGGAGCTGGTGGTGGACGGGGGGCGCACCGCCGAACTGCACACGGGCACCGCCAGCTGGGACTGAACCATGACCGACGAAAACCTTTTGCAACGGATCGACCGCCTGGAGTCCCTGGACGAAATACGGCAGTTGCCCGCCAAGTATTCCCTGTCCCTGGATATGCGTGACCTGGATGCCCACGTCAACCTGTTTGCGCCGGATATCCGGGTCAGCCGGGAAAAGGTGGGACGCAGCTACCTTAAGCGCTGGCTGGACGACACCCTGCGCCTGCAGTTTACCGGCACCTCACACCACATCGGTAATCACATCATCGAATTTGACGACCCGGACCACGCTCACGGGGTGGTCTATTCCAAGAACGAGCACGAAACCCCCCGGCAGGACGGGGGCAGCGAGTGGGTGATCATGCAGATGCTCTACTGGGACAACTACGAGCGCATCGATGGTCGCTGGTACTTCCGCCGGCGCCTGCCCTGTTACTGGTATGCCACCGACCTGAACAAGCCCCCGGTGGGAGACAACAAAATACGCTGGCCCGACCGCGATCCTTACGAGGGAGCCTTCCACGAGCTGTGGCCAAGCTGGAAAACCTTCTGGGCCAGGCCTCCCTCGGAGGACGAACCCGAGGTGGCGCCACCGGCGCCCCTGGATGAGTTCCTCACCACCATGCGCCGGGGTTCCCCGGATCCAAAGATACGCGTGCGCTAGGAGCTGCCAGATGGATATTTTTTCTCCCGTCGAACTCGGTGACATACGGTTGAAGAACCGCATCGTCATGGCACCGATGACCCGCAGCCGCGCGGGCGCCGACGCCCTGCCCACCGATATCATGGTGGACTACTATCGCCAACGGGCCGGTGCCGGCCTGATTGTCACCGAGGGCATCGCACCCAGTGCCGATGGTCTGGGCTACTGCCGCACACCCGGGATCTATAACGGGGAACAGGTGAGGGCGTGGACGCGTATCGTGGAGGCGGTACACGCCGAGGGAGGGCGGATCGTCGCCCAGATCATGCACGTGGGCAGGGTGGCAAATGCCCTCAACAAACCCGTGGGCAGTGAGACGGTTGCGCCTTCGTCGATCGCCGCAAGGGGCGAAATCTATACCGATGAGGCGGGCATGCAGCCATTTGACCAGCCCCGCGCCCTGGCCCTGGATGAGATCCCCGCGGTCATCGAGCAGTTCCGGCAGGCGACCGCCAATGCCTTCGAGGCCGGTTTTGACGGAGTGGAACTGCACTGTACAAGCGGTTACCTGCCGGCGCAGTTCCTGTCTACCGGCAGCAACCTGCGTGATGACGAGTACGGCGGTGGTGTGGTCGGCCGCAGCCGCTTCGCACTGGAAACCCTGGCGGCGATGGTCGCGGTGGATGGCGCGGGCAGGGTGGGCATGCGCATCTGTCCCGATAACCCCTTCAACGACCTGTCCGATGAGAATCCCCAGGAAACTTTTGATTACCTGTTGGCAGAGGCGGCAAAGCTGGACCTGGCCTATCTGCATGCGATTCGCTTTCCCACCGGCCGGGTAGACAACATCGCCCTCGGGCGTCGCTATTTCGGCGACCGGCTGATAGGTAACGAGAGTTATAGATTCGAGGAGGCCAGCGAGGTCATCGCCTCTGGCGAACTGTCGGCGGTGTCCTTCGGGCGCCCCTTTATCGCCAATCCCGACCTGGTAGAGCGCTGGCGGAATGGTGCTCCCCTGGCAAAATTTGACCTCGACACACTGTATACGCCAGGGCCGCGAGGATATATCGACTATCCTGCGGCATAACAGGTCCGGGTCGGTTCTATTCAAGTCAGGAGACATGCGATGGCAGTAACACCAGCGGAACTCAGGGGCAGCAAAATATTGATTACCGGCCCCACCGGCCAGGTGGCACGCCCGGTGGTGGAGCATTATGCGCCTATCGCGGATGTCTACACCCTGGCCCGTTTTCGCAAGGAACAGGACCGTGAGGATATGGCGGAGCTGGGAGCGACAGTTCTGCAGGCCGACCTGGCGGACCCCGGCAGCCTGGCAGACCTGCCCTCGGATTTCGATTACGTACTGAATTTTGCTGTGGTCAAGAGCGGTGATTTCGACTATGACCTGGCAGCCAACGGCGAGGGCGTCGGAAACCTGATGGCCCACTGTCGCAATGTGAAAGCTTTCCTGCACTTTTCGTCCACGGCGGTTTACGAGTACGCCGGTCAGGAACCGCGCCGGGAAGACTCGCCGCTGGGCGATAACCACCGGGTGATGTTTCCCACTTACAGCATCGCCAAGATTGCCGCGGAAACCGTGTGTCGGTTTGTCGCTCACCATTACGACATTCCCACGACCATCGCGCGGCTCAGTGTGCCTTACGGTGATAACGGTGGCTGGATGTATTTCCATCTGCTGATGATGCGCGATGGTGTGCCCATCGACCTGCACCCGGACAAACCGAATTTCTACAACCCGATTCACTCGGACGACTACATCGAGAAAATTCCCTACCTGCTTGGTGCGGCCGACACTGGGGTGACAACTCTCAATTTCGGTGGATCACAGAAAGTCAGCATCGAGCAGTGGTGCGCCTACCTGCAGGAACTGACCGGCCTGGAACCTGTTTTCCAGGACAACCCCCGCGCCTTCGGCAGCCTGTGCATCGACACGGAGAGGATGCACAGTCTTATCGGCGAGACACGCGTCGACTGGCAGGAGGGTATCCTCAGCCAGGTGCAGCACCTGGCGCCAGAGTTACTGCGTTAGCAGGCGGGGTATTCTTGGTTCTTCGCGCATTAACGCGGTGGTGAGTAAAGGGCCGGCATGTGCGATGGGCAGGGGCCTCCAACGCTCAGACGGCCAAGATATTCGCATTGGAGGCCCCTGCCCATCACGCCTGCCTCCTCTTTCCCACTGCCTGAGCATTTGTAACCCTTAGCTTGTGTACTCTGCATTCCGGCACGAGAGTGCCTGATGGCCCCGCGCTCGGGATTGAATCGCTCCGCGATGCCCTCAGTCGGCCGGGAGCCCTGCGGTCTCCCGTCTTTCCCTCGGTTCAACCCTTACACGCGGAGCC
>JAACFI010000315.1 GCA_009937575.1 Haliea sp.
CCCGGCTGCGATAGCGGATGGCCGGGGTTGCTGATTGAAATGGTCTTATTGACCCCCATATCCGCAGCAACCTTACTCAACAGACTCATGTAAGAGGGCTCTCATGGATATCCTGGATTTCTTCATTGCCAGCGCTTACGCGCAAGACGCCGCACAGTCGGGTGGCCTGATGCAATTTTTGCCGCTGATCATCATTTTTATCATTTTCTATTTTCTGCTGATCCGTCCGCAGATGAAACGCTCCAAGGAGCACCGCAAGCTGGTTTCCGAACTGGCCAACGGCGACGAAGTCGTGACCAACGGCGGTTTGCTGGGACGCATCACCCACGTGGGTGAGTCATTCGTTACCATTGAAGTGGCTGACCAGGTTCAGATCAAGTTGCAGAAACAGGCCGTCGCCAGCGTCGTGCCGAAGGGAACCGTCAAGTCCGAATCATGAATCAATATCCCGCCTGGAAATACCTGCTGATAGTGCTGGTCCTGTTTTTCGGGGCGCTTTACGCCCTGCCGAATCTTTTCGGCGAGGACCCGGCGCTGCAGGTTACTTCCGCCCGTGGTTTCGCCATTCCTCTCACGCTCGAAGCGACCGTCGACGAAGCGTTAATGGCGGAGAACATCGACTTCAAAAACAACGAGCGGGCGGGTAACCGCCTGCTCTACCGTTTCTACTCGACTGAAGAACAGTTACGCGCATCCGGCGTGATCAAGTCGGCGCTGGGTGAGCAGTACGTGGTAGCGCTGAACCTGGCGCATGCCACCCCCACCTGGCTGCGGGCGCTGGGCGGTAAACCCATGACGCTGGGTCTCGATCTGCAGGGTGGTGTTCACTTTCTGATGCAGGTTGATATGGAAACGGCACGCGGGCAGCAACTCGACCGCTACGTGGACGATCTGCGCGCCGCCTTGCGGCAGGAGCGGGTCCGGTACGTCTCCGTGCGCCGGGAAGGCAATGGTTTACTGGCCCTGTTGCGCACGACGGAAGACCGCGACAAGGCGCTGGAACTCATTCGCAACGATCAAAGCCTGCAGGGCCTGATCATCGACCAGGTCGAAAGCGGTGAATACGCCGGTATTTCCGCCACGGTTCAGGAACAACAGTTGCTGGAACTGCAGCAGACCGCCCTGAAACAGAACATCACCACGCTGCGCAACCGGGTCAACGAGATCGGGGTCGCAGAACCCGTGATCCAGCAACAGGGCGCTGACCGGGTAGTGGTGCAGTTGCCGGGCGTGCAGGACACCGTGGAAGCCAAGAAAATCATTGGCGCCACTGCCACCCTGGAATACCGGGCAGTCGATGAAGCCAACGATTCGTTCACCGCAGCGCAGTCGGGTAGAATCCCGCCTGAATCACGGCTGTATACCGATGACAACGGGCAACCCGTGCTGCTGAAGAAACGCCTGATCGTTTCGGGTGACCAGTTGATTGGCGCTTCCAGCGGATTCGACCAGCAGACCGGGCAACCCCAGGTCAGCGTCACGCTGGACGGCGTCGGCGCCAAGCGCATGCTGGATTTCACCCGTGACAACGTGGGTAACCGCATGGCGGTGGTCTACATCGAGCAAAAGCCGGGCGGGCGCAAAACCGAGGAGGTCATCAGTGTAGCCGTGGTGCGCGAGCCCTTCGGCAAGCGTTTCCAGACCACCGGACTGGATTCCATGTCCGAAGCCAGCCAGCTGGCATTGCTGTTGCGGGCGGGCGCCCTGGCGGCGCCGATGGAGATCGTCGAGGAACGCACGGTTGGCCCCAGCCTCGGTGCGGATAACGTCGCCCAGGGCTTCAAGTCGGTCATGATCGGTTTCATACTGGTGCTGATATTCATGGCCTTGTACTACCGCGTGTTCGGCCTGGTGGCCGATATGGCCCTGTTCGCCAACCTGGTGCTGCTGGTTGCCATGCTGTCCATGCTGGGCGCTACGCTGACCATGCCGGGTATAGCCGGTATCGTATTGACGGTGGGTATGGCGGTGGACGCCAACGTGTTGATCTTCGAGCGCATTCGGGAAGAGCTGAGAAACGGCAATACGCCCCAGGCCAGCATCCGGGCCGGTTACGACAAGGCCTTTTCCACCATTGCTGATGCCAACATCACCACGCTGATTGCGGCGTTCGTGCTGTTTTTGTTCGGTACCGGGCCGATCAAGGGCTTTGCCGTCACACTGTCGTTGGGTATCCTGACTTCGATGTTCACCGCAATCATGGGAACGCGGTCAGTGATCAACCTGATATACGGCGGCAAGAAACGCGTCAAGAAATTGGCGATCTGAGGTACGGTCATGAGATTTCTGAATAAAAAGACGCAAATCGACTTCATGGGCAAACGCCTCATCGCGTTCGTCTTATCGGGCATTTTGATTGCATCCAGTATTGTCATCCTCGCCACGGTGGACTTGAACTATGGCCTGGATTTCACCGGCGGTACGCTGATCGAGGTCAGTTTCCCCACGGCCCCCGAAATATCCGAGGTCCGTTCCAACCTCACCACCGCCGGGCTGGACAACGCAGTTGTGCAGACCTTTGGCACCGCGACCGACATCGTCGTGCGTATCCCGCCCCTGGAAGAAAGCAACTCCGAGGTTTCGACCATCGTATTGCAGGCCTTGCAACAGGGCGTGGAAGGCGAAGTCGTGATGCGCCGCGTTGAATTTGTGGGCCCGCAGGTGGGTGAAGAATTGACGGAGCAGGGCATCCTGGCCGTCGTTTACGCGCTGATCGGTATATTTCTGTACGTCATGATCCGTTTCCAGTGGCGCTTTTCCGTTGGTGCGGTGACGGCCCTGGTGCACGATATCCTGATTACCATGGGCATCCTCGCGGTGGTGCAGGTCGAGTTTGACCTGACGGTGATCGCGGCGCTGCTGGCTGTCATCGGTTACTCACTCAACGACACCATCGTGTTGTTCGACCGCATTCGCGAGAATTTTCCGCGCCTGCGCAAGGCCTCACCGATCGAAGTCGTCAATACCTCAGTCAACGAAACACTCTCACGCACCCTGATGACATCCATGACCACCCTGCTGGTGTTGATCGCTCTGTTTGTCTTTGGTGGTGAAATCATCCACGCTTTCGCCTTCACCCTGATCATTGGTGTACTGGTGGGTACGTACTCTTCCATTTACGTGGCGAGCACGACCCTGCTGGAGCTGGGCGTTAGCAAGTTTGATTTGCTGGCGGTGGAAAAAGAAGGGGCGGTACTCGATCAGAACCCCTGATGCTTTGCGCCAGGATAGCTGGCGTACTGCCTCTGTATTTCGATGGGCCGGGATGATGCCGGCCCCGGAATCATCCGGATGGTCCTACCGTTTCAAGCGCTCTTCCATTTCGTAGCGATCAGCTGCCGTAACGGGGTCATCACCTTGTAGGGTGCAGCAATGATGGTTTCGGCTTCTTCGACCGCGTCGTTGCCGTTGAAATCCAGCACCACGCCGCCCGCTTCCCTGACCAGCAACGCGCCGGCGGCCACGTCCCAGGCTTTCAACCCGACTTCGAAATAACCATCCATGCGCCCGGCCGCTACCCACGCCAGGTCCAGGCTGGCGGTACCGGCCCGCCTGAAATCTTCGACCTTGGCGAACACCGACTGAAATACGCGGGCGTAGGCCTGCAATCTGTCGCGCCTGCGGAACGGAAAGGCGGTGGCCAGGATAGCCCCCTCCATGCCATTACGCGCGGAGACCCGGATGCGCTTGTTGTTCATATAAGAGCCGGAACCCCGGCTCGCAGTAAATAGCTCATCCCGGATCGGGTCGTAAACCACGGCATGCTCAGTCCGGCCATCGACCTGCTGGGCAATCGAGACGGCGAAGTGCGGCAGGCCGTGCAGATAATTGCTGGTGCCGTCCAGCGGATCGATGATCCACACCGTGTTGCTGTCACCGGAAACGCCGCCTTCCTCGCACAAAAAGGCGTGATCAGGGTAGAAACGCTTAATTTCCCGTACAATTTCCGCTTCACAGGCGCGATCCACTTCACTCACGTAATCGTGCCGGGCCTTGCGTTCAACCGGTATGGCCTCCACGTGCTGCATCTGGCGGCGCATAATATGTGCGGCGGCATGGGCGGCTTCGACGGCAACATTGAGTACAGGATGCATGATGTCAGATCATCTTGAAAAGGCGGCACAGGATACCAGAAGCGGTGAGCCGATGTCAGGACAGGAGGGTGAGATGATCGCCTCCCGCCTGTCACGAATCCGCATCGTGCTGATCAACACCACGCACCCGGGCAACATCGGTGCTGCTGCGCGGGCCATGAAGGTGATGGGCCTTTCATCGTTGCACCTGGTCACACCCAAAATTTTTCCCAACGCAGAAGCCACGGCCATGGCGTCGGGAGCGGACGACATTCTGCAATCAGCAGTGGTGCACGAATCGCTGGGTTCAGCGCTGGACGGATGCCCCCTGGTGCTCGGCACCAGCGCCCGCCTGCGCAGCTTGCCCATGCCGATGCTGGATGCCCGCCGGGCTGCCGGCCAGGCGCTGAGTGAATCCGCTGCACACGATGTCGCCGTGCTGTTCGGCCGTGAACGCTACGGCCTGACCAACGAGGAAATGCAGCGTTGCCAGTTCCTGGTCAACATCCCGTCGAACCCGGCCTACTCGAGTTTGAACCTGGCGCAAGCCGTGCAGATTATCGGCTATGAACTGAGGGTCGCGGCACAGGGATTTTCAGATATTTCGGTGCCGCCGCTGGACTGGGAACCGGTCGATGACGGGCAGATGGAGGGGCTGTTCGAGCACCTGGAGCAGACCTTGCTGGACATCCGCTTTCTGAATCCGAAGCAACCCAGGCGCCTGATGATGCGGCTGCGAAGACTGTTCAACAGGGCGCGTCCTGATCAAAATGAAATCAATATCTTACGTGGCATATTGAAGGCATCACAAGAGATGTCAGAAAGAGATAAAACCAAGTAATGAGCGAGCTGACTGCAGCCCTCCAGACCTGGTTGGCCGGCGGGCACACTGTGCATCTGGACGATGTCGATATTTTTTACCGGGTCAGCGGTATGAGCGGGCAGGACCGCCCCTGGCTGGTCTGTTTTCACGGCTTCCCCACCAGCAGCTGGGACTGGCACCTGCTGTTGCCACAGCTGGAAAAAACGCACCGCGTGCTGGTATTTGATTTTCCCGGATATGGTCTTTCCGGCAAGCCGCCGGTACGGGATTACTCGCTCAAGCGCCAACTCGACGCTGCCGAAGCGTTGATGAAATTTCTGCGCATTTCCGAATTCGATCTGCTGGCCCACGACATGGGTAACAG
>JAACFI010000046.1 GCA_009937575.1 Haliea sp.
CATTTTTGGCTACCGGGATTCTGAAGAGCGCACCGACCAGGACTTCGACTCAACCGATATCGATTTCTTCTCAACCATTCGCAAGCAGGATTATGAGCAGACCAGCCACGAGCTGCGCGTGTCGGGGCTGATAGGCGACAAGATCGACTACGTTGTTGGTGGTTACCTATGGGATTCCGAGTACCAGCTCGACCAGCAGCTGCTGTATTTCCTCACGGCGCTCGCCGAGTTGCCGGAGGGCAGCACCTCGAATCCCAGGACTGATCACGACACCGACGCCTGGGCGGTATTTTTCGAAGCGGATTACATTTTCAACGAGCAATGGAAGCTGACCCTCGGCGGGCGTTACACCGAGGAAGAAAAAGACATGGACCGCAGCAGTTTTATCGATTTCGCCGGTGCCGGTGTGGTCATAATCCCGGAGTTTGACGCGTCGGGGGATGGCGACTGGGATGAGTTCACGCCCAAGGCAAGCATCTCTTACACCCCCAACGTCGATCACCTGATCTATTTCACCTACGCCGAGGGATTCCGTTCCGGTGGTCTCAACGGCCGCGGCAACGCGCCCTCGTCCATCGAGGCCCCCTACGACCCTGAGTTCGTCGACATGTACGAGCTGGGTTGGAAGGGCGTATGGCTGAAAAACCGGCTGCAGACCTCGGTGGCGGTGTTCTACCAGGAGTACGATGACAAGCAGGAAGATGTGGTAGTCCCGGCACCGGATTCAGCCCAGGGCCAGGAGACGGTGACGCTCAACGCCTCGGAAGCCACCATGGGGGGTGTCGAGTTGGAGGTAAAGGCCCTGATCACCGACGGCTGGACTGTCGGTGTCAACTATGGCTACCTGGACGCGGAGTATGACGACTTCGAAATCACCACCGTGGACGGTTCCACCGCAGACCTCAGCAACCTGGACCTGCGCCGCGCGCCGGAATACACCTACGCCATCAACAGCGTTTATTCGCTGGATATCGGCCCGGGTGTCGCCTCGCTGCAGGCAACCTACCGCTACAAGGACGACTTCGAGACCACCTTCTCCAACGAACCCTACGGGCACGTCGACGGGCATGGTCTATTGGATGCCGCCGCCAGCTACGCCTGGGAGGGCTGGACCTTCCGGGTGTTTGGCCGCAACCTCACCGACGAGGACGCGATAGGCTCGGCCCTGCCTGTGGCGGGTTTGTTCAGCTTCGCCGCTTATCGCGACCCGCGCATCTGGGGTGTGCAGCTGAGCTACGAGTTCGGGGTAGAGTAACGCTACGCCTAGTGCATCGCCTTCCCGCCGTCCAGCGGGAAGATGCTGCCGGTGCAGTAACTGCTGTTGTCCGATGCCAGGAACAGCATCATCTCCGCCACTTCCTCCAGGGTCGCGTAGCGGCCCATGGGGATGGTGGGGCTGACCACCTTCTCGTACTCCTCGGCGGTCATTCCCAGGCTGGCGCCAACCGCATCCGCCATGCTGCTTCTCACCGGGCCCGGGCAAACCAGGTTGACCCGCACGTCGCTCTCAGCGCACTCCAGTGCTGCCGTGCGCATCAGCCCCGTGAGGGCGTGTTTGCTGGTGACGTAGGCGCTGAGATCGGCCAGCCCGAACAGGCCCGCTGCTGAGGAGGTGATGATCACCGAGCCGCCCCCGGCGTTGTCTTTCAGTACCGGCAGCGCGTGCTTCAGGCACAACCAGGTGCCGGTGACATTGATGCGCATGACCTGCTCGAAGGCGTCCTCGGGGTAGTCCTCCAGCGGGTAGGTGGGGCCGGTGATGCCGGCATTCGCCAGCAGGATATCCAGTCCGCCCAGTTTCTCGCCGGCGTAGCGCACGCAGGCGGCGACCTGTTCGCTGTCGCAGATATCCGCCACCATCGAGTGACAGGCGCTCGACCCGATTTCGTCGCAGGCAGCCTGCAGCCTTGCGCTGTCGCGCGCCACCAGTAACACTTTGCCGCCCTCGGCCACGAATCGCGCGGCGGTCGTTTTGCCGATATCGCCACTGCCGCCGGTGATGAGGGCGGTCTTGCCTGTCAATTTTCCCATGACTGCGGCTCCTGTCGGTTTACCCTGCGGGTTGGCCTGTGGCATGCTACGCGCTGCAGTTATTTTAAACAAGTCTGACTGTTTTTTAGAGAGTCAGGGAGGTAGCGAACATGGCCGAGTACAAGACCGGGCTGGCGGCGGACCCGGACAAACCGCGCTCGAACGGCATCTCCTACCAGGAGCTGCTGGACCAGGAGGTAGTTCCCGTACCGGACTCCCTGCGCACCAGCACCGACACTTATCTTGGTTCCGAAGACCTGCCGGTATCCCGTTACGTCAGCCGTGAATTCCACGATCTGGAAGTCGAGAGGATGTGGAACCGCACCTGGCAGGTAGTTTGCCGGGAAACGGAGCTGGCCAACCCGGGGGATTACGTGGTGTACGATATCGCCCGCTACTCCCTCCTGGTGGTGCGCACCGAGGCGGGAGAGGTCAAGGCTTTCCACAACGCCTGTCTGCACCGCGGGCGCCAGTTGAAAGACTGCGACGGCCAGGCCGACTACATCCGCTGTCCCTTCCACGGCTTCAGCTGGAACCTGGACGGCGGCTTCAAGGGCTCTCCCTGTCCCTGGGATTTCAAGCACCTCGAGGCGGTGGATATGAGCCTGCCGGAGGCACGAGTGGACTTCTGGGCGGGCTGGGTATTCACCAACATGGACGAGGACGCCCCCAGCCTGGCGGAGTACATCGGGCCCACCATGTTGGCGCATTTCGAGCGCTGGGACCTCGCGAGCACCTACAAGGCGCTGCACGTACGCCGAGTCATCGGTTGCAACTGGAAAGTCGGCTTCGAGGCCTTCATCGAATCCTGGCACTCGCTGGACACCCATCCACAGATCACGCCCTACACCGCTGACTCCAATTCCCAGTACGATATCTTCGATGAACACGTCAGCCGCACCATCACCGCGATGGGCGTGCCCAGCCCCCACAAACGTGGCGTGGGCGAGCAGGACGTGATGGATGCTCTCGCCCAGACCTCGGGTCGCATGGCCATCGACGAGGTAGCGCGGGTCCCCGAGGGTATGACGGCGCGGGAATTCATGGCGGATACCAACTACGCCGAGTTCGGTGCGATGTCGGGCAGGGACCTGGCCAGCTTCGCCACCCGCAGCGAGGTGCTGGACGCCATCCTGTACTCCATCTTTCCCAATTTCGCCCCCTGGGCCGGCTTCAACCCCAACATCGTCTACCGCTTCCGCCCCAACGGCGACGATCCTGACAGCTGCGTCATGGAAGTCATGATGATGATGCGCTTTCCCGAGGGCAGTGAACGCCCGGCGGATGCGCCGGTGATCGAACTGCGACCGGAGCAGCCCTTCACCGATGTGGAGGAACTCGGTGCGTTGGGCGACGTGTTCGAACAGGACATGTGCAACCTGCCCTACGTGCAGAAGGGGATGAAACAAACGAAGAAGGGCGCGGTCAGCCTGGGGAATTACCAGGAAATCCGCATACGGCACCTGCACCAGGTGCTGGACCGGTACCTCTACGGCGACCAGTAACCGCCTCCACTGGTCTCGCCCATGATAATCGCCGTATCGGCGCCCCTTGATCACCGTGTAGGTCAGGATGCGGCCGCGCTCCGGAAGGGCACACATGGCGACGGTTTGTTCCCCGGCGGTGAGCCCAGGAAGATCATTACCGACAAGCTGAGAAGTTATCCAGTCGCGCATCGGGAGGTAATCCCGGAGGCGATTCGTGACTGCCCATGCTGCCACGACATAGCGGCCATCAGGCGGCATATTGTCGTTTAGAGTCATGCTGTTGGCGCGAGCTGCCACTCCCATTCCACCACTATCATTTTATCATCTGTATTGACCGCGGCGGCACGGCCTCCATTCGCGGTAGGCTGACCGACCTCGGTGCAATGCGAGGAGAGCGACCATGAAAAACTTCCACGGTTATGATTGGGATAGCGGCAGCGACATCGTGATTGACCCGTCGCAGCCGGACGCAAGCAATAGCAGCTTCGAGTATTTCGATTTTGGCGACGGGAAGAGCCACCGGGTCCGACTGGAGGACATCCGACAGCATCGGTTTGGGTTGGCGTTGCGAGTTGCCGACAACGATAGCGGAGAGGAACGGATTCTCGAGTTACTTGCTTGACTACTTGCTCATAAAGGCGATCATGTCCGCTTGCACCTCATGGCTGCCGTCGAATTCCCTTGGAATGAGAACCCAATTCGCACAATAGCCACCCAGTTCCAAGGTATAGAAGTATTAATGGGTTGTCGAGGGTAACTGGTTGTCCAGAAAATGGTCGCGGAACTTGAGATCGTGGATGCAGACTCTCGCATTGCTGGTCTTGTAGGTCTTTTTCGCTCGCCTTCGAAACCCGGCACGAACAACTCTATATCAACGAATTCCTCAGTGGCTTCCTTGCTGATTTAGTGCTGTTTAGCTGGAACCCTTCCCAGCGAAAAGAGGCAATGTACCCCAGGGCAGCCTCTCTTGATGCAGCGCATCGATTCACCTTGTCCCAGGTGGCGCTCTGGTCAGTGGTGCCAGGTATGGCAAAGCGGGGGAGTTCTGTTCCCTCCTCTCAAGATGAGCCAGAATTCTATCGAGGGCCTGCCCCGCCTTATCGGGCATGACGTCCTGATCCTCAATACAGGCGATGACCTTTACCGATCCACCGCAACGACTGCAAACCTCGATATCGATATGGAATACGCGCTTGAGTCGCTTGGTGCTCAGTGAAAGGCGGGGAACGGCTACCGCTGGGCGGGCAATATAGCGACAGAGACGTTCACGCTTGCCTTTTTGG
Organism: Haliea sp.; assembly: GCA_009937575.1. Taxonomy (GTDB): domain Bacteria; phylum Pseudomonadota; class Gammaproteobacteria; order Pseudomonadales; family Halieaceae; genus JAACFI01. Next base: position 4,802 of record JAACFI010000046.1, read on the forward strand.
TGCCCCTCGCAGCTCACACCTGCATGCAGGGAGAATCCATTGGCCCTGGCTACCCGTTCCAGTCCGGGGTCAGGCCGGTCCAGCGGGCGCATAGATATAGGAGGAATCCTGGGACTCCTCGATGTGGATCATCACGTCTACCCGTGTATCCACCACGTTGTGTCCACCGTCCGTGGTGAACAGTTCCAGGGTGATCTCCGGGTAGGACTCGGCAAAGGTCGTAATGATTTCCTGGAAGTGCACCCGGGTGAATCCCGTGGGTGCGTAGACCCGCAGGCGCCTTGAGGGTTTGTCCTGCTTCTGCTTCAGCGCGCTGCGTGTGCTGTCCACCTCTTCCAGGATCTGCAGGCTGAGGGTGGAAGTGGGCAGGTCCTCCTGCTCCGCGGCGCGGGTGAAGCCGCCCTTGTCCACCACGGATACGAACAGGCGCAGGTCCTGGAACTCCATAGGGGATTCTCTCGTATTTATTTCGCCTAGCATAAACGCGTTCTACGGGATGAGAAAAACGTGCCAAGACCCATGCCGGGTGGCTATTGTTCTCCAGCCGGCAACCATCCGTTCTCACACCTCGTGTTTATCGGCGGGGCGATCTGTCGATAATAGAAAGCGTTAACAATAACGCTCAGAGGTGGCAGACATGCAAGGTATCGAAAACAAGGTCGCGATCATTACCGGCGGTGCCGGTGGATCGTAAAGTATCGGCGCGGAGATCGTGCACGCATTTCACGCAGCCGGGGCCCGGGTTGTTATCGCGGACATCAATAGAGAGAGTGCTGCAGCGCTGGCCGACGAGTTACAGCAGACTATCGCCAGTGGGTCGTCAGTTTCCCGTTTCCGCCTCCGTGCCGGCCAAAAACCAAAAAAAAACGGGCACTAACCGTAGTAAGCGCCCGTCGGGATGGTGAGTTGCGTCAGTGCTTAGAAGCGAACGTCGGCCCTGAACATGAACGCATCTGTCTCCAGATCGATGTCCTGGTCTTCCTGCTCGGTGTACGCCAGGGCGAGGGCCACGTTCTCAGTGACGAACCACTCGGCAAACAGGCTCCAACTCTCCAGGTCGGTGTTGTCTGAATCTTCCTGCTCGTAGGCAGTACCGAAGCCCAGGCGATCGTTCACGTAGTAGGTGCCACCCAGGCCCCATACGTCCACGTCGTCGCTGTCATCCAGATCGATACGACCGATGTTGGCGTCCAGCTTCAGGGCGCCCGTGTCGAACATCCACAGGTGCTCAACACCCAGGTCGTAGGCATCGGAGTCACCTTCCAGGTCTGAGTCGATATTGCTGTAGCTCAGGACCACGGCGGTGTTTTCCAGGACGTACTTACCGGCTCCGATGGAGTAGGTGTCGATCTCCTCTTTCTCCAGGTTATCGGGGTCGATTTCGTCGAAGCGATATCCCAGGTCAACCAACCAGCCGGACTCCTTGTGTACCAGGCGGGTGCCGGCAGCATAGGTGTCCACGTCGGCATCGCCGGCGTTATCGGCGTCGATCTCGCCCATGCTTGCGGCCAGCTGGATGCTGGAAGCGCGGTCCAGGAAGGCGGCTTCCGAGAGCGGGCCTTTGCTGGTGTCTACGGATTGCAGGTAGTAGGCACCGGACAGGCCGATAAAGTCCTGGTCGGCGCTGACGGGACCCAGATCGACATCACCGGTGCCGGAATTGGCGCCGACTTCAAACTGGTATTCAGCCTGGGCTGCAGACGAAAGGATCAGGCCGAGGCCTGCTGCGATTGCGGTTTTCTTCAACATGGTTTCCTCCTGATGATCAAATCGATCATATAAGTAATGTCCCTCGCCCTATGGATAGCGAGGACGCGTATCTTAGGGTCACCAGGTATACAGGTCCCGGTCATATGCACGCCTCGGTGCGTGACATATTCACTAGGGAGCATGCGTTTCACATCTGCCGGAAACTGTTAATTTTTCACAATTTAGCTGCTGAATTCGCGCAGTTTGCTGACCTGCAGGCTGATTGCCACGGCCGGCCCCCGCTGACAGCCGTGCTAGACTTCTCCGTGGCAACACCGGGTAGCTTATGGACAAGGGTGAGCAACAGGCAGAGGCCATTAAGCGGGCGGCGCTGGAAATGGGCGCCGATGTGGTTGGCATCGCCCGGGCACGGGACTGGGAAGCGTTTGTGCCCGAAGGCTATCGGCCCTATGACCTGCTGCCAGAGGCCAGCTCGGTGGTCGTGGTGGGCGCTCGCGGCCCCACCGCGGGGGCCTGGCGCAGCCCCAACCCACGGGTCATGGAAGTCCTCGGCCTGGACTTTGCCAACGACCGGGCCATCGCAGCCCTGACCGGCCATATCGAGAGCGAATACGGACACTACGCGATCCAGGCGCCGGGACTGTCGGTGGCGGGGCACCAACCGCCCTTCAGCTACATGCTGGCGGCCGTGCTGGCAGGGCTGGGCACGCGTTCATTCGCCGCCAATATCGTATTGAATCCCCGCTATGGACTCCTCTATTACTCGGCCTGTATCACCACCCTGGAATTACCGGCGGATCCGCGACTGGAACAGGATGTCTGCCCCCATCCCATGTGTGTTCAGACCTACCGACACACGGGCAAGACGCCGTGTATCGCGGTCTGTGACAGCAATGACGGAGGCTGCCTGGACGGCACCATCGACGAGGATGGCCACATCGAGTCAGTGTATTACGACCGGGAGCGGTGCACCTCCCGAGCGATGAATTTCGGCCCGGTGGCCTTCCAGAAAGTACTGGCACAGGTGGTGAGCGAGGAGGACGCCGCCCGGCAGGAGAGTATCATCCACTCCGATTTTTTCGCGCGGGCAAGCTCGGGGGTATCCTTTTACAAGGAGAGCGTGGCACAGTGTTTTGAGTGCATGCGCGTATGTCCCATCGGCCGACAGGAGCGAAAACTCAAGTGAGTGATGTGCAGAAGACAAGCGGTGACCGGGATCCGACCGCGGTAAAATCACTGCTTCGGGACATGGCCGAAAAAGGCGGAGCACTGGTGTTCGGCGTGGCATCGGCGGACGACTTCGCTATGGCCCCGGAGGGCTATCGCCCGGGCGATATTCTCCCCGGCGCCCGCTCGGTACTGGTAGTCGGAGGGGCCAAGCCCCGCGCCGGCGACTGGCAGAGTCCGAATTACCAGCACATGGAACTCAGTTCCACCAACGACCGCATCACCGCCTTGTGCATGCGCCTGGCCCACAGCGTCGAGCGCGAAGCCGGCTACTACGCGGTAGTGGTGCCACCTGGCGTCGACGAGGGGCAGCGTCCCTTCCTGAGCCTTGCTCTGGCGGCAGAGCTGGCCGGCTGTGGTAGCCGCAGCCTGGCCGGCCCGGTATTACACCCCCGGCACGGTTTCATGTACTTTGCCGCCCTGGTCACCACACTGGCCCTGCCCTGTGACCAACCCCTGGCACAACCGGCCTGCCCCGCACCGGCCTGTGTAAAAATGTACAAGGAACAGGGCGCAACCCCCTGTACGGCGACATGCCCCATCGACAGCGGGGGCTGCCTGGGCGGACACATCGAGAATGACCGCTGGTCCGAGCGCCAATATGATCGCGCGCGCTGCATGGCGCGGGTGTACAACTACTGGGGGCCTGCCTTCCAGAAAGTCATGGCCGAAGTGCTGCAGGAACCCGACATCGAACGTCGACAGATGATGATCAACTCGAGCCTGTTCACCCGCACCCTGTGGTCCATGACCTACGCCAATATCAACCAGGGGCAGTGCTTTGAGTGCATCCGGGTGTGCCCGGTGGATGAACAGACGCGGCACCCGGGCGGGGCCCGCAACGAAAAGGAGGATTAGCCAGTGGATTCGTTCTACATCGAGCCGGAAATCTACCGGAAATATCGCGATCAGGTCATCGCCCTGTCCCAGTCGATCCAGGTCAACTATCCGGAAAACCTGCCACCGGAAAAGCGCAAGCCTGGCTTGTCCGATGAACAGATTGCACAGCAACTGGGCCTGGATACGCGCACCGTCGCCGAAATTCGCTGCGTAGCCGAGCGCGAGTACTACGGCATTGACGAGTGGCAGCAGGCTATCGAGTTCAAGGAACGCGCCTGCCGCGGCTACGCCAAAAGCGGCCTGGGTTTCACCACCCGGGAACTGTTCCGCAAGCGTAACGGCAAAAAGGAGGTAGAGTAAGCCTGGGCATTTGCTACTGAAATGGCGCCGCCCATCTTGTTTATAACGAAAAGCCCTCTATAGTTTACTGCTGTACCCTGTTTACACTATTTTGCACCGTTTCCGGGCCAGATATTACTTTAGGAGATACCGCCATGCCTGACACATTCATGCAATACCTCGACCAGTGGAGCACTGAGCAGCCTGACAAGGTGTGGCTGCGGGAGCACAATGGCGACCAGGTGCGCAATTGGACCTGGTCGGAAGGGCGCGACGAAATCTATGCCCTCGGCGCCTGGCAGGAGCAGCAGTGGGGCGAGCACGGGCAGCGGGTCGGCCTGCTGTCCAAAAATCGCGCTCACTGGTTTTTCGCCGACATGGGGAGTATCGCTGCCGGCAACGTGGTGGTGCCCATGTTCACGACGCTCGCCGGGGAAACCGCCGAATACGTCATGTCATTCACGGAAATGAAGCTGCTGTTCATCGGGGAGACCGAAAACTGGCAACAGATCCGTGAGGTACTGCCCGATGACATCCAGCTGGTCACACTCCCGGGCGTGGACCTGGAAGATGAGCACCTGGCGTGGGAGGATATCGTGGCACCGTACCGCGGCCAGCGCCCGGCCTACCAATGCCAGGCGGATGACCTCGTATCACTGGTATTCACCTCGGGCACGACCGGTCTGCCCAAGGGTGTGATGCAGACGCACAGCTCAAATATCATTCCCATCACCCGCTTCACCAAGGCCTTCGATACACCGTCTGGCGCGCGCTACTTCTCTTACCTGCCCCTCTCCCATATCGCTGAACGCCAGATCGTCGAAGGCAGCTCGCTGGCAACCTGTGGTGAGGTGTACTTCAACGAGAATATGGGGACACTGCTGCGTGACCTGCCGGAATGTCGGCCCCACATCATGTTTGGCCCACCCCGGGTCTGGGAACAATTGCAGCAGGGGATCATCGGCAAGTTTGGCTCTCAGGAAGCGATCGACGCGGCTCTGGCCGCTGATCGGGAAGGCGTGGGAAGAATGATTCGCGAGGGCCTGGGCCTGGACGAGGCCCTGTACATCCTGACTGCCGCCGCGCCCACGCCGCCAGCGCTGATCAAGTGGTATGAGGAATTCGGCATCATTCTCAACGAGGGCTTTGGACAGACCGAGTGCATGGGGCCTATTGTCGGCAGCACCGAGAACCGTCGCATCGGCTCCATAGGCAAGCCGATGCCTGGCGTGGAAGTGCGACTCAGCGACGAGGACGAGCTACAGGTCAAGGCAGCCGGCTGTTCACCGGGCTACTACAAGATGCCGGACAAAACGGCAGAAACCTTCGTCGATGGCTGGGTGTACACCGGTGACAAAGCCCGGATAGACGAGGATGGATTTTACTATATCACCGGACGGGTCAAGGATTACTTCAAGACGATACAGGGCAAGTTCGTTGCTCCCACTCCGATGGAAAACATCTTCGCAGAGAGCGACACCACGGAACAGATCTGCCTGCTCGGCCGGGGTTATTCCAAGACCGTGATGGCCTGCGTGCTGAGCGCCCTGGCGCAGGAGCAACCGCGGGAGGAAGTCGAAGCACAGCTGCTGGAAAGAGTCGAAGCCGTCAACAACGAAGTGGAAAAGCACGCACGTATAGGTGCGGTAATAGTTTCCACGGAGCCCTGGTCGATCGAAAACGGCGTCCTCACCCCGACGATGAAAATTCGACGGGAGAAAATCGAGGATCGTTTCGGCGAGCGGGCGCAGGAGCTGGCGCGTCAGTCCGCGGAGCAGGGCGAGATCCTGATAGAGTGGGCCTAGGCCTGCCCGGTATCTGGATCACGGCTGAAGCGGAATACTTTGGGTTCGCAGACGTCGATGCAACGGCCGCAGTTTGTACAGTCGATCGACGAGACGATTGTGGAATCGGATTTACTCTTCAGCGGCTGGTTGAGCACCTGCGGCTCAGGGCAGACCAGGTAGCAGTCGGCGCAATCGTCACATTGGTCGCGCTGATAGGCATCGATGACAAGCGCGCGTTTTCTACCCAGCTGGGCGTAAAACGCACCCATGGGGCAGACATGCCCGCACCAGCCGCGGCGTACGATAAACAAATCGAATAAAAACAGGGCCAGCAGCATCAACCAGCCGTAGCCCATGCCGAAAATAATGCCCCGGTGCATCAGGGAGACCGGGTTGACGAGTTCCCAGACCACATAACCGGTAACCAGGGGCAGAAGCAGCACGGTGACCAGCAACACCCGCCGGAATCCCGAATCCAGCTTGCTCGTGGTATTGATTGAATATTTTCTTCTCAACCACCCCGCCAGGTCGGTGATCATATTGACCGGGCAGACCCAGCTGCAGAAAACCCGGCCGCCAACGAGCATGTAAAAAAAGACCACCAGGACCACCCCGATGATGGCGTTGATCTCCGGCACGTGGCCCGAGAGCACGATCTGGGTGAATACAAAGGGGTCGGTCAGGGGCACGGTGTCAAGTATTCTGCTGCTGGAGAGATTACCTCTCATGATCCACAGCCCGAACAGGGGGCCCAGCAGGAAAAGTGCAAGTATGGAGAACTGGGAAAACCGCCTCAGGATGAGAAAGCGGTTTGCATACCAGAATCCGTGGCTCTCCCGCGACTTACTGCCGACGGAACGTTTCACGACTCCACCCCGCTGCCGGCGCTCTCCGCTTCCTTCGCCTGGTCACTTTCGTAATACAACTGGAAATGATCGTGTATCTTGCCCCTGGCCTGGGCCACCGGCAGTACCTTGATGGCCGGGTCCTCGGGGATGCAACCGTGCTCGCACTTGCCGCAGCCGGTACAGACGTCCGGGTTGACCACCGGCTCGAACAGGGCGTGATGTTCCTGGCGCGGGTTCGGCCTCATCTCCAGCGTAATAGCCTCGTCTATCAGGGGACACACCCGGTAACAGACATCGCAGCGCATACCCTGCAGGTTGAGACAGCTCTCCCGGTCAACGATGACCGCAACACCCATCCTCGCGTCATCGATGTCGTCAAGGGCCGGATCCAGGGCACCGGTGGGACAGGCTTCAACGCAGGGAATGTGATCGCACATTTCACAGGGCACGTCCCGCGCCTCGAAATAGGGCGTGCCGTTCGGCGCCTCGTCGAGCCAGGAGGCAAGCTTCAGGGTATCGTAGGGACAGGCCTGTACACACAGGCCACAGCGGGAACAGGCGCCCAGGAAATCCGGTTCCGGCAGTGCACCGGGCGGTCGCAGTGAACTGGCGGCCAGGCTGGAAGATTGTTTGGCGTAACTGGCCAGCAGGGAACCGGACAGCCCGGCAACACAGCCCGCCCTCGCCATGGAATAGATGAACTGCCGCCTGGTACGCTTTCTCAGTTGAATCGCCATAAATTGATTCCGCACTAACCCCTTATGCCTAGAAAACAGGCACACGGTCAGGCTAAATCGAATTGATCGGCGATGTATTGCAGTGAATCAATAAGCGGGGGGAAAATGCCCCTAATGCACGCTTCCCCGCAACTCATCCACATGATATTCCACGTAAGCCTCGTGGGGCAGGCTGATCATCGCATGGGGATAGCCGTGGAACAGCTGGTGAAAATCATACTGCTCGATCTGGATCAATTCCTCGTGATTGCCCGCCTCGAAATACAGGCAGGGTTGCTCACCCAGTTCATCGTCCCAGACCAGGTCGAGGTTATATGCCTGGCCGAATCCCGGGACAGCCCCCAGGCTGCAATCTGGGAATACGTCCGGAAGTTCCGACTCCCTGGCCAGCACCGGCTGGTGGGCAACTTCCGGTTTCAACCAATGCATGTTGAGTCGATTACAGGCGGGGGTCAGGGCCACTGTGTAGCGGCCACCGGCGCAATCACGCAACAGGACGGACTTCACTACCTGGGCGGCCGGCAGATGCGCCGCATGAGCTGAATCTGCTGCGGAATGAGTGATTCTATGAGGAATCAGGCGGTAATTGGTCTGGCTGACACTGAGGTAGTTGGCAAGACGACGTGCGGCACTCATTGTCGATTCCTCCCCGGAATAGGCTTGTCCTTATTATGGCAAGAATGCACGCCTGGTGGGGCTCCCCTGTTAGATCGATGCAGACTATAAAACCACGTCAATAAATCAAAACGAAATTTGTTGATCTGGTGCAATAGCACCCGCCCCGCCCTGCACTATGATTACCCGACAGTCATGGTGATGGGGATTTGCTTGTGGCCGAGTCGTGGTATGGGCTTTCGACCGATGAATTGATTGAAAAGCTGGATGCCAGCCCGGATGGCCTCAGTGATGAGGTCGCGGCGGCGCGCCTGGCCCAGTATGGCCTGAACGAGATCGAGTTCAAGAAAACCCCCGCCTGGGTGCGCTTCCTGCGCCAGTTCAATGACCCCATGGTCATCATCCTGCTGGTTACCGCCACAGTCACCGGGGTTTTGACCGCCCTGGGGAGCCACATGCTGCCCGATACCATCGTCATTGCCGGCGTGGTCCTGCTCAACTCCATTCTCGGTTTCGTCCAGGAGGGCAAGGCCGAGGGGGCCCTGGATGCCCTGCGCAACATGATGGTACAGGAGTGCCTGGTGATCCGGCAGCGGGACCAGCGGCGCATTCCCGCCAAGGAGCTGGTCCCCGGAGACCTGGTGGTGCTGGAGGGCGGTGACAAGATCCCTGCAGACGTGCGCTTCTTCGAGGTCAGCAATATCCATGTGGACGAATCCTCCCTCACGGGTGAATCGGTCCCCGTCAACAAGATCATCGAGCCGCTGCAGGGCGAGGACCTGGTACCCGGCGACCAGAAAAACATGGGGTTCTCAGGTACCTACCTGACCCAGGGTACCGCCAGGGCCATTGTGGTGGAAACCGGTGCCAACACGGTGTTCGGGCGCATTGCCGATATGGTCAAAGCCGCGGATACCGGCATGACGCCGCTGCAGAAAAAGATGAAGGAGTTCGTACGCACCCTGATCATCGCCATCCTGGTGGTCGGCGCCTTCAACTTCGGCTACGGCATCTACCTGGGTTACGACACCTCCTACAGTTTCCTGGGAGCGGTGTCCCTGGTGGTGGCGGCCATCCCGGAAATGCTGCCGGCCCTGGTCACCTCCATCCTGGCCCTGTCCGGCGTGGTCATGGCCGGTCGCAAGGCACTGATACGCAAACTACCCGCCGCGGAAACCCTGGGGGCCACCTCGGTGATCTGCTCGGACAAGACCGGCACCCTGACGGAAAACCGCATGACCGTTACCCGGGTCTACGCCGGCACCCAGATCTACTATGTCACCGGCACTGGCTACAATATCGAGGGCGAGTTCCTGTTTGACGGCCTCGCCGCCCCACCGCAGGAAGACCCCGCCCTGATGCAATTACTGCATTGTGGGTTCAACTGCAATAACGCCCACCTCAGCGGTGCTGGGGGCACCGGCGATCCCACTGAGCTGGCCCTGAGGATTTCCGGCGCCAAAGCGGAATTGGTAGTAGATGGGGTACAGCGTCTGGAGGAGATTCCCTTCGACTCCTCGGCCAAGTACATGGCAGTACTGGTGGAGACTGAAGGCAAGCGCCTGGTCCTGGTCAAAGGCGCACCGGAAGTCGTGGTGCAGATGTGCTCAACCACCCTGGACCCGGATGGGCAGGTCATTCCCTTCGAGCCCAATACCGCGCTGTACACCGCCAAGCTGTTTGCACGGGACGCCCTGCGCACCCTGGGCTTTGCGGTGAAAGAACTGGCAGCGGACCAGGCGGACCTGCGGCACGATGACCTGGCAGAAATGCGCTTCGTTGGCCTGCAGGGCATGATCGACCCGCCCAAACAATCCGCCATCGAGGCGGTGGAGCAGTGCAAGGGCGCAGGCATCCGCACGGTGATGATCACCGGCGATCACCCGGATACGGCCCAGGCGGTGGCCAAGCAGCTGGGAATAAGCGCCGAGATGGTGATCACCGGGGCGGAGTTATCACACCTCGAGGAGACTGAACTGGAGGAAACTTCGGAAAAAGTCTCGGTATTCGCCCGGGTCGCCCCGGAACACAAGAAGGCGATCGCCGAGGCCCTGCAGGCCCGAGGCCTGGTGGTGGCCATGACCGGTGATGGTGTCAACGACGCCCCAGCACTGAAGGCCGCGGATATCGGTGTAGCCATGGGGATCAGCGGCACGGAGGTGGCCAAGGAATCCTCGGACATGGTGCTGGCGGATGACAATTTCGCCACCATCGTCGCCGCCGTCGAGGAGGGCCGCCACGCCTGGAACAACCTGCAGAAAGCCATCCTGTACACCCTGCCTACCAACGCCGCCCAGGCCCTGCTGATTATGGGGGCCATACTGATGGCGGCCACTGTCCCACTATTCGGTGCCCGCTTCGTCCTGGAGCCGGTACAGATACTGTGGATCAACCTGCTGGACTCTGTGCTGCTGACCATGCCCCTGATGATGGAGGCGAAAGAGAAGGGATTACTGAGCGCTCCCCCAAGGGAGGCGAAGACCCAGATCATCAACAAACTGTTCCTGCAGAGGGTGGTGGTGATGGGCCTGGCAATCTCGATTCCGGGCTTTCTCATCTACTACCATTTCGGTGCCGCCGCCGTGGTGGATGGCGAGATAGTCGACGCGCTCCTGTTGACGCAAGCCCAGACCGCGGCTTTCTGGGCGATATTGTTGGCCCACTTCGGCTATGTTATCTCCGCTCGCTCGATTTACGGCTCGGTGTTCGGCATAAACCCCTTTTCCAATCACTGGCTGCTGGCGGGGATTGCCCTGAGTATCGCCATCCGCTTCATTCCCACCCTGGTGCCCGAGGCGGCGGCGTTGTTCCGCACCGCGCCCTTCCCCAGTGACTGGTGGCCCCTGATTCTTATGTGTTTCTTTCCCAGTTTTATGGCGATAGAACTGGACAAGCTGGTGCGAAAATCCCTGGGGAGGTCATCCCGATGATGCCCTGTTGGCCTATGTTATAGTCGACGCCCCGTGCACCATGAGATAAGGAATAGTTCGTGCGCAAAATCCTGATCGGCCTGCTGGTCCTGCTGCTGTTGATAGCCGCCATACCCCTGGGGTTGATGGCTACCGGCACCATCGACAGCACCAGCCTGCGCATGGTGCTCAACGTCATGACCGGTATGGCCGGCCCGACAACCGATGCCGATACCGTGGAACAGCAGTACCGGGTTCCCGAGGGCTTCACCCTGCAGCTGTACGCAAAGGACCTGCCCCGGGCGCGTTTCCTGCGCTTCACTCCCAGCGGCGACCTGCTGGTGAGCCGCCCCCACGCCGGCGATATCATGCTGCTGCGGCGGGACGCCAATGGAGACGGCCAGCCCGACGCCGTGGAAACACTGCTCTCGGATCTTAAGCGCCCCCTGGGCTTGGATATCGCTGACGGCTGGCTGTATGTCGCCGAATCCAACCGCATCAGCCGGGTTCGCTTCGACAGCGAGCGGCGCACAGTGGATGGCGAACTGCAGCCCCTGGTCGAAGGGCTGACTGACAACGGCAACCACTGGAGCAAGACGATTCGCATCGGCCCTGACGGCATGCTCTACCTGGCCCAGGGTTCCACCTGCAATGTCTGTGTGGAAGAGGACGCGCGTCGCAATACCCTGATGCGCTTCAATGCGGATGGCAGCGATGGCGAAATCATCGCCAACGGCCTGCGCAACAGTGTGGGCTTCGACTGGGCGCCCTGGGACAGCGCGATCTACGCCACCGACAACGGTCGCGACCTGCTAGGAGATGACTTCCCCCCCTGCGAGTTGAACCGCGTCGAGCAGGGCCGCTTCTACGGGTGGCCCTATTTCAACGGCGACAACGTGCCGGACCCGGACATGGGGCGCGATCCGCTGGCAGACCAGCGGCGGCCCACTGCCCCGGTTCATGGCTTCCGCCCCCACAATGCCCCCCTTGGCATCAGCTTTATCGACGGCAGCGACATGCCCGGAGATTACAAAAAAGCCGCGCTGGTGGCCCTCCACGGTTCCTGGAACCGCAGCGAACCCGACGGTTACAAGGTGGTCTCAGTGCACTGGACCGATACTGGTATCGAGGAACGGGATTTCCTCACCGGCTTCAACAGCGACGGGGAGATCAGTGGTCGCCCGGTGGATGTGGCCCAGGGACCCGATGGCGCGATCTATGTCTCCGATGACTACGCCGGGGCCATTTACCGTATCGGCTACAAAGATGACGGGGCCGGGAGCGCATCCCTGCCCACCGTAGCACCAAAAACGCGCCTGGACAGCGCACCCCCGGAATGGCTGGCGGGAGCGGACCTGGACGCCATGGCCACGCGGGGCGCAGAACTCTACCAGCAATACAATTGTCGCAGTTGCCACGAGCAGGGCGAAAACCCGGTAGATCTCAGCGGTCTGTCACAGCGCCTGGGTTACAACGCTGTGATCGATTCCCTGCAGGCGCCCCAATCCCCCATGCCGGTCTTTCCCCTGACCGAAACCGAGCAGCGGGAGCTGGCAGCCTACCTGCTGGCAACACCATCGCCATCCGGCACCCTGTAATCGAGAAAGGAGTATCCTCACCATGAGCAATAAAACCATTCCTCCACTGGACCTCATGTTTTTCCTGACCGAGTCGCCGGAGAGCCCCAAACACGTTGGCGCGGTACAGGTTTTTGAGCTGCCCCCCAACGCACCGGACAACTACCTGCGCGACCTGGTGGCCACCTTCAAGAGCGCACCGGTAGTCTCACCTTTCAACTACCATCCGTATTTCCCCCGGGTGGGCATGCCCCAGTGGCAGGTGGACCAGGACATGGAAATGGATTATCACGTCCGCCATTCCGCGCTGCCGAAGCCGGGAGACAACCAGCAACTGATGCAGGTAGTACAGCGCCTCCACGGCTCTATGCTGGACCGCAAACGGCCAGGGTGGATCTGCCAGGTTATCGAGGGCCTCGAGGATAACCGCTTCGCGGTCTACACCAAGATCCATCACGCCTACATAGACGGCATGTCAGGCGTCAAGCGCATGTACGGTTCCCTCTCCACCTCGCAGAAAGAAAAGAAGATCGTGCCCACCTGGTCCTTCAACCCGGATGAAAAAACCGAAAAGAAATCCACAGGCAGACGTAAAAGCGATCCGGCGGCAAAGCTGACGAAGCAGTTCAAGGGGATCGCCGGGGCCTACCAGTTCCTGGGCAAAATGAGCCTGCAGTTGCTGAAACTGAGGGACAGCAAGGCCCAGGTTCCGTTTAATGCCACCCGCACCCGGATGAACCGCCCGATCGAGTGGGATACCCGCTCCACCGCCGTCTGCTCCCTGCCACTGGATCGGGTCAAGGCCGTGGGCAAAACCAGGAGCTGTACCGTCAATGAAGTGGTGCTTGCTGTGATCGGCGCCGCCCTGCAGGACTACCTGGAGGAGCACCACGAAAGCCCCAGCTCACCCCTGGTGGCAATGTGTCCCATGTCGGTCCGCGCGCAGGGGGATGACACCGCCTCTACCCAGGTATCGGCGGTGCACGTGCGTCTGGGGGAACCCGGGGCGGATATCATCCAGCGTCTGGACCAGGTGGTGGATTCCTCCCACGCCTCGAAAGACGAGGTGGAAGGACTGACTCCGGAGGCAATGATCGATTACGGGGTGGTTATCTTCGGCCTGTGGGAGGTCCTGTCGCGCACCGGGCTGGACCAGATCATCACCCCCTCCTACAACGTGCTGATATCCAATGTCCCCGGACCGGGGGAAGAGGACATGTACCTGTGCGGCTCGCGTATGGTGGCGAGCTATCCAATCTCCACCCTGCTGCCCGGGGTCAACCTCAACGCCACCGTGCTGTCACACGGCAACAGCCTGGACTTTGGTCTGCTGGGCGACAGGCACGCCCTCCCCGACCTGGAGGTCGTGGCGCAGCGCATGGTCGTGCGATTCGAGGAACTGGAGCGAACGGTACTCGGCAAAAAACGCCCGGCGACTAAAGCTAAAGCCGCTCGCAAAAAGCCGGCCGCCCGCCGCAAGCAAGGGGCGATCAAGCCGAAGTCCACTGCCACCCGCAAAAAAACCAGGAG
>JAACFI010000316.1 GCA_009937575.1 Haliea sp.
GGACATATAGCCTCGCCATCCTGGCCATGGTGATCTCCAAGCAATCTATCTACAGTGATAGTGATAAATCACCTGCTCACAGGGAAGCTCAGATGTGGCCTAATTCCGAGCAGTAATAATCAAGGAGTCTGACCCCTTGTTTTTTAGGCCGCCATCACCTCCAGGCCCTCGAAGACCAGGTCGGGGGCAAGCTCCCCGCCGCGGTCCAACAGACCCATCAGGGTTCCGGCGCCACCGCCGCAGAATAGCAGCGACGGCGGATCCGCTGCGGCCCGCTCCAGTGCCAGCGCCACCGCTCCCGCCTGGGCCAGGGCAATACCGTGGCGCACGGCTTCCGCGGTGGACCGCCCCGGCGACAGGGTATAGTCCACGTCTTCGGCAAAGCGCACCCGGTCGGTGTCCAGCAACAGGGCCCGCTCCATCAGCGCCGGACCGGGAATGATATAGCCACCCTCGTGTTCGCCGGAGGCCGCCACCAGGTCGATTGTAAGCGCGGAACCCGCGTCCACCACGCACAGGCGGCCACTGCGCCGTCTGCGTGCGCCCAGCATGGCCAGCCAGCGATCCACCCCCATGCGAGAGGGGTCACTGTAACTATTGACCAGGTCCTCGGTGCGGGACTGGGTGCGGGCGAACCAGGGCTCAACGCCCCAATGCCCCTGCAGCATTGCCGCCAGTTCCCGCTCTGCCGCGGGCGCGGCTACACTGGATACCAGGATGGAATCCAGCTGCGCAGTGCAGCCGAGAAGTTCGTCGCGGGAGGCTGCGTCCCCCACCCGGTATCTGCCGCGGGAAGTCACCTCCCTCTCCCTGAGCAGGCGCCACTTGGCGCTGCTGTTGCCCACGTCGAGTTGCAGGCACTGGAGTGCAGCACTCAAGTCGCAGACCTCAGGGAGATTTCGCCGCCGTAGACGGTCTGCACGCCCTGGCCAGTCTCCAGCAACAGGGCGCCGCGCTCATCCACGCCCCGGGCGACACCGGCCAGTTGCTGCGGCCCGGTATGCAACACCACCTCCTCACCGGAGAAGGCGTCCATGGTCTGCCAGGACTCGCGCCAGGGGGCGAAACCGGATGACTGGAACCCGGCGACCAGGGGCAGTAATTCATCGAGCAGCGCAGCCAGAAGCTTGTTGCGCCCGGGGTGTGTACTTCCGGCCAGGGTCCGGACATCAGTCCAGGCCTGGTCGATGGCGTCGCCGGCGGCCTGCGGCATGGCCACGTTGAGGCCTACCCCCACCACCACCTGGCAGGCACCGGCAGCGTCGCCGGTCATCTCCAGCAGCACACCGCCGAGCTTGGCACCCTCGTGGAGAATATCATTGGGCCACTTGAGCTGTACCGGTGGCAGTTCGAGCCTGTCCAGTGCCCGGGCGATACCCACGCCCACCGCCAGGCTGAGACCCTCCAGGGCCGCCGCCCCCTGGTCGAACTCCCACACCAGTGACAGGTAGAGGTTGCCGGCGAAGGGACTGACCCAATGGCGCCCGCGTCGCCCACGGCCGGCGGTCTGTTGCTCAGCACAGCACACCAGGCCCGCCGCCGGGCCCTCCCCGGCGCGGCGCAGGGCCTCGGCGTTGGTGGAATCCACACTCTCCAGCAACACCAGGGATGACAGCAGGGATGCCGCCTCGGCGCTGAGGGCCGCCTTCACCTGCTCCGGATCGAGCAGGTCGACGCCACCGGGGATGCGGTAGCCGCGACCCTTCACCGAGTCCACCACCAGGCCGGTCTCGGTGGCCAGTTTGTTCAATTGTTTCCACACCGCGGTGCGGCTCACCCCCAGGGCATCCGCCAGGTCCTGCCCGGAGCGGAATTCACCGTCGGCCAGCAGTGGCAGCAGGATGGATCGGGACATGGGGTTTGGCGCTCCAATGGGACAGTGGCGGCATGATAGCAAATATCGATTTTGAGGATAGGTTCAATGGTGCGCAGGTGCGCTCTGCGCACCATTGACCCCACGTTCATCTAACTTCCCTTTACGTAAACGTAAACTTATGCTAAATTCGCCACTCTTCTGACATTACGAGACCCCGCAAGGTGCCCGACAAAAGGACCTACACCATCTCCGACCTGGCGAAGGAATTCGGTATCACCACCCGAACCATCCGCTTTTACGAGGAGAAAGGCCTGGTCACCCCCCGGCGGGAGGGCCAGAAACGACTGTTCACCCCGGCGGACCGGGTGCGTATCAAGTTGATCCTGCGTGGCAAGCGCATTGGCATGACCCTGCAGGAGTGTGTCGACTTCATCGACATGTACGACCCCGAGCACAATAACGAAGAGCAACTACACTCTCTCATAAACGACGTTAAGCAGCGCCGTGAACGGCTGCTGCAGCAGAAAAAAGATATCGACGACATGCTGGCGGGCCTGGAAGAGGTCCAGGGCCTGTGTGAGGCCTCGCTTGCCAGGAATTACGAATCCCTACCCAACGAACAGGACTGACAGGACATCACCATGAACACCGGATACCCCACTCTCAACTTCGGCCTGGGCGAAGAAATCGACATGCTGCGCGACGCGGTCTACCAGATGTGCCAGCAGGAAATCGCCTCCCGCGCTGCCGATATCGACCGGGACAATGAATTCCCCGCCGACCTGTGGAAGAAATTCGGCGATATGGGCCTGCTGGGTATCACCGTGGAGGAGGAGTACGGCGGCAGTAACATGGGCTACCTGGCCCACTCGGTCGCCATGGAGGAGATCAGCCGCGCTTCCGCCTCGGTTGGCCTGTCCTACGGTGCCATGTCCAACCTGTGCATGAACCAGCTGCGCAAGCACGGCACTGAGGAACAGAAACAGAAGTACCTGCCGAAACTGTGCAGCGGTGATCACGTGGGGGCCCTCGCCATGTCCGAGCCCAATGCCGGCTCCGACGTGGTCAGCATGAAGCTGCACGCGCGCAAGGAGGGCGACAAGTACATCCTCAACGGCGCCAAGATGTGGATCACCAACGGCCCCGACGCCGACGTCTACATTATTTACGCGAAGACCGATCCCCAGGGCGGCTCGAAGGGCATCACCGCCTTCATCGTCGAACGCGATTACCCTGGTTTCTCCCGCTCCCCCAAGCTGGACAAGCTGGGTATGCGCGGCTCCAACACCTGCGAACTGGTGTTCGAGGACTGCGAGGTGCCGGCGGAGAATATACTGCGCAACGAGGGCGACGGGGTGAAAATCCTGATGTCGGGGCTGGACTACGAGCGCACCGTGCTCTCCGGCGGTCCGGTGGGCATCATGCAGGCCTGCGTGGACGAGGTGCTGCCCTACCTGCACGACCGCAAGCAGTTCGGCCAGAGCATCGGCGAGTTCCAGCTGATGCAGGGTAAGCTCGCCGACATGTACGCCGACCTGAACGCCTGCCGCGCCTATCTTTACGCGGTGGCCGCCGCCTGCGACCGCGGCGAGGAAACCCGTCAGGACTGCGCCGCGGTCATCCTGTATACCGCGGAGAAAGCCACCCAGGTGGCGCTGGAGGCGATCCAGGCACTGGGGGGCTTCGGCTATACCAACGAGGCCAACGCCGGCAGGCTGCTGCGGGATGCCAAGCTGTACGAGATCGGTGCCGGCACTTCGGAAATCCGCCGCATGCTAATCGGCCGGGAACTGTTCAACGCCACCAAGTAAAACGAATCGACACCAGGAGCGCACCATGACCGTGCTGCAATCACGAATCAATACCCGCGACGACGCCTTCGCCGCCAACCGGGACGCCATGCAGGCCCAGGTGGACGACCTGAGAACCGTGGTGGACACGATCCGCCAGGGCGGCGGTGAAAAAGCCCAGGCGCGACACAAGGCGCGGGGCAAGCTGCTGCCGCGTGAGCGCTTGAATGCCGTGCTGGACCCGGGCTCGCCTTTCCTGGAACTGTCGCAACTCGCGGCCTACAAGGTGTACGAGGACGACGTCCCCGGCGCCGGCATCATCACCGGCATCGGCCGCGTCGCCGGCCAGGAGTGCATGATTTTCGTCAACGACGCCACCGTGAAGGGCGGCACCTACTACCCCCTGACGGTGAAAAAACAGGGCCGCGCCCAGACCATCGCCGAGGAGAACCACCTGCCCTGCCTGTACCTGGTGGATTCCGGCGGCGCTTTCCTGCCCCTGCAGGAGGAGGTGTTCCCGGACAAGGATCATTTCGGTCACGCCTTCTACAACCAGGCGCGGATGTCCGCCCAGGGCATACCTCAGATCGCCGCGGTACTGGGTTCCTGCACCGCCGGCGGCGCCTACCTGCCGGCGATGGCGGACGAGTCCATTATCGTGAAGAACCAGGGCACCATCTTCCTGGGGGGGCCGCCCCTGGTGAAGGCGGCCACCGGCGAGATCGTCAGCGCCGAGGACCTGGGGGGTGCCGACGTGCATTGCCGAACTTCCGGCGTGACGGACCACTACGCCAACAACGATCACCACGCCCTCGAGCTGATGCGCCGCTCGGTGGCGCGGCTGAACCGGGTGAAACCGATTGACATGGACCTGCGCGAGAGCGCGGAACCCGCCTACCCGGTGGAGGATATCTACGGGGTGATCCCTGCGGACTCGAAGCAGCCCTACGACGTGCGCGAGGTGATTGCCCGCATAGTGGACGGCTCTGAATTCGACGAATTCAAGGCGCTGTACGGCGAGACCCTGGTCTGCGGCTTTGCCCGCATTCACGGTTACCCGGTGGGCATTGTGGCCAACAACGGCATCCTGTTCGGGGAGTCGGCGGTGAAGGGCGCCCACTTCGTGGAGCTCTGCGCCCAGCGCAAGATCCCACTGATATTCCTGCAGAACATCACCGGGTTCATGGTGGGCAAGCAGTACGAGGCGGGGGGTATTGCCCGCCACGGTGCCAAGATGGTGCACGCGGTGGCCTGTGCCAACGTGCCGAAGTTCACGGTGATCATCGGCGGCTCTTTCGGGGCGGGCAACTACGCCATGTGCGGCCGGGCCTATGAACCGCGCTTCATGTTCATGTGGCCGAATGCACGCATCTCGGTCATGGGGGGCGAGCAGGCGGCGGGTGTGCTGGCCACTGTGCGCCAGGATGTGCTGGCCCGGGAGGGCAAGGAGATGTCACCGGAGGAGGAGGCGGAGTTCAAGCAGCCGATCCTGGATCTGTACGAGAAGCAGGGGCATCCCTACTATGCATCGGCGCGGTTGTGGGACGACGGTGTCATCGACCCGGCGGATACCCGCATGGTCCTGGGCCTGTCACTTTCCGCTGCACTCAACGCCCCCGTCGAAGACACCC
>JAACFI010000047.1 GCA_009937575.1 Haliea sp.
AGGTAATCGGACATGCGATCAATGGTCAGGCGCCGGGCCAGGTCATAGAAGTACACGTCACAGCTTTCGGCGATGGCCATTTTCAGGTCCACCCGCGGTGCATGGCCGGTTCCACGGATGCGCAGGATCCAGTCCCGGTAGCGCCGGGAGTCCCCGGGAAGCCGGTACCAGCCGGGATCCGGCACTGTGGTTTCGGGGGTGACAAGACCTGACTCCAGGCCGGCCATGCCCATAAGCGGTTTTACCGTGGAGCCCGGTGGGTACTGCCCCTGGATTGCCCGGTTGAACAGGGGCACGTCCAGGGAATCCCGCAGGGCACTGTAATCCTTGGAGCTGATTCCGTTGACAAACAGGTTGGTGTCAAAACCCGGGGTGGATACGAGCGCCAGCACGCCGCCGGTGACCGGGTCTATCGCGACCACCGCGCCGCGTCGATCCCCCAGGGCTTCCACCGCCGCTCGCTGGATACGGATATCCAGGTGCAGGGTAAGGTCCACTCCCGGCACCGGGGCATGGCGCTCCAGCACTCGCAGTACCCGTCCATGGGCGTTGCTTTCCACGTTCTGGTAGCCGACGTCGCCGTGCAGGATGTCTTCGTAGTATTTCTCCACCCCCACCTTGCCCACGTGAAAGGTACCGCGATAGTCGGACTCGTCGAGTTCGAAGGCCTCGCGCTCGTTGATACGGCCCACGTAGCCGATGGCATGGGAGAAAAGTTCCCCGTGGGGATAGTGGCGCAGCAGTTGCGCGTCCACTACCACCCCCGGCAGGCGGTAGCGGTTCACCGCCAGCCGGGCCCGCTCCTCCTCAGTCAGGCGGAATCGCAGGGGCACAGCTTCATAGGGCCGCCGGCGCCTGAGTTTCTCGTGGAATTTCTCCAGGTCACTGTCGGCAATCGGCACCAGGGCCTGCAGCTCTTCCAGCGTCTGGTCCAGGTCCGGCACGCGCTCACGCACCACCGACAGGATGTAACTGGGACGGTTATCCGCCAGCAACACGCCATTGCGATCGAAGATAAGACCGCGATTGGGCGGCAGGGGCTGCAATTGCACCCGGTTACGCTCCGACTCGGTGCGGTAGGTCTCGTACTGGGTGACCTGCAGGCTGTAGTAGCGGACCAGGACCACGCCCAGCAGTGCGAGGACGATGGCAATGGCGATGACGGTACGGGCGCTGTAGATCCGGGACTCCCGGTGCGGATCCTTGAGGGCGATGTGCTGGGGCATGATACCGACTTGCCTGGCCTGTTATGAGTTTGTTCGAAACTATTGGCGATGATACGGGTGGTTGACGGTGATTGTCCAAGCCCGGTACAGCTGCTCCGCCAACAGTACCCGCACCAGCGGGTGTGGCAGGGTCAGATCGCTGAGGGACCAGCGTTGCTCCGCCCGCTCCAGGCAGTCACTGCTGAGTCCGTCCGGACCGCCGATCAACAGGCTGTAATTGTCCCCCGACATCTGCCAGCCCTCGAGTTGCTGTGCCAGCTGTTCTGTGGATATCCGCTTGCCCCTGACATCCAGGGCAATCACCCGGTCGCCCGCGGGCACTGCCTTCAGCAACTGCTCCCCCTCCCGGGCACACAGCTGTTGGGGCCTGCTGTCCTTGCCGCGGCGCGCCAGCGGAATCTCCCGCCACTCCAGCTTCAGCTCCCGGGGCATGCGCCTGCCGTATTCCGCCACACCCTGTTCCACCCAGGCCGGCATTTTCGTGCCCACGGCAATTATGCTGAGGCGCATCAGGTGGGATTGTCGGGATTAACCCAGAGGCGTTCGAGATCGTAGAAATCGCGGGTCGCCGGCAACATCACATGCACCACCACATCGCCGAAATCCACCAGCACCCACTCGCCGGCATCTTCGCCCTCCACTCCCAGGGGACGCATGCCCTGCTTCTTGGCTTCCATGCAGACGTTGTCTGCCAGTGATTTTACATGCCGGTTGGAGGTGCCGCTGGCAATAATGAGGTAATCCATGACGTCGGTGAGGCCAGCTACGTCCAGGGTCACAGTGTTGATGGCCTTGAGGTCATCGAGCGCATCGACGACCAGCAGCTTGAGCGATTCAGCTTCCATTAAACCAGCTTACCTTGCCTTTCATTCAGTGCAACGCCTTTGTTAACCGTAAAGTGAGTGGGTGTGTATATAGTCGAGTACCGGCTCCGGCACCAGGTAGCGTGGAGATCGCCCGGCGGCCAGCATGTCGCGGATTTCGGTCGAGGAAATCGCCAGCGGACGCAGTTCTTCCACCAGGATGCTGCCGCAGGCGCGGCGATGGAGTTCCCGGCGATCATCGAGGCGGTGCGCCTGCAACCAGTCCGCCACCTCGCCGCTGGCCGGGAAGGTCCAGCCGGGGCGGGCGATCACCACGATATGGGCCAGGTCCAGCAGTTCCTGCCAGCGATGCCAATCGGTAATCCCGAGTAGAGCATCACAGCCCATCACCAGGCACAGGCCTCGCCCGCTTCCCAATTCGCCGCGAATCTCTTCCAGGCTGAGTACGGAATAGGATTTTCCGGGGCGCATGAGTTCCCGCCGGTCGCAGGCCAGGGAGGGCTCCCCCGCCACCGCCAGTTCGACCATCGCCGCCCGGTGCTCTGCCGCACACTCCGGTTCTCCACGATGGGGCGGCACTGCACAGGGCATCAGCCGCAGTTGGGATAACTGCAAATGCTCCACCAGCTCCAGGGCGGAGCGCAGGTGGCCGTAGTGGACCGGGTTGAAGGTGCCGCCGAAAACCCCCACCGGGCCCTGCGGCGCGGCGTTCGGGCTCAAGTGCGGACCTGCCCCTCGCCGAACACCACGTACTTCTGCGAAGTCAGGCCCTCCAGCCCCACCGGGCCGCGGGCGTGCAGCTTGTCGGTGGAAATACCGATCTCGGCACCGAGTCCGTACTCGAAACCGTCGGCGAAGCGGGTGGACGCATTGACCATCACCGAACTGGAATCCACTTCCCGCAGGAAGCGCATGGCGCGCCCGTGATCCCGGGTGACGATGCTGTCGGTGTGCAGGGAGCTGTAGGTATTGATGTGCTCGATGGCCTGGTCCAGGCTGTCCACTATCCGCACTGCCAGGATCGGCGCCAGGTACTCCTCGCCCCAGTCCTGCTCAGTGGCGGGAATGGCCTCCGGCAGGATCGCCCGGGTGCGCTCGCAGCCCCGCAACTCCACTCCGGCCTGACCATAGGCCTCGGCAAGGCGCGGCAGCATTGCAGCCGCCTCCGCCTCTGATACCAGCAGGGTTTCCATGGTGTTACAGGTGCCATAGCGCTGGGTCTTGGCATTGACGGCGATGGCCTCGGCCATGTCCGGGTCCGCGCCCTGGTCAATGTAGACATGGCAGACCCCGTCCAGGTGCTTGATCACCGGGACCCGGGCGTCATTGCTGATACGCTCGATCAGGCCCTTGCCTCCCCGGGGCACGATGACATCCACATACTCGGGCATGGCAATCAGGCGTCCCACCGCCGCCCGGTCCGCGGTCTCCACCACCTGCACCGCTGCCTGGGGCAGACCGGCATCGGCCAGGCCCCGGGACAGGCACTCGGCGATGGCGCAATTGGAGGCCAGCGCTTCGGATCCGCCACGCAGTATGGTCGCATTGCCGGATTTCAGGCACAGGCTGGCGGCCTCGACCGTGACATTGGGCCGGGACTCGTAAATGATGCCGATAACACCCAGGGGCACGCGCATGCGCCCCACCTGGATCCCACTGGGCATGGTATTCATATCGGTGACACTGCCCACCGGGTCCGGCAGCGATGCCACCTGGCGCAGGCCTTCCAGCATGGTATCGATGCGCGCCGGGGTCAGCTCCAGGCGGTCCATCAGCGGCGCATCCAGGCCATTGGCCCTGCCCTGCTCCAGGTCCCGCGCATTGGCCTCCGCGAGGCTGGCCCGGGCGCCGTCCAGGGCGTCCCGTGCCGCCAGCAGGGCCCGGTTGCGCACCGCGGTAGAGGAGGCGGCCACCTGCCGCGAAGCCTCACGTGCGGCGGCCCCCAGTTCCACCATGTACTTGTCTACATCCATCGATCCTGAATCCTGACCGTCACAAAGACGGCGATTATACCTGAAGCCCAATGGCGATGTGCTAAGCTCCCTGGCAAATTATTACCGGGACAGACCATGGCCAACACACCTGACCTGGAGTTTTTCTACGACTGCTCCAGCCCCTGGACCTATTTCGCCTTCACCCGCATGGTGCCGCTGGCAGAAAGCCTGGAACTTCCCGTGCGCTGGCGCCCCATCCTGGTGGGAGGCGTATTCAACGCGGTCAACCAGCAGGTGTACAAACAACGCGAGAGCATGTTCAGCGACAGCGCCAACTCCCGCAAACTGGATTACTACCTGAAGGATCTGCAGGACTGGGCGCAGCTGTGCGGGGTGACCGCGATCATGCCGCCCGGGCACCCGATCAGCAGCGTCAAGGCCATGCGCGGCGCTTTTTACGCGGACGAGCAGGGGCAACTGCTGTCCTACTCCCGGGCGATTTTCGAGGCCTACTGGGGTGGCGACAACCCGGATATCACCAGCGAGGACGTACTGACCTCCATCTGCGGCAGGGTCGGCCTGGACAAACAGGCCTTTTTCGCCGCCATCAACGACCAGCGCTACAAGGACCTGCTGCGGGAAAACACGGAGGAATTGATCGAGCGCGGCGGTTTCGGTTCGCCCACCATCTATATCAACGGAGACGACATGTATTTCGGCAACGACCGCCTGGCACTGGTGGAGCACCGTCTGCGCACCCTGCTATCCACCTGAAAACAAGGGGTCAAAATCAAGGGGTCAGACTCCTCAAAATCAAGGGGTCAGACTCCTTGATTCAGCGGAACTGCGCGAGATTTCTTGGTACATGGGATCAATGAATCAAGGAGTCTGACCCCTTGATTTTGACCCCTTGTTTTCCTTGATTTATTGCGAACAGTATTGACAATCATTCTCATTTGCATTAATGTGGCATCTCTTTCAACGATAGAAAACTAGAGCCTCAACATGTACGTCTGCCTCTGCAAGGGAATCACCGACACCCAGATCCGCGCTGCCGTTGCCGACGGGGCCAGTTCCCTGCGGGAAGTCCACAGTACCCTGGGAGTCGCCAGCCAGTGCGGCAAATGTGGCATCACCGCCCGGGATATCGTACGCGAATCCCTGAACGACATGGCGGAGAATGACGAACAACTGTTCTACGCCCTGACCTGATCCACCCGGCCCGCAAGGGCATCCTCAACCATCCGGTCCCAATTCACAGGGTCACCCGCACCTGCCAATTCTTTGACAAGCCCGTCGCTGGCGCCCATCTTTAAAGCAGGCACTGGCGAAGGAGAGATCCCATGAAAGGTGATGCCAAGGTTATCGAGCACCTCAACAAGGTGCTGGGCAATGAAATGATCGCCATCAACCAGTACTTCCTGCACGCCCGCATGTACAAGGACTGGGGTCTGAAGGAACTGGGCGAACACGAGTACGACGAATCCATCGACGAGATGAAGCACGCGGATGCGTTGATTGAGCGCATCCTGTTCCTTGAGGGTCTCCCCAACCTGCAAGACCTGGGCAAACTGCTGATCGGTGAAAACGCGAAGGAAATGCTGGAGTGCGACCTGAAACTCGAGCATATGGCCCACAAGGACCTGAAGGAGGCTATTGCCTACTGTGAATCGATCGGCGACTACGTCTCCCGGGAACTGTTCGTGGACATCATGGAATCCGAGGAAGAGCACATCGACTGGCTGGAAACCCAACTCGACCTGATCGACAAGGTCGGCCTGCAGAACTACCTGCAGACGGCGATGCATTCTGTCAATTCCGAGTAGGGGTGTAATGGCCGACAGATGTGATGGGCGGGGACCCCCAACGCTCAGACGGCCAAGATATTCGCATTGGAGGCCCCCGCCCATCACACTTGTCTCCGTTTTCCCACTGCCGGGGCATTTGTAACCCTAACCTTGTGTACTTCGCATGCCGGCGCGCGAGTGCCTGCTGGCCCCGCGCTGGGGATTGAATCGCTCCGCGATGCCCTCGGTCGGCCGGGAGCCCTGCGGTCTCCCGTCTTTCCCTCGGTTCAACCCATACGCGCGGCGCCATCAGCCTCTCTCGCACCTCCAACGGGATGACGTGGAAAACCCCCGTAGGGTGCGCTCTGCGCACCATCGAGCTAACGGGGTAGCACGATCGGGCTGGACCGATGGAGAAGCGTCCTGAGGGTGACTATCTTGGCCTTCGGAACCCTCAGGGCGCTTCTCCAGCGGTCCCTGGCACAGGAGGCCAATGCGAAGAAAAACCCTACTCAGCAGCCTGAGCCGAGGCAGTATCCTTGATCAGAGTCTGCAACTCACCCGTCTCGAACATCTCAGTGACGATATCGCAACCGCCGACGAGTTCGCCGTCCACCCACAGTTGGGGGAAAGTGGGCCAGTTGGCGTATTTTGGCAGGTTTGCGCGGATCTCCGGGTTGGAGAGGATGTCCACGTAGGCAAAACGCTCGCCGCAGGCCATCAGGGCCTGTACCGTGCGGGCCGAGAAGCCACACTGGGGCTGGTTGGGGGATCCCTTCATATATAAAAGGATGCTGTTGTTCTCGATCTGGTCTTTGATCGTGTCGATAATGTCCATCTAACTCACCTGGTTTTGTGCATATGGCGCTACAGAGCGCCTTTAATGTCTTCAGGGGGCGCATTCTACCCTATTCTGACAACAAATGGCGCCCGCCAGTTCAGACGGATTGCCAAGCTTCCTTTATGTGGCTATAGTTGGTTGTTCCGAGGCAGCTCCCGCTGCCTTTTTGCGTTTTTGGGAGGGAGAGAAACATGTCGGCGCTCATGCAGACCTACGCCAGGCTTCCCGTGACCTTCAGTCACGGCGAAGGAGTGTACCTGTACGATACCGACGGCCGACGCTACCTGGACGGCATCTCTGGTATCGCCGTCAACGGCCTGGGCCACGCGCACCCGGCGGTGACTGCGGCGATTCGCGAGCAGGCCGACAAGCTGGTGCACACCTCCAACCTTTACCGCATCGAAGTGCAAGAGCAACTCGCCGCAGTCCTGACCGGAGTCGCCGGGATGGATAACTGCTTTTTCGGCAATTCCGGCGCAGAGGCCAACGAGGCTGCCATCAAACTGGCACGTTTGTACGGACACCAGCGCGGGATCGAGAAGCCCGCTATCGTGGTTCTGGAGGGCGCTTTCCACGGCCGCACCCTGGCCACCCTGAGCGCCACCAACAACCGCAAGATCCAGGCCGGGTTTGAACCCCTGGTGGCCGGTTTCATCCGCGCCCCCCGGGACGACGAGCAGGCACTGCGGCAGATCGCCACCAACAACCCCGGCGTGGTAGCGGTGCTACTGGAACCTATCCAGGGAGAGGGCGGGGTCAACCCGCTGTCCAGCGAATACCTGCAGGCAGTGCGGCAGATCTGCGACGAACAGGGCTGGCTGCTCATGCTGGACGAGGTACAGACCGGCAACGGCCGCACCGGCAACTATTTCGCCTGCCAGGGGATGGATGTCGTCCCCGACGTGATCACCACCGCCAAGGGACTGGGCAACGGTGTTCCCATCGGGGCCTGCCTGGCGCGGGGTGAAGCGGCCAGCGTGCTCGGCGCAGGTCATCACGGCTCCACCTACGGTGGTAACCCACTGGTCTGCGCCGCTGCCCTGGCGGTGATCAAGACCATTGCAGAACAAAACCTGTGCGACAACGCCAGCGCCATGGGGCAGTTGATCCGCGACACCCTGATGGCCGACGCGGTAGCGGCGGCCCATATCAGGGAAATTCGCGGCCGGGGACTGATGCTGGGCATCGCCCTGGACAGGGATTGCGGCGAGCTGGTAGCAGCGGGACTGGAGGCCGGCCTGCTGATCAACGTCACCGCGGGCGATACGGTGCGCCTGCTGCCACCGCTTGTCATCAACGAACAGGAAGCCCGGGAACTGGCCACAGGCGTTGCCACGCTTATCCGGAACTTCAGTTAAACCCCCCTATTCGAGGGCAGGAAACACTATGTCTGGGATACGGCACTTTTTGACCTTACTGGATTTCACTCCATCGGAACTGGAGCACCTGATCCAGCGCGCCATCGACATGAAGCAGGAACACCGGGCTGGGAACGACCAGCGCGGCTTCCCCGGTGCAGTACTGGCAATGATTTTCGCCAAGTCCTCCACCCGTACCCGGGTGTCCTTCGAGGTGGGCATGGCACAGCTGGGTGGTCACGCCATGTTCCTGTCGCCCCAGGACACGCAACTTGGCCGCGGGGAACCGGTTGAGGACAGCGCCCGGGTGATCTCCTCCATGGTGGACATCGTGATGATCCGCACATTCGGGCACGACATCGTGGAGCGTTTCGCCGCTCGTTCGTCGGTACCTGTGATCAACGCCCTGACCGATGACTACCATCCCTGCCAGCTGCTGGCGGATATGCAGACCTGGGTGGAACACCGGGGCAGTATCAAGGGCAAGCGCGCCTGCTGGGTGGGGGACGGCAATAATATGTGCCAGTCCTATATCAATGCGGCGCGGCAGTTCGACTTCGAGCTGACCATCGCCTGCCCACCGGGTTTCGAACCCGATAGCCAGCTGTTGGCACAGAACAGCGACCGGGTCCGCATAGAGCACGACCCGTCGACCGCGGCAGCTGGGGTAGACCTGGTGGTGACCGATGTGTGGGCCTCCATGGGCCAGGAGAGTGAGCAGCAGGAGCGAGCGGCGCTGTTCGCGCCCTACCAGGTGAATGCCGAACTGATGAGCCGGGCCGCGAGCGACGCCCTTTACATGCACTGCCTGCCGGCCCACCGCGGCGAGGAGATCAGCGCCGGGTTGATGGATTCGCCGGATACGGTGATCTGGGATGAGGCGGAGAATCGCCTGCATGCGCAGAAGGCGTTGATGGAGATGCTGTTGCTGGCGAGTCGGTGACAAACCAAATAACAAATCCGAATAAACACGTTAACCTTTATAAAAAATAAATAGAACCCATCCCCGTTTATCCCGCTAAACCCCCTCAAAACACAGCACTTTCACGCCCCCTGCGGCCTGCGCGGTTAGCGGGTACAGACCCACCTCGCTATCAACATCTTATCCACAGAATAAACCCAACCTAATTCCCTTGCATTGCACCGGGAGGCGCATTATCTTGTACCTGAGTGGAGCATTTACCCCAAGATATTGGGGGCAACGGTCAAAAAACGCACAAAAATGCCGGTGAAAATCCGGGGTTCTGGCCGGGGCAGAGGGGAGTTTCCCCAAATCGCTATCGCGCCTCCTCAATCCCGGCAGGTGCGCGAGCCGCTCAGGCAGTTTTTAGTGGTAACCCCAAAAAAAATAAGGCTTATCGCCAACACATCGGAGACGACATGCAGACAGAGATCAACCAGGGCGGCGCGACAGCCGAGACAGCTACTCCTCCCCAGGAAACAGGTGCCGTCAGTGGGGCTATCGCCGCCACCGCACCCGGCCAGTTGCGGGTCATCAAGCGCAACGGCACGGTGGTGCCCTTCGAGGACAGCAAGATTTCGGTGGCCATTACCAAGGCCTTCCTGGCGGTGGAGGGCGGCACGGCGGCCGCCTCCAGCCGCATCCACGAGACCGTGGCCAAGCTGACCGAGCAGGTCTCAGCGACCTTCCAGCGCCGCATGCCCTCCGGCGGCACTATCCATATCGAGGACATCCAGGACCAGGTCGAGCTGTCGCTGATGCGTGCCGGGGAGCATAAGATCGCCCGCGATTACGTCATCTATCGCGAGGAGCAGTCCCGCAAGCGCGCCGCCAAGGAGGCGCTCTCGCCGGCCACCCAGGCCGCCGCCGGCAACATTTCGGTGATCCAGGCTGACGGCAGCCGCGCGCCGCTGGATCTGGACCGCCTGCACACCATCGTCAGCGAAGCCTGCACCGCGCTGACCGACGTCAGCGAGACCGAGATCCTCGATGAGGCCCTGAAGAACCTGTACGACGGCGTGACCGCAGAGGAACTCAGCACCTCCCTGGTCATTACCGCCCGCACTATGATAGAGCAGGAGCCCAACTACTCCTACGTGGCCGCCCGCCTGCTGTGCGACAACCTGCGCGCCGAGGCCCTGGGCTTCCTGGGTGTAGCCACCAGCGCCACCCAGCACGATATGGCCACCCTGTATGCCAGGGCACTGCCCGCCTATGTGGCCAAAGGCGTGGAACTGGAACTGCTGGCCCCCAACCTGCTGGATTTCGACCTGGAGCAACTGGGTCAGGCGCTGCTGCCGGAGCGGGACCTGCAGTTCACCTACCTGGGCCTGCAGACCCTTTACGACCGCTACTTCATCCACAGTAACGATATTCGCATCGAGCTGCCGCAGATTTTCTTCATGCGCGTGGCCATGGGCCTGGCGGTGGAAGAGGACGACAAAAACGCCCGCGCCATAGAGTTCTACCAGTTGCTGTCCTCCTTCGACTACATGAGCTCCACGCCCACCCTGTTCAATGCCGGTACCCTGCGCCCGCAGCTGTCCTCCTGCTACCTGACCACGGTACCGGACGACCTGCACGGCATATACGGGGCGATCCAGGACAACGCAATGCTGTCCAAGTTCGCCGGCGGCCTGGGCAATGACTGGACCCCGGTGCGGGCCCTGGGAGCCTACATCAAGGGCACCAACGGCAAATCCCAGGGAGTCGTACCCTTCCTGAAGGTGGTCAACGACACCGCGGTCGCAGTCAACCAGGGCGGCAAGCGCAAGGGCGCGGTCTGTGCCTACCTGGAGACCTGGCACCTGGATATCGAGGAATTCGTGGAGCTGCGCAAGAACACCGGCGATGACCGCCGCCGCACCCACGACATGAACACCGCCAACTGGATCCCGGACCTGTTCATGAAGCGGGTCTTCGATGGCGCCGACTGGACCCTGTTCTCTCCCAACGACGTACCCGACCTGCACGATCTCTACGGCACCGCCTTCGAAGAGCGCTACCAGCAGTACGAGGATATGACCCGCACCGGCGAGATGAAGCTGTTCAAGACCGTCAAGGCCGAGAACCTGTGGCGCAAGATGCTGGGCATGCTGTTCGAGACCGGGCACCCCTGGATGACCTTCAAGGATCCCTGCAACCTGCGCTCCCCGCAGCAGCACGTGGGCGTGGTGCACTCCTCCAACCTGTGCACCGAGATCACCCTGAACACCAACAAGGACGAGATCGCCGTGTGCAACCTGGGCTCGGTCAACCTGCCCCAGCACATCGATGAGAACGGCCTCAACCTCGAGAAACTGCAGAAGACGGTCAGCACCGCCGTGCGCATGCTGGATAACGTCATCGATATCAACTACTACTCGGTTGACGCGGCGAAGAATTCCAACATGCTGCATCGCCCGGTAGGCCTGGGGCTGATGGGCTTCCAGGATGCCCTGTACAAGCAGCACATCGCCTACGGCTCCGAGCAGGCGGTGGAGTTTGCCGATCGCTCCATGGAGGCGATCAGCTACTTCGCCATCCAGGCGTCCAGCGAACTGGCATCAGAACGCGGTGCCTACTCGAGCTACGAGGGCTCACTGTGGAGCCAGGGTGTGTTCCCCATCGATTCCCTGGACCGCCTGATCGAACAGCGCGGCGCCGATTACATAGAGGTGGATCGCAGCCAGACCCTGGACTGGCCGGCACTGCGCGAGGGCGTGAAGGCACACGGCATGCGCAACTCCAATGTCATGGCCATAGCGCCCACCGCGACCATCGCCAATATCACCGGCGTATCCCAGTCTATCGAGCCGACGTACCAGAACCTGTACGTTAAATCCAACCTGTCCGGTGAGTTCACCGTGGTCAATCCCTACCTGGTCAACGACCTCAAGGATAGCGGCCTGTGGGATGGAGTAATGGTCAACGACCTGAAATACTACGATGGCAGCGTGCAGGCCATCGACCGCATTCCGGATGACCTGAAGGCGGTGTACGCCACCGCCTTCGAGGTGGAGCCGCGCTGGCTGGTGGACTCCGCCAGCCGCCGTCAGAAGTGGATAGACCAGGCCCAGTCGTTGAACCTGTACATCAACAATGCCAACGGCAAGAAGCTGGATATCACCTACCGTATGGCCTGGTACTGTGGCCTCAAGACCACCTACTACCTGCGTTCGCTGGCCGCCACCGGCACCGAGAAATCCACCATCGATACCGGCACCCTCAACGCCGTATCCAGGGAAACGCCCCAGTCAGAGCCGGCCCCGGTACCCAAGGCCTGCTCGCTGGACGACCCGGACTGTGAAGCCTGCCAGTAGGCCTGCCTCGCGAATAACAACACCTGATGAACAAATAAACAGCCAGGGGACGATACGCCATGTTGAATTGGGATGACTATCACAAAGAAGACTCCGCACCCGTTGCCAGTGCCGCACCGGAGCCCGCGGTGGTTGCCGCCGCGGCACCAGCCGTAAGCCAGGCCACACCTCAGCCGGCCACACCTCAGCCGGCCACACCTCAGCCGGCCGCACCTCAGCCTGTTGCTGCGACGGATCCCGTGGCACCAGCAGAGAATGCCGACCACGTCGCCAGGGCAGCGGCTGCGGTCGAGAATATCGACGTCGCACCCGGTCTGGAAGAACTGGAGATGGGCGCCGCCCGTGTTTCCGTGGACGAGAAGGCCATGATCAACTGCCGCGCCGATCTCAACCAGCTGGTGCCCTTCAAGTACGACTGGGCCTGGCAAAAATACATCGACGGCTGTGCCAACCACTGGATGCCCCAGGAAATCAACATGACCGCCGACGTGGCCACCTGGAAGAGCACCGACGGCCTCACCGAGGACGAACGCCGCATCGTGATGCGCAACCTGGGCTACTTCTCCACCGCCGACTCACTGGTGGCGAACAACCTGGTGCTGGCCATCTACCGCCTGATCACCAACCCGGAGTGCCGCCAGTACCTGCTGCGCCAGGCCTTCGAGGAGGCCATCCACACCCATGCCTACCAGTACTGCATCGAATCCCTGGGCATGGACGAGGGCGAGGTGTTCAACATGTACCGTGAAATCCCCTCGGTAGCGAAGAAGGCGGCCTGGAGTCTCAGCCACACACACTCCCTGTCCGACCCGAACTTCAAAACCGGCACTCCGGAAACCGACCAGGAACTGCTGCGCAACCTGATCGGCTTCTACGCCGTCACCGAGGGTATCTTCTTCTACTGCGGCTTCAGCCAGATCCTGTCCATGGGCCGCCGCAACAAAATGACCGGCGTGGCGGAGCAGTTCCAGTACATCCTGCGGGACGAGTCCATGCACCTGAACTTCGGCATCGACGTGATCAACCAGATCAAGCTGGAGAACCCCCACCTGTGGACCGAGGAATTCCAGCAGGAGGCCACCCAGATGATCCTGGAGGGCACCCAGCTGGAAATCGAATACGCCCGCGACACCATGCCGCGGGGCGTACTGGGAATGAACGCGGCGATGATGGAGGAGTACCTGCACTTTATCGCCAACCGGCGCCTTTCCCAGCTGGGACTGCCGGAACAGTTCCCGGGGGCGCAGAACCCGTTCCCGTGGATGAGCGAGATCATGGACCTGCGCAAGGAGAAAAACTTCTTCGAGACCCGGGTCATCGAGTACCAGACAGGGGGCGCCCTGAACTGGGACTGAACAACAAAGACCGCCGGCTGCCCCTGTGGCACCCCGGGGCGGCTGGTCGGCACCATGCAGCATACACTTGAAAGCGGCTCCAATTGAGGGAACTCAAATGGCAGATAACGACAAAAACCCCAGCGAAACTGAGACCATCCTGATGGCCCTGGACCAGATCAGCCAGACCATCGACGTGATGACCAGCGTCGTCGGGCGTCTGCGCAACTACCTGCAGCAGCAGGAAGCCGCGGCCACCGACCAGCAGAAGGAACTGCAGGCAGAAATGCACTCGGATCGTATCCTGCACTGATACCGGGGCGGCTCCGGCCGCCCTGTCACAGTCTGTTTTCCAGGTCGCCGGCAACGGCGATCACAGTCTCCCGCCCCCGGCATTTACCCCCGCCAGCCTTCCCAGGTACGCTTGATTTACATCAATGGCGCTTCCACCCTATAGCGCTTTTTAGTATGTATATTCTAATTCCAGGCGCGAGAATGTAGGGGTGTTCTATTTTACAGGAATGAGGTTCCAGGATGGAAAAAACCAATATTCTCGTGGTCTACGACCCCACACAGGAGGCGCAGCCGGCGCTGGAGCGAGCGGTCTCCATAGCAGCGGCGACGCCCTGCAACCTGCATGTGTTCTGCTGTATTCATGCCGATATCCCCAAAAATGCCGACAAGGCAACGACAGTGCGCCAGCAACTGGATGAACAGCGTGCTGTGATTGAGCAGGCCGTCACCGGACTGGAGCCGGGCGGCACAGAACTTACCATCGGGCTGGAGTGGGACAAGGATTGGTACCAGGCCGTGGTTCGTACCTCCATCTCAAAAAATGCCGATGTGGTCCTGAAATCGACCTACCGGCACTCCGTGGGAAAGCGCATCCTCAACCGCTCCTCCGACTGGACTCTGATCCGGGAATGCCTGTGCCCGGTGCTGCTGGTCCGGGAAGACTCCGACGGCGAGGTGCAAAAGATCCTGGCGGCCATCGATATCCGCGCAAAATCGGATGCCTACCAGCGGATCAACCAGAACATTATCGATTTCAGTCATCGACTGCTGGACCAGGGCAATGCCGAGGTTCACTTCATCAATGCCTTCCGGGACCTGAAGGAAGTTCCTGACCGCAACGAACTGGTCCAGGCCTGCGGCATCGAAGGCGACAGGATACACCTGCGTATGGGTGAACCGGACGAGGTCATCGTCCAGAGTGCCGAGGAAATGAATGCCAATCTGGTAGTGGTGGGTAACTCCGCCCGCTCGGGGCTGGCCGCGGTGATGCGCGGTAATACCGTGGAGCGGGTGCTCGACAGACTGGCCTGCGACGTACTGTCCCTGCCCTAGGGGTCCGGCCGCAGACCCGGGCCAGGGTGGGCTGGCTGGTATACACTTAGGCAGTCATCGACTCGCTGAGGACCGTCATTCATGCCACTGCCCCTGAACCCCCTGGAGTGGGCCGCCCTGGCCTATCTAGCCCTGCTGTGGATCGGTTACGATCGCTACGCCAGGCACAGGGCCTGCCGGCAGGACGACCAGCCCTCCCTGTCGCGCTCCCTGCGGCGGCATCGGGAGGCCTGGGCCCGACGCCTGCTGCAGCGCGACATGCGCATGACCGACGCGGGCCTGCTGGCCAGCCAGGAG
Organism: Haliea sp.; assembly: GCA_009937575.1. Lineage (GTDB taxonomy): Bacteria > Pseudomonadota > Gammaproteobacteria > Pseudomonadales > Halieaceae > JAACFI01. The sequence continues at coordinate 15,212 of JAACFI010000047.1, forward strand.
CGGGTGGTGGGGTTCTTTGCCTCGACCACCCTGATCCTGTTGGCGGCGGTACTCACCGCGCTGACCTCCAGTGCACAGATCGCCGAATTGACCTCCCACATACCCTTTACCCAGGTCCAGAGCACCTCCCAGATCGAGGCAAAACTGGCCCTGCTGTTATTGATCCTGATCTACGCCTTCTTCAAGGTCACCTGGAGCCTGCGGCAATACGGTTTCGCTGCCGTGGTTATGGGTAGTGCGCCCCAGCCCAATGAGGAGCTCACCCCGGAGCAGGTGCAGGCCTTCGTAAAGCACCTGGCGAAACTGATGGACAGCGCCGGGCACGATAACAATAGCTGCCTGCGCGCCTATTACTTCGCCCTGTCAGTGGTGTGCTGGCTGGCGGGAACACTGCCCTTCCTGGTTGCTGCAACGATCATCGTGTTCGTGTTGTACAACAGGGAATTCGGCTCCAGTGCGGTACGGGGTATCCAGGGCGCTTATATTGCCCCGCCCTGAGCATCTTTTCACATACCGCCCGTTACCACCCAGGCCCGGAGGGAAGCCCAATGTTTTCACTGAAAACTTTTAGTTCCAAGCCCCCGTTTTGCCCTGTACAATGACCGCCCCCAGTGCGGCCCACGCCAGCGTGGGATGCACAAAAGTCTTCATCAACCGCAACAGGATATCGATATGATCTACCAGAGTGACCAGCTCTCGATAAAGCGCCTCGATGGCGATATCGCCGAGCTGAATTTCGACCTGCAGGGCGAATCCGTCAACAAATTCGACAATGCTACCGTTACCAGCCTGACCGCCGGCCTGGACGCGCTGGAAGCGGAAAGCGGCATCAGGGGCCTGCTGGTTACTTCCGACAAGTCCGTGTTCATCGTGGGCGCCGATATCACCGAGTTCACCAGCCTTTTCGGGGCGAGCAAGGAAGACATCAAACCCTTCACCGGCGCCAACAACAAAAACTTCAACCGCATCGCCAGCCTTCCCTACCCCTCTGCCGCGGCCATCAACGGCTTCGCCATGGGCGGCGGCCTGGAGTGTTGCCTGGCCTGCGACTTCAGGGTGATGAGCACAGTCGCCAAAATCGGCCTGCCCGAGACCAAGCTGGGTATCCTCCCGGGCTGGGGTGGCACCGTGCGCCTGCCGCGCATCATCGGCGTGGACGAGGCGGTTATGTGGATGGCCACAGGGGCGGACAAACGCCCGGACGATGCCCTCAAGGCCGGTGCCGTCGACGCCGTGGCTGCCCCTGAGCAGCTGCGTGAGGTGACCCTGGCAACCCTGCAGCACGCTATCGACGGCGGCCTGGAGTACGCGGAACGCCGCGCTCGCAAGCACGGTCCCCTGCCGCTGAATGACACCGAGGCGATGATGGCATTCTTCACCATCAAGTCCATGGTGGCACAGCAGGCCGGTAAGAACTACCCGGCACCGATCAAGGTGGTGGACGTGATTGAGCAGGCCCGCTCCATGGGCCTGGACGATGCACTGGAAGTGGAGGCCGAAGGCTTCGCCGAGCTCGCAACCACCCCGGTGGCCTCCGCCCTGGTCGGTGTATTCCTTAACGACCAGTTGCTGGGCAAGAAAGCCAAGGGCTGGGAGAAGCAGGCGGACAAGCCCATCGAGCGCGCCGCGGTACTCGGCGCCGGCATCATGGGCGGTGGTATTGCCTACCAGAGCGCCCTCAAGGGTACTCCCATAAAGATGAAGGACATCAACCAGGACGGCCTGGACCTGGGGCTGTCGGAGGCCAACAAGCTGCTGGCCAAGCGCGTCGCGCGCGGCCGCATGAGCCCGGACCAGATGGGCGACATCCTCAACAGCATTGACCCGACCCTGACCTACACCGGCTTTGGTGACGTGGACATTGTGGTCGAGGCCGTGGTCGAGAATGAGAAGGTCAAGGGCATTGTACTGGCCGAGACCGAGAAGGAGATCGACAAGGACGCGGTACTGGCCTCCAACACCTCTACGATCTCCATCACCCGCCTGGCGGAGAGCCTGGAACGCCCGGAGAATTTCTGCGGCATGCATTTCTTCAACCCGGTGCACGCCATGCCGCTGGTAGAGGTGATTCGCGGTGAGAAAAGCTCCGACGCCGCCATCGCCCGCACGGTGGCCTACGCCAACAAGATGGGCAAGAAAGCCGTGGTAGTCAACGACTGTCCGGGCTTCCTGGTCAACCGCGTGCTGTTCCCCTACTTCGGCGGATTCAACATGCTGGTGCGTGACGGCGCCGACTTCCAGGCGGTAGACAAAGTCATGGAGCGTTGGGGCTGGCCGATGGGCCCAGCCTACCTGATGGACGTGGTGGGCATCGATACCGGCGTGCACGCGGCCAATGTGATGGCCGAGGGTTTCCCCGACCGCATGCAGCCCGACTTCAAGAGCGCCACCGAGGTGATGTTTGAACTGGAGCGCTTCGGACAGAAGAACGGCAAGGGCTTCTACGAGTATGTTGAGGACAAGCGGGGCAAGCCGATCAAGACGGTCAACGAGGAGGTCTACCAGCTGATCGCCGATGTGGCGGGTGAGCGGGTGGAATTCGAGCGCGAGGACATCATTGCCCGCATGATGCTGCCCATGGCCATCGAGATGGCCCGCTGTGTGGAAGAAGGTATCGTCGGCACCCCCGCCGAGGCCGACCTGGCGCTGCTCTACGGCGTGGGCTTCCCGCCCTTCCGCGGCGGCATCTTCCGCTGGATGGACACTGTGGGCCTGGCCCACCTCGCCGAGGCATCCGGGAAATTTGCTCACCTGGGCAAGGCCTACGAACTGACCGATCACATGAAAGACATGCTCGCCAACGGCGAGACCTACTACTGAGCCAGGGCTGAATACTAAAGGAGAAATACCGTGAGTTTGAATCCGAGAGATGCAGTGATCGTAGATTACGCCCGCTCAGCCATGGGGCGTTCCAAGAACGGTTGCTTCCGCAACGTGCGAGCGGACGACCTGTCCGCGGAAGTCATCAAGGGCATGCTGGGCCGCAATGAGGCGCTGGACCCCGCCGAGATCGACGATCTTATCTGGGGCAGCGTGATCCAGCGCGGCGAGCAGGGTATGAACCTGGCGCGCATGATCGTGCTCAACGCCGAACTGCCGCACACCATCCCCGCGCAGACCGTGAACCGCCTGTGCGGCTCCTCCATGAGCGCCCTGCAGACAGCGGCGGCCAATATCATGGCTGGCGCGGGAGACGTCTACCTGGTGGGTGGTGTGGAACACCTGGGCCACCTGCCGATGATGGATCCGGCCAACGTCGACCCCAACCCGCGCATGGGCCGCTCCGTGGCCAAGGCAGCGGGCATGATGGGCATGACCGCCGAGTACCTGGCAATGATGCACGGCATCAGCCGCGAACAGCAGGACGAATTCGGCATGCGCTCCCACCAGCTGGCCCACAAGGCCACCGTGGATGGCAAGTTCGAGCGGGAAATTATTCCTATCGACGGCCACGACGACAGCGGTGCCCTGGTGTCTGTTACCACCGACCAGACCATTCGCCCGGATACCAATCTGGAAGACCTGGCCCAGCTGAAACCTTCATTCAATCCCCAGGGGGGTACCGTGACCCCCGGCCAGTCCTCACAGATCTCAGACGGCGCCTCTGCCATGCTGATGATGTCCGCGGAGAAGGCCCAGGCCCTGGGCCTTACACCGATCGCGAAGGTGA
>JAACFI010000317.1 GCA_009937575.1 Haliea sp.
ACAGTACCTGTCCAGGCGCCGAGGGCAATGCACAAGGGCAGGCCGAAAAGCAGCATACGCCGGGGAATAATCGCGTGCGTGCGCAGCGTAGAGAGGTTGGCATTGGCCGCGTCAATGAACAGAACCAGTGCCAGTGTCAGGTCCGCTATGACCCGCATTTCAACAGCTTCGATATCGAAATTGATAAGACCCAGACCCAGGGGGCCGGCCAGTAGACCAAAGAAAATGAAAATGATGGGGCCACTGATCCGGCTGCGCTCGATACGCCCGGCAACCGCGCTGAAGGCGAAGCCGAATACGGCAAGAATGGCCAGATTACTGTACATTGTTATGCCTCCTCTCAGGGTCAGGTCGTCATTCTCTGGTCTTCAACAGCCGACACAAATACTGTTCCAGTATAGAGCGGCCTGTAAATACAGCGTTGATGCATATCAACACGCTTTGAAGACCTCGGGGCGTGACAGCTACCTGTCAGCACCCTTCAGTGTGCCGACGTTTCTGCGGAATTGACAAAATGCGCAAGGTCCGCGGAGCCCGGGTCAGTTATCTATACGCGGAACTTCCGCCGCATTTCGATAACCTGGACGAACGCCAGCTGGGGGAAATCAGTGTGGCTTGTAGGGATTCATCCCTTAATGGTCTCTCAGGGTGAATTAACCTGGCGATACCGCGTTGTAGTCGTTGCACTCAGGTCATTGCCGTGTAGCGTCCGGCCCGGGGGCTGAGCTCCAGTCAGGAGTTCAGACCCCCAGGCCTAGTGGGTGAAGAGTTGGGGCACTGGCCTGCAAAAGTATGTAGAGATGCGTTCTCCAGTGCCCCCAATGCAATGTGCTGTCAGGAGTGAATCTTGGGCCGGGATCTCCAATCGTTTATGCCGTTCTACTCGACAATTGACGCGGCCAGGCGAGCGCGCTCTACTTCGGCCAACGCAAGCAGGTATTCGCGATGAACCCAATGGGAGGCGTCGCGAACTTTTCGTACCCGCAAGTGGTCAAGCCGCTGTTTCGCTTGATTCCAGGCCTCTACTGCGGCTTTCAGGGGGCGCGGGTCCGGGTTGTATAGTGTGGTCTCCATCATCTTTTCCTGTAAACTCCAATTGCCAACATCGCTTTATACCTAGCATAAACCGTGCCTGATTCTCGCAGTGGCGTCAGAATCGTGACGCAACCCCTCTGGCCGGCGCCGTGATGGGCTATAGAACCCCTGTCCCGCCAGGTTTTCAGTTGGCTGCTCGACACCCAACACCGGCAAATCGCCCATTGTCCCGCGGTTTCATCTATCGTAGAGCTGTCGGGTGGCATCTCATTTTTATTCTGCAATTCAATATGCCATGCGTGTCGCACCAGTAACCCGGTGGGCGGTGTCGTCGTAAGGCGCGGATAGAAACCGTCGAGGTAGAAATCGCCTCTAAAGTATGTCCTCGATAAACCAGGCTGAAAAGGCGTGCCTCCCGGAGAGCCCCGCCTTCTTGTAGACCGATGAGGCCTGCTGGCGGATGGTTTTCTCGGACGTTCCGCGCAGGGCCGCGATTTCCTTGAGGCTGAAGCCTTTCAGCAGCAACAGGCCTACCTCCCGCTCACTCGCGGTCAACTTCCAGTCACTGAACTGGCTGGAGATTACTTCCCCCAGCCTGCGACGTGCCTCGACCACCTCGGCCGGCTGTGGAAGGTTACGGACTTCCTCGAGCTGTTCCCGCAAGATCACCACCTCCCGGCTGCGCCGTCGCAGACTCCACGCAATCCAGCTGATCGCTGCCAGGGCCACCAGCAGAATTGCCCCCTCCTGAAGCAGGTGGGCGGTTTTTACACCCTCGTTCAAGTCGGCGAGCAGGTCGGCGCCACTGGCCAGTACCACCAGCGACAGGAAAAGGATTATGAAGTGATCCTGTGAAATGCGGCTAAACAGGGGGCTCTCCTCCGGATTTCTATCCGACATATGTCCTACGCCGGGAATTATGGCATTTGCCCGATGACAACGGCACGCTTTTCTACAATATTGAGCAAACGGGCGGGAACTGAAAGGAGCAAGTCATGACACAGCAAGTATATGTATGGGATCGTTTTGTGAGGGTATTCCACTGGTCCCTGGTACTGCTTTTTGTCACCAGCTACCTGTCCGGGGAGGAGGAGCACTGGATTCATGTTTACTCCGGCTACACCATCATCGCCCTGGTCGTAATGCGGGTGATTTGGGGGTTCGTGGGCAGCCGGTACGCACGATTCGCGAACTTCGCCTACTCGCCCCGCACAGTGCTCAGCTATATCCGGAGCATGGTTGCCGGGGATCCCCGACGCTTCCTCGGGCATAACCCCGCCGCTGGCGCCATGGTGCTTGCATTGCTGGCTGCCCTGTCGCTCACCACCCTCAGCGGGCTCAAGCTATATGCCGTTGAGGAAGGTAAGGGCCCCCTGGCGGTGGATATGCGCTTTGAGGTCGTAGCACAGGCCCACGCCAATGGGGACCGGGAAGAGCACGATGAAGAAGAGGACGATGAGGAGGCCGAAGAATTCTGGGAAGATCTTCACGAGACCGGTGTCAACGCCCTCCTGCTGTTAATCGTACTGCACATCAGCGGCGTGGCAGTGTCCAGCCGGCTGCACCGGGAATCGCTGGTGAAAGCCATGATCACCGGCGAAAAGGATGAACTGATACAATCCTGAGCCAGGCCCAGTCGACGGGGCGCGCGTTGACGTGCGACGACCGCGCTCGGTAACATGCCCCGAGATAACAGTCCCTAACAGGGAGTAAGCTCCATGGACCTCAAGGTCCTTGCACTACCTGTCTTTGCCGTGCTGATGCTCGCCGAAGCATTAATAACTGCCTTGCAGGGCCGCGAGGCTTACGAGTGGCGGGACTTCGCCGGCTCAATGTCGCAACTGGCGATGAACATCGCTGTCAAACTGGGCTTCGACGTTCTTATCATTGGCCTGCACCTGTGGCTTTACCAGTTCCGGATTTTTGATCTGGGCCACGGCCCGGCGCAGTGGCTGTTGACCCTGGTGATACTCGACCTGTTCTTCTACTGGTATCACCGCGCATCCCACCGCTCGCGCTTCCTGTGGTGTGCCCACGTGGTCCACCATTCCAGCAAGCGGATGAACTTCGGCACGGCCCTGCGCCAGTCTCCCACAGGGCCCTTCACCCGCGCCCTGTTCTACTGGCCATTGCCGCTGCTTGGGTTCGACCCGCTGGTGATTGCCAGCGCCGGGGCCATTGCCACCATTTACGGCTTTTGGACCCATACGGAAATGATCCGCAAGCTGTGGTGGCCACTCGAGTGGTTCTTCGTCACACCTTCGCATCACCGCGCCCATCACGGCTCCAACCCAGAATATATAGACAAAAACTATGCCAATCTGTTGATCATATGGGACCGCTTGTTCGGTACCTTTGCCGAGGAGCAGGCGCCAGTGCGTTACGGCCTGATTAACAATATCAATACCTTCAATCCGCTGCGTATTGCCTTCGCCGAATGGCTGAAACTGTTTCGTGAAAGTGCCGGGTCTGGCTCCCTGCAAACTGCCGGCCGACTCTGGCTAAAACCGCCTGGCTGGGATCCCGTCACCAATCGCGAAACCAATATGGACGCCGCTGTGGCCGCCCGGCAATACTGATCGGGACAATTAGAACAACCAGTAGAATAAGAATTACAAGGGAAAGCACCATGCGCAAACTAACCATCGCGGCTGCTCTGCTATGCTTCTGCGCATTCCCGATCGCCAGCGCCGCCGAACTCGAAGAGATCATCGTTACCGCTACCAAGCGTGAAACGAGCCTGATGGACATCAGCACCGCGGTGACAGCTTTCGACGCGGATAAACTGGAAGCCTTGAATATCGATAATGCCCAGGACCTGGTAGCCCGCACACCATCCCTGACCATGACAGGCACCCCGTCAAAGATCAGCATTCGCGGCGTGGGCCGGCCCCACAACGCCCTGGGCACGGACCCGGGCGTTGCGACCTATACTGACGGTGTCTACTCCACCGAATCCGGGAATTTCGAGTACACCAATTTCTTCGATATAGAGCGTGTGGAAATCCTGCGAGGCCCACAAGGCACGCTTTACGGCCGCAACGCGGTCGGTGGGGCAATCAACCTGGTAACCATGGGCCCTACGCCGGACTGGCATGTCAAGGTCGTTGCCGAAGTGGGCAACTACGACTACCGGGTCCTGCAGGGCCTGCTGCGGGGACCGGTCAGCGATGATTTGTCCATCGCCGTGGCCGCTTCGACAATCCGGCGGGACGGTTACCAGAAGGATGTGAACAGCGGCCGGGACCTGGATGACCGAGGGACTGATTATCTGCGCGCGACTTTCAGATACATCTGGAACGACAACTGGAGTACCCGCATCCAGGCCAGCAGGGTCGACCTTGACCGCACCCCCTCGAACGGTTATCGCACACTGCCCTTCGATACCGACTACGTGCAGGTAGTCAGCGACGTGGACAGCGGCGCGCCGCTCAACCTGCCCGGGGTTTTTCCAGGCAACAATTTCATCAATTACTACCAGGATTACCCCGATGAAAATGCCGGCTTCAAGGATGAGAGCAAAACCCAGACCGACGTCAGCCCCCGCGAGAGCACCGAGGTTAACTCGATCTACATGCTCAATGAAGTGCTTTTCTCCGGTTACCGTCTCAGGTATCTCGCCTCCTACTTTGAGTACGAGTACGACAAGCTGGTGGATTCAGATGGCATTGTCGCTGCGCGTTCCAACCTGAACTGGGATAATCTCTATATCGGCGGCGTGTCGGTATCACAGTTAACCGGGATCAGTCGCACGCCCCCCATGGTCACGGAGATTACCGCACAGGAGGCGGACTTCACCTCCCACGACCTGCAACTCTACTCAGAATTCGCCGGGAGACTGAACTTCGTCGCCGGCCTGTACTACTACCGGGGCGACGAGGACCAGCTGTACGCTGTGCACGAGGCCAACGACGAATTGATGGCCGTGTACACTTTTCTCGGTAGTTTGGTCGGTCGTAACACCAGCACCGAGAACTGGCTGTATCGCGGCGAATCGACCCTTGAAACCACCTCCTGGGCCAGCTACGGCCAGCTGGAATGGGACTGGACCGATAAGCTGCGCCTTACTGCTGGGCTACGATACTCCCGCGATAATAAAGACGGTGGTGACAATACCTTCGTCCAGTGGGTGGGGGACGGATTCATCGACCGCGCCAGCGAGGATGACTGGGACAGCGTAGATTGGCGC
>JAACFI010000318.1 GCA_009937575.1 Haliea sp.
GCATACTGTTCTGCCAGTCTGAGATCATCATCAAAGGGCGCGTACTTCTTATACCACCACGCAAAACCACTTCTTACCATTTGGAGATTCACATTTACATTGGCTTTGAAGACCACACCCACTGTTCGCCCCTCCCGATCGGTGTCCTTCACGTCGACGCCCACGCCCTCCCCTGCTACCAGGTCTGCCAGAGCCTTAGTGGCCGCCCTGCCATACGGCTGCTTGTATTCCGGTGTATCTATCCCGTGAAGGCGGATCTCGTGCTGTTTCTGATTGGCATCCAGAAGCGTCAGTGTGTCGCCGTCAGCGACTTTAACGACCCTCCCGGACAGATCGTAAGCCGGGGCAGACCAGGCAATCTCTGCCTTTGGGATAGAAAACGAGGGGGTCGTAACCGGGGCGCCGCTGGAGGCCTGTTTCGCCACCGAATCCACCACACTACTGGCATAGGCAGTTACCGCATCGGCCGAGCCTCTCACAAACCCCTTGGGGTCTACCCATATTGTTCTTGCAGAGTGCTCAACCCATCGGAAGGTGTGAGTCAGCCAGGTTACCTGTCCGGCAGTCACATACTGATAGAGGCTAATGAGAAGGAATATGGCCAGGAGTGTTCTCGAGGTGAACAGCCTTCTATGCTTCTGATCCCCATTTTTTGACACTGGTCGGTCCCCTGGCGCCCCAAAGTTGGTTATTTTTGAACGCTATCCGCTATGTGTCCAATAATTTCACTTAGCTGAACGTTTACGACACCGATCAAGTCCGCGCCAATCCTCGCCCTATCAACGAACCCCTTCCTCTGATTTCAGCCGTTTGACCATGGCGCGCCGGTAGTAACCCGGCGCCAGGCGGGAGAGGTAGTAGGCGAGCTTGCCGGCAGTACTCAACACCAGCAGTTCCCGGCCCCGGGCGGCGGCTCGCACGACCGCATCCGCGACTTCCTCCGGCTCCGCCAGGCGCCCGGTCATGGAGCGTTTCGTGCCTGCTGGTTTGCCGTCGGCACCCATGGCGTGTTCCTCGAAGGGGCTGCGGGTAAAGCTGGGGCACACCATCAACACGCGCAGGCCGGTCTCCGCCAGTTCGCTGCGCACGGACTCAAACAGACCGTGCAGGGCGTGCTTGCTGGCGGCGTAGCCGGTGCGTCCATAAAGGGGCGCGACACCGGCGATGCTGCTGGTCACCACAATCATCCCCCGTCGGGCCAACAGGTGCGGCAGGGCTGCCTTGGCACAGTGGAGGCTGCCCAGGTAGTTGACTGCCATGACCCTGCGATAGACCTCGACATCGGTATCCAGGAAAGCGCTGCGGTGCACCGCGCCGGCATTGTTTACCAGCACGTCGATACCGCCGCAGGCGGAAACCACTTTCTCTATAGCTTCGTTACACGCGTCAAAGTCGGTGACATCCAACTCGATGCCTGTCACGTCGGCACCGCTGGCACGCAACTCGGCGGTGGCGTCTTCAAGGGCGTCCTTGTCCCGGTCCAGCAGGGCAAGCCGTGCGCCCTCCCGGGACCAGCGGCGAGCCAGGGCACGACCGATACCACCGGCGCCGCCGGTAATAACCACCACCGGGCGGTGGTCCGCATCGCCGGGTGCACCGGGATTCGATGGCTCGTCCAGCCCATCGGCCCAGGTCTCGAAGGCGGCGGCCGAGGACACCGGTGAGTAACCGAACTGTTCCTTGAGGCGCCGGTTGTCCAGTACCGGCCGGTAGCGCAGGAAGTCGATGGTTTCCGGGCCGTTGGCACTGACCCGGCAGGTTTTGAGCAGCCACAACACACCGGCCAGGAGTCGCGGCGGCAGGGGGAGGTAGGGCTTGCCCAGGCGCCGGGCGATTTCCCGGGCAGTCAGTGCGCCATCGCCGGCGAGATTATAAATGCCCTGTCGCCGTTCCAGTACGCCGGTCACCAGGATGTTCACCAGGTCGCGGTCCCAGATAAATACGAAGGGCGCGGCGCTTCCCAGCACACCGGGTATGACGCGACCCTCGAAGATTGCCGTCACCGGGCTGTGGGTGTCCTTGCCGATGACGGTGCCGGGACGCAGCACCAGTTGCGTCAGCTGCGGCTGGCTGCGCCGGTATTCGGCCAACAGATCCTCCACCTGCCGCTTGTTGCGACTGTATTCGAAAGCCGGGTGACCGCGCGCCGGGGCCTCCTCTGTCAACCACATGGGATTGTCGCGGTGATAGCCATAGGAGGCACCGCTGGTGGTCACCACCAGGTGTTCGACACCGCTCTGCACGCAGGCTCCCAGCAGGCGTCGGGTGCCCAGCACATCGACTCGCCAGGCCAGGTCCGGCGGGGCGCCGATGGGCGGTTTGAGCACGCTTGCCAGGTGGACCACCGTATCGATGCGGTGCTCGCGCAGGATGGCAGCAAGATCATCCCGGGTGATATCGCCCTGCACCACGGTGGTGGACCCCGGCCCTTTTGCCCGCTGCAGGTCATAGGCCACGACGTGCGCAATACCCTCGGTTTCCGCCAGGGCAGCGACCAGCAGCTTGCCGATATAGCCCGCCGCTCCGGTAACCAGGACATTGTTGGCCATGGGTCAGCTTTCCCCCCTGTGGGTGGCATGAGGCATCGCTGCCGGATCCAGGCGAAAGCGCGACCAGATCATGGCCAGGGCGAAGCCCGCCACCAGGTGCCAACTGCCCCACCAGGCGGCGACGATGGCCGTGCCCCCCAGTCCGGCAAAAAAATTGAAGATCAGTGCCAGGCCGAGGCCGCTGTTCTGGATACCGACTTCCAGGGTCACCGCCCGACGATCCCGGGTGGGCAAGTGCATCAGGCGGGCGACGCTATAGCCCAATCCCAGCGCCATCGCGTTGTGTATGACCACGATGCCCAGTACCGGCAGGATCGCCGCAGTCAGGTACTCCCGGTCATTGTAGAAGGCCAGCACGATGAAACTCAGGAATATCGCCCCGTCGGTCATGCGCAGCGGCCGCTGTATTCTGGCACTGAACCCGGGGTAACGGTGGCGAAACAGCATACCCGCCGCCAATGGAATCGCCAGTAACAGGAGAATAGTGGTGAACATATCGCCGCCGTCCACGGCCACGTCCGCCAACAGGGCCCTCGTATCCGGGTCCATGGATGCCCAGAAGGCCAGGTTGAACGGGGTGGTCAACACGGCGGCGCAGCTGGTCACCGCCGTCATGCTCACCGACAGGGCCGTATTGCCCCGGGCCATCCACACCAGGAAGTTGGAGACATTGCCACCGGGGCAGGCCGCCACCATCATCATGCCCAGTTTGACACTGGGAATGGGGTCGATGATCTGCACCAGCAGGAAGGTGGCCGGTGGCAGTAACAGCAGCTGCGCCGCGATACCGGCCAGCGGTCCCCGGGGCGCGCGAAGTACCGCCCGGAAGTCCTCCAGGCGCAGATCCAGGGCCACGCAGAACATCAATATCGCCAGTATGATATTGAGCGCCAGCAGTCTGCCGGGCTCAAAATCCAGTTGAATGGCGTCGAGGGCGAAGTCCACGTCAGGGGCCGGGGATCAGCCCACCGGCTCGCCGTGCATTTCCTTGAACTCCAGCAGGTTGGGGGCAAACAGGTGCGCCATCGGCTCGACGTCGATATGGATCACCGCGGGGCGGCGCGCATCGAGGCACCACTGCAGCGCGCTCTCCAGTGCCTCAGGGTCGGCAACGCGCTCCCCGAGCGCGCCCATGGCGGTGGCGACCTGGTCGAAGCAGATTTCCTCGAAATCGGTATTGATGGTTCCCTCGGCCTCGATACCCATGGCCGCGCGCAGCTCGCCGATGCCGACCTGCTGGGTCAGCTTCACCATTCCCCACTGGCGGTCGCACAGGACCAGGTAGATAACCGGCAGGTCCTCCCGCACCGCGGTCTCGATTTCCTGGGGGTGCATGCCCATGGCGCCGTCGCCGATGATGCAGGCCACCGGTCGATCCGGGTGGGCCGCTTTCAGGCCCAGTGCCTGCCCCACCCCGGCACCCAGCATGCCGAATTTGAAGGTGGAATGGATAGCGTCAGGCCTGGCGTTGCGATAGTAGTGCGCACACCAAACCGCCGTGTTGCCGCCATCGATGGCGATCAGACCTTCATCACCCAGCAGGCGCCGGGCGATCACCGGCACATGGGCGGGATGCATGGGTGCGCCGGTATTCTCCAGGGCCGCGTCGAGTTCGGCCCGCGCGGCGGTCTTCTCCTCAACCAGCGCTGCCACCCCGGCGCGGCGTTCCTTCAGCACCGACTCCGCCACGGGCGTCGCGGCGAGTTCGCCTGCCAGCGCCTCCAGGAACAGCTTTACATCCCCCACTACAGCCTGGTCCACCGGCCTATTCCTGCCAATGATGTCCGCGTCGATGTCGACCTGGATGCAGCGCTTGGCTATGTCCGGCTCGGAACCACCCCAGTGGTGCCCGCGCCCCCACCAGTCGGTCTCCCCAAGCCGGGAACCCAGGACCAGGAACAGGTCGCTGCGGGTGCGCGCGCTCTTGGCCACCGCCAGAACACTGTTGTGGATGGCCAGGGGACTGGCTTCGTCCACCACAGCCCTTGCGCCCCAGCTGGTGGTCACGGGCGCCTGCAGGGCCTCGGCCACCGCCGCAAGTTCGGCCGCGGCCCCCGCATGCACGATGCCGCTGCCCGCGTGAATGACCGGAAATTTCGCCTGGCGCAGCATCTCCGCTGCCGCCTTCACCTGGCCCGGGTCCCCCGGCAGCGCCGCAACAGGGCGGTAGGCGGCGGGATCCCGAACAGCGTCGGCGGGGAAGTCGAAGGCGCCGTTCATAATGTTCTCCGGCACATCCAGGTGTACCACGCCGGGGCGCCCCGCCCAGGATTCTCGGAAAGCCTGGCGGACGAACTCGGGAAGCCGCTCGGCACTGGGCACGGTACCGGACCACTTTGTCATGGGTTCTGTTACCCCAACCTGGTCGAAGTACTGAAAGGTGCCACCGCGATCCGGATAGGCGATGCCGGTGCGACGGCAGCTGGTGATCAGCAACACCCGGTTGCCCTCCCCGCCCTCTACTGCCACGCCGGGCAGGATATTGGCCGCGCCGGGCCCATTGCTGGCCATGCACACGCCGAGCTTCCCGGTAGAACGGGCGTAGGCCCCCGCCATGTGCGCGGCACTGGATTCGTGGCGGGGTGAAATCAGACGGATGCCGTATTTTTCAAATGCCGTGTAGAAACCGAGGTAGGTGCCATCGACAATACCGAAAACG
>JAACFI010000319.1 GCA_009937575.1 Haliea sp.
GCTGCCGGCGGCTTTGGCGGCACCACACGCGTCGGCCAGGCCGGCCTGGTGTCGCGCAGCAGCTACCGCGAAGGCGGAGAGTGGGTAGTTGTGTTCAGTCGCCCGCTGAAGGAAGAGGGTGACCACCAGGCGCGATTGGATGGAGACACGGCGAACCTGGCTTTCGCCCTGTGGCAGGGCGACCAAAAACAGCGGGACGGCCTCAAGCACGTATCGATGGGCTGGGTGTCCCTGCAGACCGCGGGGCCAGCCTCATGAACGGCACCGTGGAACATATACCCAGCGTGGAGGCAGTGGAGGAATGCGGCCGGGGTCACGCCTGCGGTTTCTGCCCGGTAGAGTCCGAATGCCAACTGGACAAAGACCGGCACAACCAGAGCCATGTGGAGCAGCGGCTCGCGAAAATCAACTGGATCATTCCGGTGCTGGCCAACAAGGGCGGCGTGGGCAAGAGCACCGTCTCCGCCAACCTGGCGGTGGCGCTGGCCCGGGAGGGCTACGCGGTGGGCCTGGCAGACGCGGACATTCACGGCCCCAATGCCGCGCGACTGTTCGGCCTGCAGGACGAGAGGGTGAGGGTCTCGGAACGCGGTGTCCATGCACCGAATTTTGACATCTCCGGCCGCGGCAGCCTGAAGGTAGGTTCCCTGGCCTACTTCCTGGAAGCGGCCGACACCCCGGTGGTGTGGCGCGACGCCTACAAGCACGACTACATCCACCACATGCTGGGCAGCTTCGACTGGGGCGTCCTGGATTTCCTGGTGGTGGACATGCCACCGGGTACCGGCAACGAGTTGATTACCCTTAGCGAAGTCCTCAAGGGCTGTAACACCAGCGGCCTACTGGTGTCCTCCGCCGATGCCGTCGCCCTGCAGGACACCCTGAAAGCCGCGCGGTACTGCCGGGACACCGCCCTTCCCCTGCTGGGCCTGGTGGAAAACTACGCGGGCACAGTCTGCCCACACTGCGGTGGCGAGTTCGAGATGTTTCCCCGTGCGCCTGAGGTTGACCACTTCCAGGAACAGGGTATCGACACCCTGGCCCGGCTGCCCTTTACCCCCGCCATCGGGCAGGGGGCCGCCGCGGGCTCGCCGGTGGCGGGCGATCCGGATTCACCCCTGTCCAGCCTGTTCAGTGAGCTGGCGAAAACCTGCCGCGACGCCCTGGTACAGCAGCAACGGGAGATGATGTCGTGAACGCTCCGGCCACCGGAACCAGCCGCCGCCGCTTCCTCACCCGCCTGTTCACAGACCCGGACTCGAACCCGGCCGCTTGCGAACTGAGGCCCCTGGAAGACCTGCGACAACACACCGAGGGCGTCCTCTGGGCAGCTACAGACGCCGGAGACGCGTACTATATCGCCGGCGATGAGGGCGTCGTGTTTCGCTTTGACGGAGAGCAGTGGCAGCGGGAAGCCTTTCCGTCGGAGCTCCCGGTACACGCACTCTGCCACCGTGATGACCGGGTCTACAGTGTCGGCTGGCTGGGCCAGATCTGTGAACGTGTGGAGGGCGCCTGGCGCGCGGTACAGGGTGGGGAGAATGCAGCCGCCAGGGTGAACCTGCCACTGTTCGATATCGAGGCCGACAGCAGCGGAAGCCTTTGGGCCGTGGGCGACCAGGGTCGCATCGTGCAGTTCGACGACGGGCACTGGCACGAACACGACAGCGGCACGACTGCAAACCTGCGCTCTGTCCTGCCGCTGCCGGATGGCCGGGTTCTCGCCGGTGGCAGCGCGGGCACGGTGCTGCTGCTGGAGAACGGCAGCTGGTCGCTGCTGGAGACCGGCACCGGCTGCCCGATCACCAGTATGGCCTGCCTGGGCGAGGACACGGTGATCGCCGCGGGTGGGGAATACGACATCGAGTCCGGCCAGTTTCGCGGGCGACTGTACCTTTTCAGTGAAGGCCACTGGCAATCCGTGGAGAGCGAGCATCCGCTGCCGCGCCTGCGCCGGGTTCGCCGATTCGACGATACACTGCTGATCTGCGGTGATAACGGCACGGCCTTCCGCTGGAATACGGAGGGGGTTAAACGACTGCCCTGCCGGCTGCGCTATGACCTGCACGACATTCTGCCCGGCACCGATGGCAGCGTGCTGCTGTGCGGCGACGGGGGCACCCTGGTAGAGGAAACAGCCGCCAGTGCCACCGACGACAGGATCGAGGACCGCCAGCAGGTAAGATGGCGACAGATCAGCGACGGAGAGACCAACCGCACCCTGCGAACATTGTGGCCCGTGGACAAAGACAGACTGATTGCAGCGGGCGACGGCGGTGCCGTATTACACATCGAAGGCGATCGGGTCTGCCTTGATCGCACCCCGCAGGGTCTTCGCATCCACGACCTCTGGGGCAGTTCACCGAACAATCTCTTCGCTGCCTGCGACAACGCCACTATCCTGCACTACGATGGTGAGCAATGGACCCTGGCCCACCGCGGCGATACCGACACTGCACTGTTGGCCATCACTGGGTTCGGCCCACACGACATTTTCGCCGTGGGTGATAACGGCTATGCCCTGCGCTATGACGGCCTTATGTGGCGACAACTGGAAACCGGCATCAAGCAGGAGTTGTACGGATTGTGGGGGCAGGACAGCCAGCACCTACTGGCGGTAGGAGGCGGTGGAATCGTGCTGCGCTTCAACGGCGAGCGCTGGAAGGCGTTCAATGCGGGCACCGACCACGACCTGTACGGGGTCAGCGCCAGCGGCCTCAACAAACTATTTCTCTGCGGCCTGGGAGGCACCATGATCCGTTTCGAGGATAACACCTGGCACCGGGACTTCACCGGTGTGCGCAGTGATCTTCACTCCGCGGCTTACGCAAACGGGGTTTTTTATGCCACCGGTTCCTCGGGGACGATTTTGCGTAACAGCGGAGATCAATGGGAACTCGAAAACGCGGAAACCGATGCGACACTTCAGGCCATCGAAGCCACCAGTAGTGGCCTCTACGCCTGCGGATCCGGTGGCGTTGTCCTGAGACGGCGTAACTGATAAGAAGTTAGCTTTGACAGCGGGGCGACATCATTTGCAAAAAAGTGTGATACTCACAAACCGCTTACTAGCTTACCTGACCAACCGAAAGTTATTGCCAAACCAACGAAATGGAGCGCTCTGATGATTAGAGGCAGATCAAAATTGCTAGGACTTACATTATCTGGATTAACCGGCCTGGCGGGAAGTCTCGCGCTGGCGTTACCTGTGTTCGCGGCAAAACCGATCGTACACGATGGCGAGTACTATTTTCTGGAGAGGCAGTATGAAGAAGCCTGGGCAAAAGAAGACAAGGAGATCGACGCGAAACTGGCGGGCCTCCGCAAGAAGCATAAAGGCAAGCCCCCCAACATTGTGTTCGTATTGATAGATGACGTGAGCTTCGGCCAGATGGGTAAGCCGGCAATGAATGACGTGATGGGCGTTCAAACCCCGCGCATCAACGATTTTGCTACCCAGGGCATGTCCCTCAACCGCATGTACACAGAGCCTTCCTGCACGCCTACCCGGGCCGCGACACTCACAGGTCGCCATCCGGTTCGCACCGGTATCAAGGAAGTTAAAGTCGCCCTGGTGGGTGAAGGCCTTGGCGCCAACGAGGTGACCATTGCCGAAGTCTTGTCCAAGGCGGGTTACAACACCGCTCACGTGGGCAAATGGCACCAGGGTGATATCGAAGAAGCCTATCCCCACAACCAGGGCTTTGATTTCGCTGCATTTCCCCTGCACCAGCAGGTGCAGCTAGCACTGATGTCTCCCGAGGCAGCACGCGCCAACAACCTGCTGGGCTGGTACGAGGGTACGCAATCCAACGAACTGGCACTGGATAAAAAATTCAAACCCAGCGGCCTCGTGACGGGTGTGGAAGCGCGCAGGGGCGGCAAGGCACGCGAGGTCGACCTGAAACCCGGTGAAACCTGGACCCAGGCCCACTACGAGCGCATGAATGAGCGCTATCAGCGGCAAACACTCGAGCAGTTGCGGGAATTGGCAGGCAAGAGCGAACCCTTTTTCCTGCAGTACTGGCCCCTGTATCCGCTGAACTTTGTCCACCCGGAGCAGGCCCGCTCGCTGAATGGCGGATTTATGGCTGACAAACTGGAAGTGATAGACGACTGGTTTGGCGAAATCCTGGACGAGATGGACAAGCTGGGTATCTCGGAGAATACACTGGTGGTGTTCATGGCGGACAACGGCCTGATGTATCACTACGAGGGCACTTCCGGGTTGAACCAGTTGATCTACCGTGGCGGCAAGACAGACTTTACCGAGGGCGGCATCCGGGTGGATGCCTACGTTCGCTGGCCCGGGGCTATTGATGAAGGCAGTCGCGCCGCCGATATCGTGCACGCTTCAGACCTGTTTACGACATTTGCCCGGGTCGCACAGGCCGACAAGTATATTCCGCGAGATCGTGTAATCGACGGCATCGACCAGACGCCGCTGCTGTTCAACGGCCAGAACCACGGTCGCAGGGACTATGTCTATGTCTACCAGAACGAGGTGTTGCGCGCCATCGTCAAGCAGGAGTGGAAGATGCACATGCCGGTTCCCGGCATGCCGGCCGCAGCGGCGGGAACCTACAACGTGTACCGGGATCCACGAGAGCTGCACCCGCTTATTGGTCACTCACTTTGGACCGGTGCAAGCTTCCAGGACATGGCCGTGCGCCACATGATGGCTATCAGGAAATATCCCCACAATAAGCTGGGCAAGGGCAAACCTTACGAGGGCATCGAGAACCTGCGTCCCGAGACTGTTGAGACGATAAACACGTTCATGTCCTGGCGCTAAGGTCGCTGTATCAGTAAACAAAACCGCTGTCACTGATCACCGGTGCCAGCGTCCAGCGTTGTTTTTCTCCGGGCATGCGGTACCAGCCACCCGCGGCCAGCGCACCACCATCGACATGGACGGTGGTGCCTGTCACCCATTCCGCCATCCCGCTAGCCAGGTAGAGTACCGCCGCGGCGGTATCCTTCGGCTGTCCCCAACGCCCCAGTGGGTTCCAGATATCCCACTGCTCCAGGTATTGCGGGTGGGTGAAAGCACGGGGATTAACCTGCTCGGTTTCGGTGGTCTCCGGGGCCACCGCATTGATGCGAATGTGATAGGGCGCCAGTTCCATCGCCATGCTGCGCACGAAACCGGATATCGCGGTCTTCATTGCGCCATAGGTGGCGCAGGTGGGAATGGCCCGTGCCACCCCTGCCTGCGTCACGCATAATGGGTGCAAATGCCCTCACGCAGCGAAAGACGTGCTTGAGATTGATATCGTAGATGGCATCCCACTCTTCCTCACTGGTATCGAGGAAAGGTTTGATCAGGTTCAGGTGGTCACCGACATTGTTGACCAGGATATCCAGCCCCTTCCCGCCGTCCGATAATTGCCGGGCGAGATCCGTCACTTCCCCGCTGTCGGTCACGTCAACGCAATGGATCGCTACCTGCCCCCCGGCAGCGGAAATCTTTTCCGCAGCGGACTGCAGCAATGCCGCGTCTTTATCTATTAACAGGACTTCCGCGGAAAAATTGGCCAGGGTCTCGGCAATGGCGAAACCAATTCCCCTGCCGGCTCCGGTTACCAAAGCGATCTTTCCCGCAAGGGACATGTCTTCCGGTTTTAACATGACAGCTTTCTCCCTGATCTGGCGTCAACCGGACTCCACTATAGCCGAGCCGGCACCAGATCGGGAGAAATCGAGATGAGTTGCTTCAGGCTGCTGCCTGCAGGGCCTCCGGCAGCCGGTTCAGGTCGGTCTCCGGGAAGTAGTTAATCCATACACACCAGTAAGCGCCGGCCTTCACGGTTTCCACGCGCCGCAGGGGCCCGCGATTGGATTCGCCCCGGAAATCTATCGAGGATACAGGCGCGCCACTGTCATTGTAATAGACCCCGACACTCTGGTACTGAGGGTCATAGGACACCACGATATCCCGGTCTCCGACACGTACGTTGATCAGGTCACCATTTTCGCGAATCGCGTCCAGGGTGTAGGCTACCGAGTCCCGGCCGACATTGAATCCCCATACGTACTCCTTGGCGTGCAACCGGCAATCCTTGTGATCCATGGTGTCGCACAGCAGTGACTGGGTACGATCGTGGGGGACCGTGGCCCACAGGAACACGATTTCCACGAGATGATCGAACAGGAACATGACGGGGTTCCGGGTGAATTTCGGGATCTTATTCAGAAACACCTTGCCCTGGGGATAGGCTTTCGCGAACGCCTTGAAGGGCATTCGGAACGTAGGCCACTCCTGCATGCCATTGCTGTCGCGGCCATCACACTCCCTGGTGCCGTACATCTGCTGGATCGGTTCGCCCGTTCCACGATCCTTCATGATCAGGTTGTTGCCATGCTGGGCAATCACTTCCAGGTCCAGCTGTTCTCCACCGATTTCCGGCTTGAAGCCGTGGCCGAGATGGGTCATGCAGCAATAGGTCATGATAATGTTCTCACCACCCAGTCCCTCCGGTGTACCTGCCAGGTGCGGCCGTTTGATGTGGTAATCTGGATGCGCACGGGCCTCGCCATTGTTTTCGATGACTATCACGCTCTCGTCCGGGCGCAGGTATTTTTCTGCCTCCTCGATCGGGTAGTAGGTCGCCGATTGTTGCTGGTTGCGCAACCCCACGTGCAGCCAGATCCAGGGAAAACCCACCATGAAGCCATTGACCAGCGCCATAGTCAGCGTGAGCCAGGCGGGCCCTGCACCCCAGAACAGGTGCAACACAGCGGCCATCCCGGTACCCGCCAGGCCGGTGGCCACCAACCTGTTCTCGTTGCGGATGGCCTTGAGCATATTCTCGCGCGAGACGTTCATGACCACCTGGGTAATGTCCCCCAGGTCCCTGAAGTAGATGAACGCGGCCCAGGTACCCGCGGACAGGACCACCCAATAAATAAATTCCAGCACGACTTTCCCTCCGTTACCAATAAACATGTTGTTCATGCATTGATAATTTTATCATTATTGATATAATTGTCAATGACAAATATATCACTGACAGTAATAATGATGGCCTGCCGCAGGCGAAACGGGCTAGACTACCGCCCTGGCAGGCACTGAGCAGATAACCATTCATGGCACAATCCACCGCGAAACGCACCCGGGCACCCCAGATGCCGCCCGAGGAACGAAAAAAGCAACTCCTGCGCGCGGGCATCAGCTGCTTCGCCGGCAAGGGTATCGGCGGCACCAAGCACGCGGACCTGGCCAGGGCCTGCGGCGTCTCGGTGCCGGCGGTATTCTCCTATTTCCCCAACCGGGAGGCACTCGTTGAATCCCTGCTGGAAGAAGTCGGCCACAGCTTCTTCGAAAACATCGTCACTCCCGCCCTGGCCCTGCCGGCGGAGGAACAATTGCGGGCAACCGCCCCGTTGTATATGGCATTTGCCGAGAAAGAACCGGACTACGTGAAGGTCTGGTTGATGTGGAGCATGCACTTTGCGCCCGAGATTCAGGCCCAGTACCGGGCCTTTGAATCCCGGCTGGTAGACGCACTGTCAAAGATGTTTACCGAGGAGGTTTTCTCCGCGGCCGATCCCGATGATATCCAGGACCGGGCCCGCATGATCATCGCCTCCTCGGCATTCCTGGCCAAAATGGTATTCGACGGCGTCTCCGAAAAGCGCCGGGAAGCCTTCGTGCAGCACGTGCTGCAACCATTGACTCAACCCCCTTCCTCTAACTAGTGGAGAACACCATGAGGCCCGTGAAGACCTTCATACTGACCCTCGGCCTGGCACTTTTGGGTACGCAGCTCAATGCCGCCGACATCGTGCACGACGCCGAGTTCTATATTCTCGAGAAGCAGAACGCAGAACGCTGGGCAAAGGAAGACAAGGCCCTGGACCAGCGCCTGGCAGAGTTCCGCAAGAAAAACGGCGGTAAGCCGCCGAATATTTTCTATATCCTGATTGACGACATCGGCTTCGGCGATCTGGGCAGCAAGACCTTGAACGTGATTCGCGGTTACGAGACACCCAGCATCAACCAGTTCGCCCGAGAGGGTATGCGTATGGCGCGCATGTACACAGAGCCCTCCTGTACCCCCACAAGGGTGGCTTTCATGACCGGCCGCCAGCCCCACCGCAACGGCATGGGCAACACCCAGGTAGATATTTCCGGCTTTGGCCTGGCCGATGAGGAAGTCACCCTGGCCGAGATACTGTCAGAACAGGGTTATAACACCACCCATATCGGCAAGTGGCATATGGGGGACATCATGCAGTCCTGGCCCAATCACCAGGGTTTCGACTACGCCGCCTTCCCGATACACCAGCAGGGCCAGCTGACGGTTTTCCACGATGATTCCGCCGACGAGGAGGTCTCCATCGGGATCGGGGACAACAATTTTGACGACCGCTACGTGATCGACGGCTGGCTGCGAACCGATGCTTCCGCGCTGGCGACCGGTGTAGAGGGCTATCGCAACAAAACGGTGCGCGAGGTCGACATGAAGTCGGGTGAGCGCTGGACCGAGGCCAAGTACGCCGAGATGAACCAGCGTTACCAGGACCAGACCATAGAGCACCTGCGCAAGCTTGCGAAGCAGGACAAGCCGTTTTTCCTGCAGTACTGGCCACTGTACCCGCTCACAGGTCCGCGTACCGCTTACGATGAATACACGACACCCAATGGCGGTACCTATGTCGAGAAAATGAAACTGGTGGACCAGTGGATCGGCGATCTCATGGCCGAAATGGAAAAACTCGGCGTGGCGGACAACACCATCGTCATCATCATGGGCGATAACGGCCACTTCACCAAGTACTCACCCCAGTCGGGCTACACCCCGATGATCTTCCGCGGCGGCAAGGGCGCCACCACCGAGGGTGGCGTCCGCGTGGATGCCTTCGTCCGCTGGCCGGGCATGATCGAGGCCGATTCCGTCGTGGGCGACATGGTGCACGTCAGCGACCTGTACACGACCCTCGCCCGCGTCGGCGGTGCCACGGACGAAATCCCGAGGGATCGCGTCATCGACGGCCTCGACCAGACAGCATTGTGGCTCAATGGTGAGGCCCACGGCCGCCGGGACTACGCCTTCCTCTACAACATCAATACGCTGGAGGCCGTGGTCAAGGAACAGTTCAAGCTGACCATCCCCGGGGGAAAGATGGAGAATGCCGTGCTGGCGAAGTTCTATCACCTGTTCCGGGATACCCGCGAGGAGTGGCCCCTTTCGACGGAGATTGGTGCCTGGAGCAGCGCGAAGATGGTGGCGATGATCCAGCGGCACATGGCGAGGATGCAGAAGTATCCCAGAACGGGACCCGGCACCGGGATACCCTACAAGGGCATCGACAACCTGCGGCCGGAAACGGTAGAAGCCAGGGATGAATTCCTGTTCATGAGGAAAACGCCGGGGATGTGACCCGGCGTTTTCTCGCTAAATCTGTAAATATTCAGTTTTCGTTCAGGTGAATTTGGTTATAGTCATCCCGGCGACAGATAACACGTAGGGGAGCGTGATGATGTATCAGGGAACAAAGGTCGGTGTCCGGGGTTTGTTGTCAGTTTGCCTGGCTTGGGCCCTGGCAGCCTGCCAGACCATCGACCCTTATACCGGGGAACAGAAAACATCCAATGCAACCAAGGGCGCGGCCGTCGGTGCCGCATCCGGTGCAGTCATTGGTGCCATTGCCGGCGGCGATCGCAAGGGCGCCGCCATCGGAGCGGGCGTCGGCCTGCTGGCAGGGGCAGGTGTGGGCCACTACATGGACCAGCAGGAGGCAAAGCTGCGGGCGCAGCTGCAAGGTACCGGCGTCAGCGTCACCCGCCAGGGAGACAACATCATCCTCAACATGCCCGGCAACGTGACCTTTGCAACTGGCCAGGCGGACATCAGGTCTGACTTCTACCCGGTGCTGGATTCGGTCGGACTGGTATTGGAAGAATTCGAGAAGACGCTGGTGGAAGTCGTGGGCCATACCGACAGCACCGGTTCCGATGCCATCAACCAGCCCCTGTCGGAGCGCCGTGCGGCCAGTGTCGGTGCCTACCTGCAATCCAGGGGTGTCATACCCCAGCGCCTCGCGACTTTTGGCGTCGGTAGCCGCTATCCCGTTGCGGACAACGACAGCGCCGACGGGCGGGCTTTGAACCGCCGGGTCGAGATTACCCTGGTGCCGTTGACCCAGTGACGATGCCCGGGTGATGATGCGCGGTGCGCACCCTACGCTGGTAGGTGCTCCGATCAAGGGTAGCG
>JAACFI010000320.1 GCA_009937575.1 Haliea sp.
ATTTCCGTCGACGAGTCCAATTTCTTCGCCAAGGTCGGCCTGCTCGACGCCAATGGCGTACTGCGCGGCTCATTACCCATTCCCAAGTCAGAGCAGGGCACGTTCCGCTCGGCGCGGGATGAAACCTATACCGACGACAAGGGTCGTGTTTTCACCACGGGCGGCCCGGAAACCTGGGGAGCATCTGGCCTGGCGGCCGTATGGGCAGAACAGAACACGCGTGAAGCTATTTACAATGCCTTTCGACGAAAGGAAACCTTCGCCACCACCGGGCCGCGCATCAAGGTGCGCCTGTTTGCCGGCTACGACTACAACGAGAAAATGCTGGAGGCGCATGACGTATTCAAGCAGGCCTATGCCGGTGGTGTGCCCATGGGTAATGACCTGATTCCGGATGGAGAGCGTGCCCCCGCATTTATCGCCTGGGCCACCCGCGATGACGCCAGCGCCCCCCTGCAACGGCTGCAGATTATCAAGGGCTGGCGCGAGGGCGGCGAATCCCGCGAGCAGGTTTACGATGTTGCCTGCTCTACAGGTAAACCCAACAAGAAAACCCACCGCTGCAAGGATAATGGTGCGAAGGTAGACATCAGCACTTGCGCCATCACCGGCGCAGGTGCCGCCGAGCTGAAAGCGATTTGGCAGGACCCGGACTTCGATCCCTCCCAACGGGCCTTTTATTACGTCCGGGTACTGGAAAATCCCACCTGCCGCTGGTCGACATGGGACGCTGTTCGCGCCGGTGTGGAGCCGCGCCAGGATTTACAGAAGACCCTCCAGGAACGGGCCTGGTCTTCCCCCATCTGGTACGCGCTTGAGGACTGAGCATGAAAATAAAAAAACTGTCGTTCGTGTAGATATGTCACTCCCTGTGGATTGTTAACTCTCGGTGTATCAAATAAGCTGTCTCGCATTATGCCTCCTCGAGCGCAGGGCTCCTGGGCGCAGGCTTGGCATGACTGTATATGAACTATGAAAATTGACCTG
Source organism: Haliea sp. (assembly GCA_009937575.1). Classification (GTDB taxonomy): domain Bacteria; phylum Pseudomonadota; class Gammaproteobacteria; order Pseudomonadales; family Halieaceae; genus JAACFI01. Next base: position 988 of record JAACFI010000320.1, read on the forward strand.
ATGATTTATAGTGCACCTTCCAAATACGACAAGAAGATTCCCTATGCCTATGAGGCGCGCCACCGTGTAATCAGTGGCATGGATGACAACGACAGTCACTACTGTGACACGATTTGTGGATTGATCGGCTATCTCGAACTGGTGGGTCTCGCTCCAAATAGCGTTGAACTGTATGAAATTTATCCCGACAGGAAGATCAGAATCCCACCGTATATGTATGTGAAGGGTACCGGCCAATGGCAGATTGGTAATGAATTGTGCCAGTCATTCAGACAAATTTACCCTGATCATATTGGCGCCAACAGCTGCAAATTTTCCGATAGAATCACTACCTTATTCTAACTCGCGATGGAGTTGAATGTACGCGCTGCATCGGCGTGTGCGAACCGCGGGTATTGCGCCGCACACTGCCAGCGGAACTGACCGTACATCCCGCTTGACGCCAACCGGGAGATGGGGTGTAGTGCCCATACCCACTTTCCCGACCAGACAGAAGTGAGATCTGATATGCCAAGCATCAGCGCGATAATGCAGGACAACCACCGACACTGTGACGAACTTTATGCCACCGTCGAAGAAGCCGTAGCCAACGGGGACTGGGACGGTGCAGAGCGCAGCTGGCAGGCATTCTCCGCAGAATTCCACGCGCATGTCGACCAACGGGAAGAGGGCCAGCTGTTCCCGGCACTGGAGGCAGCCAACGGACCAGCGGGCCCTGTCGCTGTCATGCGTTCAGAGCATGAGCAGATGCGGGCGCTGGTCAACCAACTACAGCAATCTCTCACCGTCCGTGACCGGGAGGAATTCCTTGGTCTGGGCGAGACGCTTATGCTGCTCACGCAGCAGCACAACATGAAAGAGGAAAACATCCTCTACCCCATCATGGATCAGCTCATCGGCGAACAGGCCGGCGAGTTGTAAGCTGGTCCATCATGGAGGAGCTGTTACTGGATGCCCGGGCGATGCCACCCCCCGAGCCCTTTGAGCAGGCCAGCGGGATACTTCGGGAAATGGTGCCTGGTCAATACCTGCGCATGCACCATCGGCGGGTGCCCTATCCGCTGTTCGCGCTCTGCCAGGCCATGTCGCTGAATTACCGGCTGATCGAGAAAGGCCGCGACTCCTACATTATCCTGGTCTACTTCCCAGCGGATGAACCGCGCCTGCCGCAGGAACGCCTGCCGCAGGGACGCCTGCCGCAGGAAAAGCTACTGTGAGGATGCAGGGACTCTCCCTGGAGACGATTCCCCCGATTCACATTCCTTTCCGCTTCTTCCTCAGTGCCCCCTGGATGGGGCTGTTGGCCGGCCTGGCACTCCTGTGGTCGGGGACAGGCGCTTTCAGTTCTCCGTGGACGCCGACACTGCTTGGCATCACCCACCTGCTAACGCTGGGGTTTATGGCAATGGTGATGCTTGGCGCCATGTTTCAACTGGTGCCGGTTATCAGCGGCAGATTGATACCTGGGGGAGCCACAGTGGCGACCCTGGTATACAGCTGCCTGTTGGTGGGGCTGTTGCTGCTGAGCTTCGGATTTTTTAGCACCAACTACAGCTTTTTCATGGTCGCGATGCCTCTACTGGCGGCAGCTTTCACAATTTTCCTACTCGCACTCGCCTGGCTGATGATGCGAGGGATAGGCGGGGGGGATTCCATATTCGGTATGCGCTTTGCCGCCATGTCCCTGCTTATCGCCGTGCTCCTGGGCCTGCTGCGCGCGGGCGCCTACGCGGGTTTGGCGCCCCTGCCGGGAATGAACGACACGGCCAATATCCATATAGCCTGGGGCCTGGGTGGCTGGACGCTGCTGCTGGTTATGGCAGCAAGCTACCAGGTAATTCCCATGTTTCATGTGACTCCCAGCTACCCCGTCGCGCTCGCTCGCGCCCTGCCGGTCGCCGTATTCCTCTCTTTACTGGCTCTCACCCTGGTCGAACTCCCGGTGGTGCAGGGCCTGGCGTTGGCCTGCCTGTCCGCTTCGGCAGTGATCTACGCTCTGACGACGATCTATCTGCTCAATCGGCGCAAGCGGAAGATTGCAGACATTACGGCGCGCTACTGGCGATTGTCCATGACCTGCCTCTCGCTGGCGGCACTACTGACCCTAGTGACTTATTTCAAAGCGATACGGTCAGGGGTAGATGCACTGCAGCTTCAACTGTATATCGGCCTTGGCATACTGTTGATCTATGGATTCGCTATATCAGTGATCCAGGGCATGTTGCAGAAGATCGTGCCATTCCTCTGCTATCTACACCTGCAACGCCGCTGCCTGGCGAATCTCCAATTGTTGAAAGCCCTGCCCCACATGGGAAATATCATTCCGGCGGCTCACTCGCGGTGGCAATTTCACCTCCACCTCGGCGCCCTCATCCTGTTGCTGGCGGCCGCTGTGAATAGCCTGTTTTGCTGGCCCGCGGCGCTGTTGATGTCGGCAGATTTTGCCTGGCTGGCTTACACTCTTTCCAGGGCCGTCAGTGTGTATCGCAAAAGTATGATGGAAATAGAGACTACCCAATCCAGCTGAACAGCCCGCACGTAGCAGGGCTAGGGCAAGCCAAAGATATGCAGAACCAGGTCCCTGAGGTCGAGGTATAGACAAAACTCCTCATATTTACTACAGCCACCGAGATCAGCCCGTCGATTTCCAGGCTGGCCAAATTGGATTAGGTGGCGACATTGACTTTATGCGTCGATAGAAATATCGTTTTCCGGTGTCTCGATCGATAGGATTTTCAGTTATGACCGTCGTGACCGTATCGCCAAAATCCCAGGTAGTTATTCCCAAGGAAATACGGGAGTCCATGGGAATCGTATCCGGGCAGAAAGTACAAATAATGACCTACCAGAACCGGATCGAGTTGAGTCCCTGGAAATCCATAAAAGAGCTTCGTGGCCTTTTTAAAGGTATCGATACTGATGTTAAGCGAGATTCGGACCGCGTGTGAATGCCGTTGACTCCTCCGCATGGCTGTCGTCGCTCACATGAAGCGGGGCAAAGTAGTACCGCTGGATTCGGAGCTGGCCATTGACGCCGCAAGTTACGGGCTAGCTCACAAATTGCCGCTGGCGGAAAGCGTTATCTACGCCACTGCGCGTAAATTCGACGCTACCTTGTGGACGCAGGGCATCGATTTCAAGTCCCTGAAGAAAGTTATGTATTATTCGAAGGCCTGATCAGGGCAAAAAGCTGTTGTATTTTTCGTAATCTTTACCCCAATCAACATGAGTATGAATCCAATGGCAAAGGCAAGGCCCTCGCGCGGCAAACATGATGAGGTGGAATACATACAGGAAATTATCGATGGCAGTCTCAGTATTGATGAAGAAGTTGTTGCCCGGCGTTTGAGTAATCTCTATCGCTGGCTGAAGATCTTTATGGCGCCTACCCTGGTCGGTGGCGAGAATATTCCGAAGGGGCCGTGTTTGTTTATCGCCAATCATTCCACGATGGCTGCCGACGTACTGGTGACTGTACCGGCTTTGTATGAAACCAGTGGCCGCCTGGTGAGAGGCATGTCTGATGAAATCATGTATCGCAACAAACGCATGCGTGAATTCGTCGTGGGGGCAGGGGCGGTTATGGGTAACCAGCGCATTGGCGATGCGCTGTTTGAGGCGGGTAAAGATGTTTTGCTGTTTCCCGGTGGTGCTTACGAGGCAAACAAGGATCTGGCCGATCGTTACGAGATCATGTGGAAGCAGCGCACCGGTTTTACTCGTCTTGCGGCGCGCCAGGGCGTGCCTATTGTACCGCTTGGCATTGTGGGTCCTGATGAATGGTTTGGTCGCTATATGGATCGAGGTGAAGTGGCCAACTCCTGGGTGGGTAAGTTGATGAAGATGGCGGGGGCATCGGATGAGTTTCTGCACTCCGACCAGTTGCCGCCCATTCCCAAAGGATTATTTGGATCGGTGATAATTCCCAAACCACAAAAAGTCTACCTGTGTGTTGGCAAATCCGTTTCAACAAAACGCTTTAAAGGCAAGAACATCTCGCAATCATCGCAGGAAAAATTGCGTGATGAAACCAGGGATCGATTGGAGAAGTGCATAGCCGATATGCTGCTGCTCCAAGCCCAGGACAAAGATTCATCGGGCATCCTGAGAAAATTGCTTACAATGTAGCGGCGGGTATCAAGGGGTCAGACTCCTTGAACTAAGTTCACAATGAAGAAATAGTGCAATTGGCTAG
>JAACFI010000321.1 GCA_009937575.1 Haliea sp.
TCACTGAAATACCTGCACGACCTGAACGACGAGATCATGGTCTATGCCTCCCTGGATTCCAGTTTCCGCCCCGGTGGAATGACCATCGAGCCGCGCCTGACCAATCCGGATGAACTGCTGTACGACGACGAGACATCCTGGGCCTTCGAGGTCGGCTTCAAGTCAGAACTGTGGGAACGGCGCCTGCAGCTTAACGGCGCTGCCTTCTACCAGGAATTTGACGGTTACATCAAGCGCGCCACCGGCGTGCTGATTGATTCCGACGGCGACGGTACCGGTGATGCGCGCGCATCCGGCATCATGTTCAACGGCGATGCCATCGTCAGCGGTGCCGAACTGGAGGCCACGGCCCTGTTGACCGAAAACTGGACGGCCAGCGGCGGTATCACCTACGTCGATGCCAAATACGACGATGCGGACGTCCCCTGTGACGGCGAGCCCGGTGACTACACCGATGGCGCCATATTCACCTGTAATTCCGACGGCCGCATCGGTGACGAACCCAACTGGTCCGCCAGCGTGAACTCCCAGTACGTCATCCCCATGGGTGACCTGGAGGGCTTCGTGCGCGGCCTGTATCGCTTCACCGGCAACCGGGTGGATGACAACATCAAGAGCACCGGCGCTGACGGTACCACCAGCAGCTACGGGGTTTTCAATCTGTATGCCGGTGTGCGCGATAACGCCGGTACCTGGGAGGCCAGCGTGTGGGCCACCAACCTGTTCGACAAGGACGCAGAAATTACCAAGACAGCGGAGGAAGTCTTCGAGGGTCAGCCCACCGGTTACCGCCAGGCGGATATCATCCCCGAGCGCACGATCGGCATCACCGCCAGGTACAATTTCTGAAGCCAGCGTCGGATTACCCTGTGAAGCTATTAAAGGCCATCGTCGTTCTTGTCATTCTCGCCGTTATCGGGCTCGCCCTGTGGCTGCCCAATATGGACGACTACCAGACCACCGGTGAAATGACACTACCGGCGCTGCAACAACCGGTCACGGTTCACAGGGACGATTTCGGTATCCCCTATATTTACGCGGAATCGCTGGACGATGCGATCACCGCCCAGGGGTTTATCGTCGCCCAGCACCGCCTGTTCCAGATGGAGCTGTACCGACAGATCGCCCTGGGACGCCTGTCAGAGATGATCGGTGAGCGGGGGCTGGACAGCGACCGGCTGATCCGGTTGCTGGACATCCCCGGCATCGCTGACAAGCAGCTGCCGTTGCTTGGCATGGAAGAGGAAAACTTTTTCCAGCGCTATATCAACGGGGTCAACGCCTATATCTCCGATCACGGTGCAGAGCATCCGGCGATGCTTAAGTTGATGAAAAGAACGCCCGCGCCCTGGACCCTGAAGGATATCGTCGCCCTGCAGCTGTTCCAGGTCTGGAGCAGTTCCGTCAACTGGAAGCAGGAGCTGATGAACCAACAGCTGCTGGACCTGCTGGGCCCGGAGCGAGCCGCGCAACTGCGGGCACTGAATATCAATCCGGACGACCCCGCAACCGAGGCACACGCACCACAGACCGAGGGAATGGCGCTAGCGTTGCAGCACGATGGCGGCCTGCTGGTAGACAACAGCCAGTTCGCCATGGGCAGTAACGCCTGGGCCAGCGGCAGCAGGAAGTCCGCCAATGGCGCGCCCATCCTCGCCAATGACCCGCACATCGACGCCCGCAACCTGCCGGGTATCTGGCACCCCATGGGCCTGATCACACCGCAAGTTCGCGCCGTGGGCGGCGCCTTCCCCGGTTCCCCCGGCCTGGGAAATGCGCGCACGGAACATATTGCCTGGGGCGCCACCAATGGCTACGCGGACATGATCGACCTGTATATCGAGCAGGTGGACCCACAGAACCCCGATAACTACCTGGAGGGAGAGCAGTCTTTCCCATTTGACCTGCGCGAGGAAGTCATCAGGATCAGCGACAGTGAATCCGATAACGGTTTTCGCCAGGAAAAACTGCTGGTGAGAGAAACGCGCCGCGGTCCGGTAATCTCGGACCACGGCATGAGCACCGTCGCCGACAAGGTGATCTCCCTGCGCTGGTCGGTACCGGAAATGCTCGGCGAGGAATGGGGCAGCCGGCGGCTGCTCATGGCCACCAGCGTGAATGAGGCCATGGCCGCCATTGGCAACATGCCGACACCGCTGAACTACATCGTGGTGGATACCCGGGGCAATATCGCGCGGATCTCCAGTGGTTATGTCCCATTGCGCGTCCGTGGTGACGGTTCCATCCCGCTGCCTGTGACGTCAGAGGACAGCTGGGCCGGCCGCATCCCCGCCAATGAGATGCCGATGCAGGTCAATCCGGAGCGGGACTGGGTGGGCAGCGCAAACCACAGGGTCACCCCTAAGGACTATCCTTATTCTTACTCCGAGTACGCCTCCCCTTCCTGGCGCTACCGGCGCCTGGTCGAATTGTTCGAGAAGGAGTCCATTACCAGCGACAATCACTGGGACTTCCTGGTGGACAACAAGAACCCCCTGGCAGAAAGACTCATGCCCATCATTCTTCCCGCCCTGGAGGCCGACCCCGAGTTAAGGGAAATAGCCGGCATTCTTCGCCAATGGGATCTCATGGACACCAAAGAGCAGGCCGCACCGGCCATCTTCCAGAGCCTGTTCCGGCACTTCGCACTGCGCGTGTTCCGCGATGAACTCGGCGAGGAACTGGCAGTGGAGTACCTGAAAGGCTATTACTACTGGCAGGAGCACCTCGTGTACAAAATCGAGGCCAACGGGACAACCTGGTTCGACGACGGGACCACGGCCAAGGTGGAAACACGTGATGACCTGTTCCGACTGGCTGCCCACGATGCTGTTGCTGAACTCTCCAGCCAGCTTGGCCGGAACCCTCACCAGTGGCGCTGGGGTGAGGTTCACACGGTCAGCTTTTTCCATCCCCTGGTACCGGGTGAGACGGGTGCCAAATGGCTGGGCGGCGGCGTCAACCCGGCGGACGGTTCCGGTGAGACACTGAACCGGGCGCTGTACATGTTCGACGACCCACAGCACAGCAAGATCATCGACTCCACCCGGGTGGTCATGGACCTGTCTGATCCCCACAAGATAGAGGGGCATATCCCCGGCGGCGTGAGCGAACGCCTGTTTCACAGGCACCAGAAAGACTCGCTGCCCCTGTGGCTGGAGGGCAGGCCGGGCTACTGGTGGTTCAGTGACCAGGCCATTGCCGAACATACCCGCGATACGGTGATACTGACACCCTGATGACCGATGCACTATGATGGCCGCAACTCGCGCAGCCATGATGGTTCACCATGTCGGGATTAAGATCTTTTTTGAAGTACACGCTTTTAACCCTGCTGGCGCTGGCCCTGCTCGCTGCCGGCCTCCTGGTCTGGTTACGCTTTGAATTTTCTCGGGTAGAAGCCGACCAGGTTCACGGGACATCCACTGGCATGCGGGATTTCGCTCAAGTCGAAGTGAAGTCGGTCGCCGACGCCGTCGACAAGGACTGCGTACAACAGTATCCCCACAACAGGGCCTGGTTCGGTGCCCTGCACGTCCACACCTCAGCCTCCTACGATGCCACCGCCTTTGGTACCGCGGGCACCGTCGACGATGCCTACGCATTCGCCCGGGGTGAACCGCTGCCCCTGCGTCTCAAATTTGACCCCCCCGGTTACCAGGCGCCTCTGTTGCGTATCAGTTCACCACTGGATTTCATCGCCGTGACAGACCACGCCGAAGCCCTGGGAGAGGCCAGCCTGTGCTACGACGAGAACAGCGAATCCTATGATGTGCTGGTGTGCCGCCTGTACCGGGGCGACTGGCGCCTGCCGGTGGAGGAGGAACTGCAGCCGCTGATCAGAATCGCCACCCAGGCCATCTTCGGCCAGGATCGCTCGGCCCGCGTCTGCGGGAAGGACGGTGCCCGCTGCCGGGAACGGGCGGTCCGGATATGGCTGGAGAACCAGAAGAGTACCGAGGCCTGGCACGATCGCAGTGGGGACTGCGCCTTTACCACTTTCCACGGCTACGAGTACACCCTGGCCAGGGAAGCGTCCAACCTGCACCGCAATGTCATTTTCAAGTCCGGTACCGTGCCGCAGGCACCCCTGAGCGCCAAGGATGCAGATACGCCCGAGCAACTCTGGCAATGGCTGGACCGGACCTGCATCGCCGGGAGCGACGCCTGTGACGCCCTGGCCATACCCCACAACAGCAACTGGAGCAGCGGGCGCATGTGGTATCCCTACAGCAATCGCGCCTGGCCCGAGGCACAGCAAAAAGAAATGGCCCAACTGCGTTCACGCCTGGAGCCGCTGGTGGAGATGATGCAGGTGAAGGGGGACTCCGAGTGTCGCAACGGGATCGCCAGCGTACTGGGCGGCACCGATGAATTCTGTGATTTCGAGAAACTGCGCAGGCCGTCGGAGGCGATACCAGACTGCGGCGAACAGATGGGCAGCGGCGGCATGATGCTGCAGGGCTGTGTCTCCCGTTATAGTTACGTGCGTTACGCACTCACTGCCGGATTGTCGGAACAGGATAAATTGGGCATCAACCCCTTCAGGCTGGGTATCGTTGCGGCCACCGACACCCATATCAGCGCGGCCGCCGCCGGGCTGGAAAAGGGGCACCAGGGTTCTCACGGCATCGACCGCGACCCGCGCCATCGCCTGATGGGAGAAGTGGAGGTTCCCGGCGGAATAGGTACCGGCTCCCCCGCTCGCTACAATCCCGGGGGTATTGCCGGTGTCTACGCGAAGGAGAACAGCCGCGAGGCCCTGTTTGAAGCCATGCAGCGGCGGGAGACCTTCGGTACCAGCGGCCCTCGCATCAGGCCGCGTTTTTTCGCCGGCTGGGAACGGGGTGACACCCTGTGTGAATCCCCGGACTTCCTGCAGCAGGCCTATAACGCCGGGGTGCCCATGGGAGGAGACCTGCCACCCTCTCCGGATGGATCCACAGGTAGCCCGACCTTCATCGCCAGCGCCACTGCCGATCCTCGGCCCGGCGCCAACCTGTTGCAACGGATACAGGTCATCAAGGGCTGGATTGACGAGGAAGGGAACACCCGACAGGCGATCTACGACATCGCCGGCGACCCGGATAATCGTGCCAGCGTGGATCCCCGGACCTGCGCTGTCTCCGGCCGCGGGTTCAAACAACTCTGTACCCACTGGCAGGACCCCGAATT
>JAACFI010000048.1 GCA_009937575.1 Haliea sp.
CCACTTTGAGCCGCCTGGTTCATGAAAAGATCGATCTGTCTCCGGCCCTGGCGGTGAAAGTGAGCAAGGTGCTGGGGCGCTCGGCCGAGAGTTGGATGGCGATGCAAGCCAACCACACACTGGCAAGATACCAGGCAGAGTTGGCGCAATGGACGCCAACCCGGAAGGTGACCGCGAAAGGCCTGGTTGCCGTGAAAGGTGGCAAGCCGAAAGCCAAGCACAAGGCTGCTGCGAAGTCAACGGCGGCCTAGCGAGCAGCGCACCAGGCTGCCTCCACCCCAGGCAGTCACACACGGAAACGGTCTCCAGAGTAGGGATACAATCTCTCTTTAGACTGCCTCCACCGCCATATTCCTTTGTAGGCTTCTGATTTTAAAGGAATTTTATTTCCAGGCTTCTTGCTTGGGACCACGTTGGGACCATCCAGTCAGAAATCACCGGCCTCACCGACGCAAATTATGTCAAGCGATTAAAAAACCACAGTATGCCGTATGGATCGCAGAGTGCTTTCTCTTACAAGTGCGTTTCAGTCTATAAAAATAGAGGTGGTACGTGTTTGGCGCTTGCTGAACCTAGCACTTCAGTCTTTTTTGGTGAGCAAAATCGACACCTGCTATGATACAGGGCCTTTTTTGACGAGCCGGAAGTATGCACGACGCGCTCCTTCATACCCTTGCCGCTGTCGATCGCCCTGGCGACTTCTGTACTGCAGGCGATCTACCGCTGACGATGCCGGGCTTGGTAGTCGAGGGCTTAGGTACATTGCGCCTGCCGCTGGGCAAGACACAGGCACGCAAGCTGATCGGTAGTTGCCGGCAAGCGCCCTACGGCAAAGGTACGCAGACCCTTGTGGACACGGCAGTCCGGCGGGTTTGGGAACTCGATGCCGAGCAGATTGAATTCACTAATCCCAAGTGGGAGCTGTTGATCGATTCGATTGTTGACCAGATGAGGCACCAGCTTGGGCTAGAGGCTCACAAGTTGACAGCCCATCTGTACAAACTGCTGGTGTATGAAAAGGGTAGTTTCTTCCTGCCGCACCGCGATGGCGAAAAACTCGATCGCATGGTGGCTACCCTGGTCGTTGTTCTACCCTCGGTGCATGAGGGCGGTGAACTGATTATCTCTCACGCCGGTCAGCGGCACGAAATCGTTTTTGCCGGCGCAGCATTGGGGCACGAACTGAGTTATGCAGCCTTTTACGCGGATTGTGAGCATGAGGTGAGGCCGATCGAAAGCGGCTGTCGCCTGTGCCTGACTTACAATGTGGTGCTGGCGAAATCCCGCAGCAGAAAGGGTATCGCGGCGCCTTCCTATGAATCTGCAGTTGATGAGATCGCTGCGCTTCTCAGCGAATGGTGCCACGACCCGCAACCCCGAAAACTGGCCATTACCCTCGATCATCGCTATACGCAGGCCGGACTAATGTTGGACTCGCTCAAAGGGATTGATCGGTCTCGGGCCGAGGTGCTGTTTGAGGCAGCTGAGCGAGCGGGGTGTATGGCACATTTGGCCCTGGTCACTTTGTGGCGACTGGGCACGGCTGAATGTGACTACGACGGCTACTCCCACGGGTGGAACAATGGTTACCACTGGGGTGATGACGACGAAGAAGATGAAGAGGACGAGGAAGGCCAGCGCACTAGTGAATATTGGATGGGTGAGATTCTGGAATCCTCCCTCTCCGTGGATCACTGGTCTGACCGTGATGGTCGTAAAATCAAGTTCGGCGAAATTCCCCTGCTCGAGTCGGAAATTATAGCCGACGTGGCGCTCGACGCCGGTGATCCGAGCGAAGAGGATTTCGAAGACTATACTGGCAATGCCGGTATGACACTGGAGCGCTGGTATTATCGTGCCGCTGTGGTGATTTGGTCGCGCGCGGAACACTTCGCGGTGCTCTGTGGGGCCGGTACTGATGCCGTCCTCGGTGGCCTGGAACCAATGGTGAAATGGCTCCGGCGGGCCAGGAAGGCCGACCGAGAGGTACTGCGCGAGGAGTGCCTACGTTTTGCAGCCGCCATTATCGATACATGGCAACCAGCGCATGGAGGGGAGTCCTGGGAGCAAGAGGATAAAGTCGATCGGAATATCTTCCTTCGAATTTTGTGCGAACTGGACGATCCCGATCTGATGCGTTCTTTTCTGGACCAGGTGCTGAGCGTTGATGAAGCGGTGCAACTGGATGGGGAGTTTGTTGCATTCTGCAAACGACACGGCTGGTCGAGCTTCGGTAGGGAACTGCAATCAGTAATCGAGGCGTCTGAACCCGAGACCATGGTTCGCAATGCCGATTGGCTACAGCTACTCTGCCGGAAGCGGGATAAGAATCCGGAGCGTATTGCGTTGTGTGCCCGGCTGTGTCAAATCCTGGTCAATACCCTGACAGCATTGGATCGTAAACCGGTGGCGGATTCGTGGCGAATCCGCCGAATTGACCGGGCAGCTTTACTCGTGTCGTCGGTCAAGGCGATGCTGGCGATAAACGCGCAGTCAAACTTGTCCTCACTTGTCGACCATGTGCTAAGCAGTCGAGATAAGTACGAACTGACGGACGCACACCTGGCTGCGATCTTCGCCCTCGAAACCCGACTAAAGAGGCTTACAGAATCTAACGAGGCGATCTCCTGCTGGGTTGTCTCCTGCCGGGATGCGCTTCAATGCCGCACTGCCACTAAACCGGTTAAACCGCAGGATTATCGACGTGCCCACGAGTTGTCCTGTGGGTGCGGTGACTGTCGTCAGCTCAGCCACTTCCTGGCAGACCCGAAGCAGCGGGAACTACGGCTTGCTCTCAAGAAAGAACGCCGCAAGCACCTGCACCGAATCATCGACAGCGATAGATGCGATCTCAAGCATGTCACCGAACGGCAGGGCAGGCCGTATACCCTGGTTTGTACCAAGACTATGGCCTCTTATCGGCGGGCCCTTGAAATTTACGTGCGGGATTCAAGCAACCTGGCCCGCATTGAAAGTCTTATCGCGAAACTACCTGCATGAATCCGGCATTTCACAATACGTCAGGCTGCTTGCATATGGCGATTGTTACCAGAGGATTCAACAGTGGATTACTAATATGAAGACAGGACGCAACGATCCTTGCCCCTGTGGCAGTGGGAAGAAATACAAGCACTGCTGTCTTGGAAATGGAGATGGTCAAGGGAGATCTGGATTCGCTCAGGCCGTCGCCAACGAGATAGCCGAGGCGGCCGCAGAACAGCCCTTTGAATCGCTGGAGGAACTCAACGCCTATACTGCCGAGTTGATGAATGAGCGCAATCACTGTGCCCGGGCTGACTTTTGCGGGCTTTCACCTGTACAAATGTCGCACCTGCTCTACGCGCCGTTCACCTCCCCGGAGACTGTCCGCTTTGCCACGGACATCGAGCCTGGTCCGGATATTGAAATCATGGGGATTTTCTTTGCCCTGGTGCAGGCAATTGGCGAAAGTGGCCTGAAGGCGACGGCCAAGGGGAATCTGCCGCTCAAATTCTGCAAATCGATGGCACAACAGCTGAGTGAGGCCGCGCACGATCAACGCAGGTTGCGCATTGGCGGCATAAGCTCCGAGACCGATCTCGAGCAGCTGCACTGCACCCGCCTGGTGGCGGAACTGGCAGGACTGATCCGGAAATATCGCGGGCACTTCGTTATGACCCGGAAATGCAACGACATGCTTGCCGGGCAGGACCATGGGGGCATCTATCTCGAGCTGTTGAAGTCCTATGCCACACAATTTAATTGGGCCTACCGGGACCTGTATCCGGAGGCTGAAATCGTGCAGCACTCGTTCCTCTACACGCTGTTCCTCCTGGCTTCATTCGGGGATAGCCAGCGCCCCCAGCAATTCTATGAAGACAAATTCCTGAACGCCTTCCCTATGGCTATCGATATATTTGAGGAGACGAGCTACAGCACCGCTAAAGACAGCACCCGGCGCTGCTATTTCCTCCGTGTGCTGGATCGGTTCGCCGCTTTTTTTGGATTGGCGGAGCTGGTGTCGGAGTCACGGGAGTTGTACGACTACCGGTATAGCGTCCGGAAGACGGTTCTGCTGGACCGTTTCGTGACGTTTACTCCTGGCGCGCCTCCGTGAAGGATTGAGAGATGATCTTGTTGTCAATAGTAACCAGGTACGTTACTATGGGGCAGAACTGAGGAGGTGGCTTTTGATAGTCAGTTTTCGGGACCGGTGGCTTCGGGACTTTTACCTGTCAAATAGGGGCAGTAAAAAGATACCTTCCGAGATCGAAGATCGGCTATTTCGAAAGCTGCAACTGATCGATGATGCGACCTGTGATCTCGATTTGCGTTCACCCCCGAGCAACCACTTTGAAAAGTTGAAGGGAAGACTGGCCAGCAAGCACTCGATTCGCGTTAACAAGTAATGGCGGCTGGTGTTTGAATGGTCGGGTGAGAGAGGCGAGACCCGAGAGATTTATCTGGACAATCACGATTATCGATGAGGCATGCGATGAATATCACGAAGCGAAAACCCGTCAGTGTCGGTGAAATGATTACCGAGGAATTCCTTGTGCCCATGAGTTTGACGCAGGGACAGTTGGCGGAAGCCATGGGTGTGAGTCGAAAAACCGTCAACGAGCTGTGTACCAATCGTCGCGCCATCACCGCGGATACCGCGTTGATGCTGGCCACGGTCTTTGGTAATTCGGCTGATTTCTGGCTGAATTTGCAGCAGCGAAACGAGCTGTGGAAAGCGCTGAATACACCGAAGCGGCGAGCCCGAATCGACAAGGCCAGGCCTATCGCCGCATGAACTTTTTGCGGTACTGATGGCTTTCCCATAGTTTCTGTCGAAGGTTTTGGGACCCCCATGGGACCATCTGCCCGCCCTTTCATGCCTCCAAATGCTGTCCATGGCGATAGGATGGACTCCTCTTAGTTGATCTACCCTTTGAATGGGCATCTGTTCCAGCCCATTCACTGCAGAGGAGTACTCGCTATGCCTGTTTCTGTCGTAGGTGTTGATCTTTCCAAGTCAGTATTTCAATTATCAGTAGCCGATGCAAAGCATCGTGTTGTTGATCGTAAGCATCGAATTTTGAGCCATTTTCGTCAGTTATTTGCATGATGACGTGACCCACCAACACGCTGGAATTTGCTGGTAGGTCAGATGGATGGGGAGTAAACGTCGATACATTAATCAGTGCAAATCAACAATTTGGGGCTGTAAACTTGCCAGTACCTGTAAGTGGCCTCGCCGTCTCAGCGGCTAATCGTAGTGAGTCCACAGCCTTAAGACCTTGATGGCCTTCTCCTCCTCCAGTACCTGGTACACCAAACGATGCTGGATGTTGATCCGGCGGGAATACGCGCCAGTCAGATCTCCGACCAGCTTTTCATAGGGTGGTGGGGTTTGGAACGGGTTGTTCTCGATTATGCGCAGTAATTCCTGAGCCTTCTCTTTCAATCCCGAAGAGGCGAGCTTACGGGCGTCCTTTTGAGCCTGCTTTGTATAATAAAGTGTCCAGGTCACCAGTCGATCTCGCGATCGCACTCGTCAAGAGGGGTCGCTAGCCCTTCACGAATGGATTCGCGCATACCCGCTATGGAGAGCAAGTGCAGCGTTTCGTTAATAGCATTCCAATCTTCTTCGGCCAGCAGGACGGCGTTGCCTCGCTTTCCTGTGATCAGGATGGGTTCGTGGCTGTCGCTGGTTTCATCGATCAGGGCGTAGAGCCTGGATCGAGCTTCTGTAGCATTGAGTGTCGTCATAATGCACCTCCAAGGGGGTTTAGCGTACGCTAAGGCGTACGTAATTGTCAACGCTTACAAATACCCTTCAGTGGCCCTGGGTTCAGGCGCTCTCTTGTACGCGAAACGCTTAATAAGGGGTCAGCCGGACAAGAGTTTGGTTCCGGCAGGTAAGTGTTCCCTGATATTTCCCTATTACCTGATATTTCCCTGTTAATTGCTGGTGTTAAACAAGGGCGCCCCAGAAAGTGGCAATAAAAATAGAAGGTTAGAATGGGGTAGGGCGGTAGGGCCACCATGAGGTTTGCAAAATTCCCTGTAGATTTCCCGTTTTCAGGGAATTTTCCGGATACAATCCCCCTAGAGACTGCCTCCACCACCATAAACAAATGGGGCCCCGATTGGGGCCCCATTTGTTTATGGTGAAGAATGAGGACTTGGTTCGAACCCTCGTTCGAAAAACTCTCCCCAGGGGAGAGTTTTGACGCCGTAGCGAAGCGAAGGCGCCCGGAGGGTCAGAACACCCCTTAGGGTGTTCTGATCAATCCCTCGCTCAGGCGCCGCGACAGCGGGGCCCATAATTATCCCTAATTGCACTTCAGCAATTGATGCCTGGTCCGATCTGATTAATATCGATCGCCCAGAACGTTCGCTTGAAAGCCTGGCCGCAATACCATTGGGCCAGTGAATCTTTCTATACCAGTATTAATGCCCGCCACTATCTATGACCCTTGCCGGATCTGTAGCTTATAAGCTACAATCATACAATGTATGACATCGTTCAGACCAGGGAATTTGAGCGATGGCATAGGGGCCTACGCGATAGCCGTGCAGTTGCCCGTGTCACCACAGCTGTCGAACGATTACAAATGGGCTTGGCGGGAGACTATAAATCTGTCGGTGGTGGAATTAGTGAGATCCGCATTACTTATGGTCCTGGATATCGTCTGTATTACACGATGAAGGGTAAACAGTTAGTCATATTATTGTGCGGTGGTGATAAGTCTCGCCAGAAGCGTGATATCGCGCGTGCCAGGAAATTGAAGGATGAGTACGATGTCTAAGACACTGAGTAAATTTGATGCCGCTGTAACTTTACGGGACTCAGCGGCAATTGCTGAATATATGGCTGCGGCATTTGAAACCCAGGATGCGAGCTATGTGTCTCACGCCCTCGGGGTTGTAGCCCGGGCAAAGGGTATGAGTGAAATATCACGTGCCTCGGGACTTTCACGCGAACATCTCTATCGGTCATTCAGTGAAGATGGTAACCCGACGCTAAAAAGCATTCTGGCGGTAATGGATGCACTTGGCGTGCAACTATCGGCGACAGCGGCGGAGAAAACCTCGGCTACTCCAACCAAAAAGGCGGCTAAACGGCCTGCGAAAAAAGCGGCTGGAAAGAAGGCGCATGCGGTATCCAGGAAAAAGTCGGTTCCTCGGTCCAAAAAGAAAGCCGCAGCCTAAACTCTTACTCGCGTTAGTTGAGATGACGTGGTGGTGGGCAGTGCAGCAGTCGGCTTTGTGTGGGTTCTTCTTAGAAATTTGGGATTCCCTGATATTTCCCTGCTAAATTTCTGAGAAGACGCCGGTGGTGGCTGGAATTGATCTTATAAACAACGGGTTACGGGGAAAATGGGACGGAAGAAGGCTCGGGAAATCAAGAATTTCCCTGTAGATTTCCCGTTTTCAGGGAATTCCACGGAGACAATCCCTTGTCCCTCCTGTAAATATAATCGTGCCTTTTCTCAGGCAACCTTTGCCATTGATGTCAGGCCGCAATTCGCCCGTATCGATTATGCAGGCCACCGACACGAGGAAACGCTACAACTTTTCCCAACTCCGGCGGTTCAGGCAGTCTGGATTCCGGCGGATCTTTGTTTAATGACAAGTGCGTTCTGCAGGTATGGTAATAGCTCAAGTACTCGCGAAGGATTCTGTGCAGGTGACGCTCATTGAAAACAATGATGTGGTCAAGGCAATCCCGACGGATTGACCCGATAATGCGCTCAGCATATGGATTTTGCCATGGGGAGCGAGGCGCCGTGACAACTTCCTCGATACACAGGCTCTTGATCCGTCGTTGGAAAACTTCACCATAAGCGGCATCCCGATCTCGCAGCAAATAGCGTGGAGCGAAATCGAAAGGAAAAGCTTCCACCAGTTGCTGCGCTGTCCTTTGGACAGTGGGATGTTCGGTCACATTGAAATGAACCACCTGCCGGCGACCATGGTTGAGCACGATCAATACATAGAGCACTCTAAATCCGGCTGTCGGGACCGTGAAGAAATCAATCCCAGCAAAATAGTCGGCATGGTTTTCAAGAAACGTTCGCCAGGTTTGCGACGGCGGTTTTCGATGGCGCACCATGTACTTTGATACGGTGGCCTGAGATATTTCTATGCCGAGTTTGAGCAATTCCCCATGGATTCGGGGAGCGCCCCAGCCTATGTTATCCGACTGCATTTCCCGGATGAGCTTGCGTATTTCACTACCAATGGGCGATCGGCCCCGCTTGGGACCTCGACTCTTCCAACGCCAATACTGACGGAATCCCTGCCGATGCCAGCGCACGACGGTATCGGGATGCAAGCCGAGCAGTACATTCCGCCAGCCGTCGACATAGCGTGAAAAGATGATCCAGAACAGCTCGTCATCACCGAGGGTCGTGGCTTCTTCACTGATTTACGGAGCATGATTACTTGTTGCCTCAGTGCCAAATTCTCCAGGACCAATTGATGCTGTGATCGGAATAAAGAATGAACAAATGCGGCTATGTGGAGTAAAAATGGCATGCTTGCCATCCTCTATCCCCTATGGAAAATAGTCAAGAATTTCAACACGATTGAATATTCAGGAGGGACAGGTCTTCCGGGAGGTACAGACCCGAGGACATGAGCAGGCTTTCCTTGAACCCCTGGTGCTGTGCCGCCATGCCATCGGCCAGCCCCAGGTGCCACTTGCCGATATGTACCGTGTGGTAGCCCTCGTCCCGCAGCAGTTCCGCAATCGTGATTTCCGACGCCGGCATGCCCATTTCCTGGTAGGGAATACTTTCAGCGTCCGGGTTGCGAATGCTGTCGCGCAGCCGGCCCTCACCTCCTTGCATGAGGCTACCGAGTTCTACCATGCCCGGTGGCGTGGGGGTGAACTCGAAGCCAAAGCGGGTGCCGTAGCGTCCCGACATGAGCGCAGCCCTTGAGGGCGCGCAGGTGCCGTTGGCGGCGTAACCGTTGGTGAAGTTCACGCCCTGCTGCGCGATGGAATCAATATGCGGCGTGGGAACCGTGCCGCCGGACACGCCGCCGCCGTTGAAGGTGAGGTCGTTCCAGCCCAGGTCGTCCGCCAGTATCAGGACGATATTGGGCGGCCGTTCCCCGGGTGCACGACCCTGGGGGTCGGTACCTGTCTGCCAGGCGATGTTCCGGCCGGGGCCGACCGGTATGCGCTGCTCCATGGCAAAACTCACCAGCCGGAGCGCGATATCCACCCGGTTGACGTAGGCCAACACACCAATGACCAGGACAGCGGCGAGGATACCGATGGACCATTGCTTGCCTGATGACATGCACTTGCTCCTTACGACTTGTTCTTATGGGCCGCCTCAGTCGAGATGTTCGCGCAAGGCAGCCATTACATAGTCAGGATCTGAGCGTCGCTGGTAGTTCTGCGACTGGTCCATCCACAGGACCGTACCATCGGCGCCCACCAATAGCGAAGTCGGTACCGGAAGGGCCTTTGCCCCCAGGGGGGGTGGTGGGCCGGAGTTCCTCCCATCGCCGTAACTCGGCGACACAGTAGGGTCACCAGTGCGCGCGAAAAAACTTGATCAGCAGCAAATGGCCGTTGAGGCTGCGGGAATCAAACAGTTCACCGTGTTCATCGGTGGCAGTAAAGGTTGGAATGGCGTCTCCCACGCGAATGGCGTTGTCGGCGATTTTCTGTCTGCTGATGGAAACGGTAAAAAGCAGTATTGCGGCGGTGGTGGCGGCAAACCAGGCGGGAATACGTGACAAGTCCCCCGACTCACTGATCGCCAGGGCAATAACGCCGAGTGCGCCCCCCGCGATCCACGCGATAATAAAAGCTGTTCGGTTTTCCGGAACGGCTACACGCCTTATCGCCCGAAACCAGAGCGCAACCGAAGTGGCCACTATCAGGAAAGCGGGAATTCCGAAAAAGAGGTGATGAATCCCGGACATTATTGCTCCTCCACCACAGCTGAATCCGCTGGAGCCTGCTGTTCCAGAATTTGCACCTGATCTACAACTCGCATCAGTGCCGCTGCAATCTCGACAGGCACTTCTTCCTGCAGGAAATGGCCGGCCTCGGTTTCCGTCACCGGCGCAATGGGAAAGTTCTGCTTCATCGACGGAAGCCCCTTGGCCAGAATGGGATCATTCATCCCCCAAACAATTTCTGCGGGAATATCCAGCCCGAGGACATACTTCTCAATTCGGCGTTGAGCAGGGACACTCGGATGATCGGGCCCATCGGGGACCATACGCATCATCGCCAACGGCGCCTTGTTGTTACCGCTTTCCAGTACCGGCCTCCCATACAGTTCCTGTACCTCCTGGGGAATAGAGGCTGGGTCGCCCTGCATCTCCGGCAGCCGTTCAAAGATCGAGAAAATCACATTTATCATCAACTCTCCCACGACGGGGGTCTTTACCGTTGCGTGAGCTGGGGATAAATCCATCGGCCCGGTGGGTGCGTTGAACCCGGTATTAAGCAACACCGCGCCCTTGAGCAGACCCGGCGACTGCGCAAGCCCCCCCATGCCCGTAGGTCCACCCCAGTCCTGGCCCACGTAGACCAGTTCCGACAGTTTCAGTTGGGTCAGGACGCTGTTGAGCCAGCGGATGTGATTATCCAGCGTGTGCTCGCTGGCCGGTACCTTGCTCGAGAAGCCCAGGCCAACCAGGGTCGGCATAATGACCCGCACACGGTCTGTTGGGAGCTCTTCGACTATTTTCCTGTAGAGAAAGCCTGAAGTCGGATTGCCATGCTGCAAGAACAGGGGAAAACCGGAACCAACCTCAAGCACGTGTACCTTGATACCCGGCTCAACCTCTACGAAGTAGCTTTTATAGCGCTCAGACACATGCTTTGCAGCATAGTCAGGTAGGGGAAATGCCTCAAAGGTACCCGCATCGAGTGTGACAGTGCCGCTACCCTGCGGTGTCACCAACTCGCCATCGCGAGTGATGGCGAACGCGAAAGCGACTGCAGCGGCGAGGAGGGCCACCAGGAAAAAGAGAACAATCTTCATAAGTAATTACCAGCGGCTATTGCGTGAGCATCGGAAACAGTAATACAATGCATTAAATAATACAATGTATTAAATGTAAAGCGGCGCCAGGAATATTGCGCTGCTGCCATAAGACAGGGCGGAAACTGATACAAACATGGCAATCCAACCACAGGAGCTGGAAACATCCACCCGTGAGCATCTGCTCGATGTCGCGGAAACTTTATTCCTGGTACAGGGTGTTGAGCAGGTCTCCCTACGTGCAATTGCCCGGGAGGCCGGCCAGAAAAACCCGTCGGCCCTGCAGTACCATTTCGGTAATCGAGAGGGGCTGATCGATGCCATTGTTGGCCGGCGTTTGCAGCAACAGGAAGCGCGACGCGCGTTGCTTCTCGAGGACGCCCTGGCGGAGGGTGGGCAAATCGCCCTTCGCGAGGTTTGTTCGGTCATGTCGGGCGCAGCATTCCTGCTGTGTCGCGAAGACACGTCTTTCCGCGATTTGCTGGGCGCACTCGGACTGCAACGGCTCACCCTGGCCTCTGACTATTTCACAGTCGAACTCAGTCAGGAGGCCCCCAGTCTGTTGGCTCTCTGGCAGCTTGGCCGGCAGGCGCTGGATCACCTGCCCCCCGAGATTCTGGCCATGCGGATGGAAAACGCCTATGGCGCGGGATTGCTGGCGATGTCGCGCCGGGCCCACAGCAGGGAGAGTTTCAGGGGCCCTCGCGCTGAACTGTTTTTCAACAACCTGGTCGACCAGGTTACCGCGATGCTGCAGGCGCCAATTTCCGAGGAAACAAAGGCAAGAATGTAGCCCCGGGTTTCGTGATCCAGGGAGAATATTCATGATCAATATTCGTGTTGAATACCTTCTCGACAAGAACATCGATGATGTTTTTGCGGCGATTTCAGACCATGAGAACTACCGCCGTTACCCGGGCTTCACAGACTCCAGGTTGCTCGAACCGGGGCATACTGAAAGGAATGGCGAGGGCGCGTTGAGGCTGCTGACGGCGGGCCGGGCCAGTTTCAGGGAACGTATTACTCGTTTTGAAAAGCCTCACCGCATGGATTACCACGTGGAGGAAATGAAGCCATTCAATTTGCCCCATGAGAGAGGCGAGATTACGCTGGAGGCCCAGGGAGGCAGGACAAAGGTTGTCTGGATATCGGACTCACGCCTGAATATTCCCATTCTGGGAGTTCCGCTGGCGAAACTGATGGAACGCAGGGCATCCAGGGCTTTCCTGGGAATACTGAAATACATAGAGAAGCACTAGATATGAAATCGCACTGGATGATCTACGGAGCCAACGGCTATACCGCACAACTGGCCATAGAGAAAGCGGTAGCCCAGGGTCGGACCCCCATACTGGCCGGCCGCAATCGTGCGGCAATAGAGCCCCTGGCAGAAAAATATGATCTGCAGTCCCGTATATTCGACCTGACCAACCGGCAGCAGTTGACAGCCGAACTGGAAGACGTGAAAGTGGTGAGTCACTGCGCGGGACCCTACTCCGCCACTGCAGAGCCCATGATGAGGGCCTGCATCCAGTCCGGCACTCACTATACGGATATCACCGGTGAAATCGATGTATTCCTTTTATCCCAGTCGCTCGACGAGGAGGCCCGTGCGTCCGGCGCCGTGCTGTGCCCGGGGGTGGGCTTCGACGTGATTCCTACCGACTGCGTGGCTGCGAAGTTAAAAGAAGCGCTGCCCGATGCCACCGAACTGGACCTGGGTTTCCAGGGCGATGCCTCACTGAGCCCGGGCACGGCCAAAACCATGGTGGAAGGGATTTCCCAGGGGATGAAAGTGTTGCGCGATGGCGAGCTCATTCGCGTGCCTCCCAGCTTCGAGGCACGCAGTATCGATTTCGGCACCGGTCCGGTTCCGGCCTCCGTTATTCCCTGGGGAGACCTGGCCACTGCGTACTGGCAGACGGGAATTCCCAATATCTCGGTCTACTCCCGGCGTAGGGTCAGCAAAGCGGCCGACCTGATCCTTCCCATTATTCAAACCGTGATGAAGTCCAGCGCGGTACAACGCCTGGCCAAGCAGCGGATTGAACGGCGGGTGACAGGGCCTGATGAAGCGAACCGGGCCAGGCGTCCAACTCACGTCTGGGGTGAGGCCAGGAATGCCAACGGCGACAGCGTGACGTGCAGGGTAGAAACTCCCAACGGCTATACTGTCACCATGGACGGTATTTTGCTAAGTGCGCACTTCCTGATGAACTACGAGGGGGAGGGCGGCTGCTTTACCCCCGCTCAACTGATGGGCACGGAGCTGGTCGAAAGGCTGCCCGGTGCGGGCGAACTGCAAATCAGCGGAATTTGATTAAGAGGATTCGCGCGAGTTGTCGCAAGACCAATCTGAGGGGCCAGCATGAAGATACCTGCTGGTATCGCCAACATTGCCACGTTAGTCGCCTTGTGTGCTTGTTCTGGCGCAAATCGGGTGGATCCGGATTCATCGCTACAATCAAGGTAAAGGCAAGGATTGAGATATTCCCTGTAGATTTCTCATTTTCAGGGAAGGCCCCGGAGACAATCCCTCCCTGGACAGCCACCACCGCCATATAACGGGTTGATTTCATTGATATAAGATCTCTTCCCTGCCCGGTATGGGACCATTTTGGGACCATACCCTCAGAAACCCCCAATCGCTCCGATACAAACTCCGCCATGCCGGCGATCAGTAATTGGCTGATGAAGGTGTGACGCGCATTGTTCGGCCCGCGATAGCGCAGCTTTGCGTTTTTTAGATGGGCGCGTTAAAAGCAATTCCAGCCATTGCCAACGGACTGGTCGGCCTGAAAGCGAGTCGAGGCCTTGTCAGCATGTCTCCTGCAAAAACTGATTGGATGGATATTACGACGACAAAAGGCTGGCTAACAAGAAGCGTCCAAGATATGGCTGTTTTGATGGCCCTCTGGCAACGGAAGAGCAAGGAGCTGGTAGTACTGTATTCTGATCGAGGGTCGCAGTTCACCAGCCATCAGTATCAGCAGTTCTTGGCAGGGCACAACATCACTTGCAGCATGAGTGTCGTCGGTAGCTGCTACGACGACTGTACGCCGTCAAGGCATGAGTTACCAATCGGCCCAAGAAATCCACCGCTGGGCGGACAATGTACCCGCACAGCCTCTCACGCGATCGCGGAACTGCCAGCAGGGTGCCGTGGGCTGGTGTGGTGCGGCCTTGATCCGACGGCAGGCAGCTATCGATCCGTGGTGCTATTCTGACAAGCTGCCAGGTGAGCAGCAAACACATAAATCGTGGTGGTGCAGTTTGGCAATATTAGCGGAGGAAAATTTTTATGAATATGCGATCAAGTCTCATTGCCCTGTGTTTATCAACCTGCCTGACACTGGGGTCATCAGAATCAATTGCTGCCTCGCTGGAGGACACGATTATAGACCTGCAGCGCCAGATCGACGCCATGAAGGCGCAACAACAGGCACAGCAGCGTGAGGTCGACGACCTGAGGGCTCAACTACAGGTACAGCGGCGGCAGGTCGACGAAGTTCCGCAGGTGGCTCAGGTTTATGATGACGCGCCAATGTCCCTCACAGCTGGCCCCAAAGTCACCTTCGGCGGCCAGTACCGGGTAAACGCCTACACCGCTGACAACGGTTTTGATAACCCTGCTCCGAACGAAGATGACAATCAGACAGCCTCTCGTTTCAGGTTGCGACAGAATGTGGATGTCGACTTTGGTGAGCAGTTGAAGACACACATCCAGTTTGAACTGCACCACACGACGGACAATGTGACTACGACGGACCAGCGGCGTGGTGGTGAGTCCACTGAGGTATCAGTGCGGCACGCCGTAATGGATTATACCTTCCGTCCGGATAATGTTTTCAAGGATACCCATGTTCAGGTCGGCCTGGTTCCGTTGCAGGATTATTTCAGCCAGACTCAGTTCTCGTCGGACTGGGACTACAATCCGCTGGCTGCGTCATTCATCGTCCCGGCAGGCGGCAACCGGTTGCGCCTGTTTGCGGGCAACCTCGAGGAGGGTAGTGAAAGTAATGTCAACGATGATTTTGTCCACTACCAGGCGGATCTTGACGTACCGCTGGGTAGTGACGCCGGTATATACCTGACCGGCACAGCATTGAATATCGCGGATGCTGATGGCAACGGCGACAGCTGGCATTACAACTACGGTATTAGTGGTTTTATGCTGTTGGGAGACAATCTAAGGGCCAATGGTTTCGTGATGGGGTCGAGTAGCGATGGCTCGCTGCTGGGCGGCAACGACGATGCCGATGGTGTCGCCGTACTGGCGCAACTGACCGGTTCACTGAGTTCGGGTAGGTTTGGCCTGCTGGCATCCTATGCTTCGGGCGAAGATGACGGCACCGGCTTCCTGATGCCGATGGCATTTGCACAGAGCTATGGTTACTGGGGCTATACCGGCATCCTTACAGTACAGGGACCCACCGATACCGGTTTTGACGGTGATGCTGTCAATATGTCAAATAACGGCTATGGCATGAGCAGCATTCAGGCCAGGTACGACTTCCCGGTCACCGAAGCGCTCACTGCTTATATCTCTGCGGGTTGGTACGGCAACACAGATGCAGCTAATCGTGCCAGTAACGTTGGTACCGACTTTCTGGCCATGGGGACATACCGCTTTAATCGGTACTTCGTGTTGGATGCGGGCATGGCCTACGCGCGTCTCAAAGACAGTGTGAGCGGCTATTTCCAGGGCGTGCAGAGTACAACTGGCAACAGTGGAGCCGGGTTCAACCAGGCCAGGGGTGAAGAGCGCGACAAGTACGCTTTGTTCACTCGCATTCAGGCGGAATTTTGACCGGGCTGGCTAACCAGGAGTAGAAGATAAACGGCGTGTCGTGAGCAGGTTTTCTCCTGAGATCTGGTCGCTGACACTGAAAAGTTGGCGAGCTGGCCGTATTGTTGTCTGAGGTCTTGAGCGCATTATTGGTCTTGCAAATCTATTTCGCTCGGGTCTTTGGTGGAGCACGCAGGGATCTATGCCGACCGGTTTTTCGTTGGCATCCCTGCCGATTGATTGGTGTGAACGCGGGCTCTGGTACCCTGCGCCAGTATAAGGGCATATTAATGGCCTATTGAGAGTAGAAACTCTCGCTGATGCTGCCGACTTGACTTGCTGATCTGTCGAAGTTCCCGCCTAATGACCCGAAAACTCTGTTCGTGGCATTGAGCATGCTATTAATATCCGTTCATTCCTGAACGAGAGCACACAACAGCTCATGCCATGCGGTTGCCACATCATCATTCGGGTCATACTGTGGGCCAACAAGTTAGTGTTTCACTATCGCTGTCTCACGAGACTAGCCGTGTTCGAGAGCGTGGGATGCGACGCTTCAAGTCGATGACCCAAGCTCAGAGATTCGTCACTGCCCATGCTGCCGTGCGGAATCTATTCAGTTTGGGTAGTTACGTGGTTAGGGCTCAGCACTATCGGGATCTGAGGGCAGATGCGTTCAGTGAATGGAGCAGAGCGGTGGCTTGATATCCATGGGCTGGATTTCTATGGGATTTCTGACTTTACTTGTCAGTACCGTTAATGCACATGGACCCTCGCCCGCGATCTTCGGGCCCATGTTTGAGGCGTTAAAGCATGAATAAAGAACTCAAACTCGCAGAACTCAAGCAACCCGTCGTAGTCACTGGGGCTTTTGGTTTTCTTGGTAAACGAACCATCGACGCGTTGCTTGCATTAGGTGCTAGCAAAATCGTCGCCTTTGACCTGCCCGGTTTTCAGTTGCCGGAAGAGTGGCAAGAAAATGTGCGATATATTCAAGGAGATATCAGCAATAAAGCAGATGTGAAGAAAATGATTGAGGGGGCCGGAACGGTAATCCATCTTGCGGCGATGGTGGGTGACTGGATTCCTTTGCCATTGCATCGAAAAGTTACGGTGGAGGGTAGCCGAGCCTTATTTGAAGAGGCGGTCAGCAATGACACTCGGGTAGTGTTGTCATCTTCGATCGTTGTGTATGGCGATAAACTTACAACTAACCCTAGTCCGGAGGACAAGGAATGGGGAAAGCCCGTTGGCCCTTACAGTATTTGCAAGCAAAGACAGGAAAAGCTCGCCTTTCGTTACCATGAGAAGGAATCCATGTGGCTTTCTGTTGTGCGGCCGGCAAATGTATATGGCGCGGGTTCAAAGCCCTGGGTACATGATGCAGTGGAAGCGCTTAAATCAGGTGCACCGATTTTAATAGATGGTGGTGATTTTAATGCTGCCCTGGTACATGTGGATAACGTGGTGCAGATGCTGCTATTGGCTGCCACGAAAGATGAGGCGTTGGGGCAGGTGTTTAATGGTGGCGATGGTAATTCTGCGACCTGGAAGCAATATATGTCAGACCTTGCTGAGGTACTGGAATTACCCAAGCCAAAATCTATACCGCTTTGGTTAATAAAGCCATTAAGTGGTGGCATTGAAAATATTTGGCGAATTTTGAAATTAAAGAAAAGGCCACCTTTAACGCGGGAGGCCCTTAACCTGGTTTGCGCTGAGACTATTATTCCTATACAGAAAGCTAAAGACTTGCTGGGATACGTTCCGGAAGTGGGATACGAGGAAGGATTTGAAGAGGTTAAGCAGTATGTTGAAAAGGAATTAATGTAGGGCCTGTTTAAGCTCGATAGCTCTCCACAAACCTCTGTAATATCAACTGTGCGTGCGGTGTGCTCTCGTTATGTACCGCTTGAATAAGTAGCTCCGCCGTTTCTGGTGGAAAATAGCCAAAATCCTTATAAATGTTGATCCTTACCTCGAAGCCAGTGGCGTCTGCCTCGGGATGGAATTGTGTGGCGTAGATGTTTTCCTGGATGCGGAACATTTGTACCGGGCATTGTTCATTGCTCGCCAGTAATACACTGCCATTTGGTGTTACGTCACAGGCTTCTTTATGGCCTGTTAATACACGAATGGTTTCAGGGAAATGCTTGAGCAGGTGATCTTTCTTGCCTTCTTCGGTGAAGGCAATGTCGGTTCCACCTACGGGTTCGCCGTACTGTTTTGAAATGGTTGCGCCACAGTAGCTGCCCAGCAGGCCGTTGCCAGAGCAACAGCCGAGAAAAGGAAAGTCCCGCTTAAAAATATCATCGAACAAACGGTAAAAGTCTGCTTCCACCTGATTTTGTATGTCGCTTTTCTTGTCTTGGTGGGTGCTGATATCAAAGGGGCTTCCGCCTACGATAATGGCAGAGTAGTCGTCGAGATTAATCTTTGGCAGGCCATTCTTTTCTGCCCTTATCCTGCTTACTTCGTTTTCCTTGAGCCCCCCGTAATGTTGGATGGCGTGCAGTTCGTTGTCCGCGGTTTCGTCCTCGGGTCTAAGCTGGATAATAAGGAATGGTTTCGACATATCGTTGTCTTTACTTACTCGTGTTCATGGCGATTCTTAATTCGGGTCCCAATCGATTGATTATTGTCCAAAACTTTGTCGTGGTGAATTCCCTGATATTTCCCTGATAAGTGTTCGCAGAGAGCGATGGTTATCAAGAAAAGATGTTAAAAAAACAGGGGTTAGAGAGGTCTGGCACCTATTAAGGTCGCGAATTTGACGGCTTTCCCGGCAAATTTCCCGTTTTCAGGGAAATTCCTGGAGACCATGCCGACTCAGACTGCCCCCACCGCCATGCAGTCTGCGGGTTAGAGACTATCTACAGAGACTAACTGCAGAAACCCCGCAAGGCCAGGTATTCAGCGGAT
>JAACFI010000049.1 GCA_009937575.1 Haliea sp.
TACGGTCACTCCGATCCATGTAGGGTGCGCACTGCGCACCAGCGGTTTTATCTCCGCCCAAGCTTGCGCACATTGGTGGGCGAAAAATGCGTGGGCCCCTTCACCGGGTTGACATCGTAGAGCATCGGGCTGCTGTCATTGATCAGGCGCTCGGCGATATAGGCTCCCGCACGCAGGTCGTGGTACATCTGCACCCGGCGTACGTAGGCCTCACCGTTGTATTCATAGATATTGTTGAACAGCACCACCTTCCACAGTTCACCGCGGCCATCGTAGTTCTCAGTGATGGCAGTGAGGCCGGTGTCTTCATCTACGTAGATGCGCCGCTTGCCGTAGATATGACGCTTGCCCTCGCGCAGGGTGCCCTCTGCCACCCACACGCGCTTTAGTTCGTAGCGCATATAGTCAGGATTGGCGTGAAAGGGGGTCAGCAACTCCTTGTAGCTCACGTTGGGATCATCGAACTTGTAGTTGTGGTAGGGGATGAACATCTCCTGCCGGCCGATCAGTTTCCACTCGAAGCGCTCCATGGAACCATTGAAACCACGTACCTCGTCGATCGTCTTGAGTCCACCGGGGCCGTCAGGTGTATCGAAACCGACCGTTGGAGCCCGCCTGACGCGCCGTGAGCCGGGCAGGTAGCGCCACACCTCCCTGGCATTTTCCGAGTAGTCATAGGGTTCAAAAATAGAGGTGATCAACCCTTTGTCCCGCGCCGGCTCCGTCACATAGGTCATGATGTAGCCGGCGTATTTACCCAGATTCGGGTACTCTACCTCCGGTGAAGGCGCCAGCTTACGGTCGGCGTAGGGTGACTCCTGGATGAATTTCGAGCGCCGGGTAGACTGGGTCCCGTTGGGGAATACGGCAATATCGCTGTACTCCCCGTCGCGGGTCAGATACGCCCCCGTGGTACGGGTCAACCACACGACCTCGGGGCCGGTCCCGGGTACGGGAAAAGCGGCGCCGCCCACGAAACGCTTGATTCCCTCATAGTTACTGGTCAGTTCACCGTGCTCCGCGTTGTAGTGCACCTTGTCATAAAAGTTCTGGTAGTAGGCGAACTCGCGGTGCCCGGGATACACCGGCATGCGGAAAGTATCCGGATAGGTCTCGAACATGGCGATCTGTCCCGGGCTCAGGCGCGCCCGGTGTTCCTCCATGTTGTCCTTGGTTATGACGAACAGTGGCTTTTCATCGGGCCAGGGGTCGGGGTAGGGCGTACCCGGCCCCTCCCACTGGAGTCCTTCGGGCAGTCCGACCACCGTGCCGGTCCACTCCGGCAGCAGGCCGTCCTCGCTGCCGGCCTTTATTCCCCCCATGGGGTTCAGGTCCCTGCCGAGGCGGGCTACATCTTCCGCTGACATTTTCGCCGAGGAAATGCCCGGTAGCATGAACAAAACAACGCAAATTGCTGTAAGTCTGATCAGGTCCATTTTTTGCACCACATCTTTTAATTCACTCAGGTACTGTGCATATTCCACTCCATTATGGGGTAAAAGGCCTTGACCCTGATCAACTCCCGGTTCAAACCGGTGAACTTCCTTGATGAATACTTCCTCTCGCCTTGGGCCTTGCATAATCTTCTATTAGTGTTGTTGCCAACACATCATGGAGCAGCACCATGTCAGCCATACTGTTCGAAAAGCGTGGCCCGCAGGCCTGGATAACCCTCAACCGCCCCGAGGCGAAAAATACCCTCAACGGCGATATGTTTGTGGAACTCGCCGATGCCTGGCAGGAAGTACGGGACGATGATGCGGTAAGGGTGGCCGTGTTGACCGGCGCCGGCGACGAGGATTTCTGCGCCGGCGGCGACCTCGGACAGGTCATCCCCCTCTGGACAGGGGCGAAACTGCCTGAAACCCCGGTGGAGGAACGCCTGCTCGCGGACCCGACCATCCCCGACAAGATTATGTTGAAGGGCGAGCCGCTGTACAAGCCGGTGATTGCCGCCGTCAACGGACGGGCACTGGGAGGCGGCACCGAACTGCTGCAGGCCACCGATATACGCGTCGCCGCGGCGCACGCCCAGTTTGCGCTCCCGGAGCCCCGGGTGGGTGTGGTGCCCGGTGCCGGCTCGATGGTGCGACTGGCCCGCCAGTTGCCCTGGGCACACGCCATGAAGGTCCTGCTCGGTGGGGAGCCGATCGATGCACAACAGGCCCTGGCCATGGGCCTGGTATCCGAGGTGGTGGCCGGTGGGGAACTGCTGGCCAGGGCCGAACACTACGCCGACAACGTCTGCCGACAGGCACCCCTGGCCCTGCAGGCGATCAAGCGTACTGCACTGGAAACCCATACGCTGCCCTGGGAAGACGCTTTCAGGTACGAGATGGAGCAGGCGGGGCTGGTGATGATGAGTCGGGATGCCAGGGAGGGTCCCAGGGCCTTCAAGGAGCGGCGAACTCCCGAGTTCAAGGGAGAGTAACTCGGTGCCTGTTCCTGCGGCCTGGCCTCTGGTATAAGGTGCTCCACGGAGGAACAGATATGAATATGGTCAAACTGACGGATACCGTCGCCGTGTCACAACAGATTACACCGGGCGAGGTGGCCGACATCGCCGCCGCCGGGTATCGGGTGCTGATCAACAATCGCCCTGATGGGGAAGAGGCGGGCCAGCCCGCAAATGCTGACATCGCCGCCGCGGCAGAGGCCTCGGGTCTGGAATACTATTATATGCCGATCACCGGGCTCAATTTTCCGGGCCCGGATTTCGACAAAATGTGCGAACTGATGGCTGACAGCGAAAAACCGGTACTGGCTTTCTGTCGAACCGGCACCCGCTGCACCAACCTTTGGGTGGCCAGCCAGGTGGGGGAGGCGAGGGACGCAGCTTTCCAGTCCGCCAGGCAGTTGGGTTACGACCTGAGCCTGGTTGCCCGCCAGACCTGAGCTGCGCAGCTGCAATCCTCTAAAAAGGGATAACTATGCCCGACATACCGGAAGCGCGTCCCGCCGCCACCGTCGTCCTGTTGCGGGACGGCGATCGTGGCATGCAAACACTGCTGCTGAAGCGCAACAAGGCGTTGTTGTTCGCAGGTGGCATGTGGGTATTCCCCGGGGGCGCTGTTGATCCGGAGGATATCGATGCAGCGGGGGGCGACCTGGTAGAGGCCTCGCGCATCGCTGCCGCCAGGGAGGCCCGGGAGGAAGCCGGCCTTTCACCCCACCTGGAGGACATGGTGCTGCTGAGCCACTGGACCACACCGGTAGTGGAGCCCAAACGTTTTTCCACCTGGATCTACGCCGCGCCGCTGCTCGCCGACGAGGATGTGGTTATCGATGGCGGGGAGATTCACGACGCCCGCTGGGTGGACGTACGCCAGGCGGTGGCCGAGCATGAATCTGGAGAGTTGGGCATCCTGCCACCCACCTACGTCACGCTTTGCACGCTGGCACGCTATGACACGGTGGCGCAGATGGTGGCCCAGGAAAGGCACAGCGAAGCCCCGGAAGTGTTCCCGGTCTTCGCCCGTGATGCCGAGCAACTCACCGTGATGTTTCGCGGTGACGCCGGCTACCACAGTGGCGATATTTCAACCCCGGGGGCCCGGCACAGGGCCACCCTGGTGGATCGTCACTGGACGTATAGCTATTGCGATGTGGATCCCGCGTTTCCCCGCCTGATCAGGACCTGAGAGATCTAACGACCATGCAAGCAACCGGATCTGCCCTTTGGGATATTCCCACGCGCGTGTTTCATTGGCTGATCGTGTGCTGTGTACCACTGGCCTGGTGGAGTGCAGAGACCGAAAACTACGAGGCACACCAGTGGATAGGTTACACGGTGATCACCCTGGTGGTGACCCGCATAGCCTGGGGATTCTTCGGCAGTCAGCACTCCCGTTTCCGTGATTTTGTGGTCGGCCCCGGTGGCATCCTGGCCTACCTCAGGGGGCAGGGTTCAGTCAGCGTCGGTCACAATCCCCTGGGGGGCTGGTCGGTACTGGCCCTGCTGTCACTGCTGCTGCTGCAGGCTGTCAGCGGTCTGTTCAACAGCGACGATGTGTTATTTTCCGGGCCCCTGTACTACGCCGCCGAAAGCGGTTTCCGCGACGCTATGGGGGTAGTGCACGAGGTGGCGTTCAATGTTCTCCTGGGGCTGGTCTGCCTGCATATCCTGGCAGTGCTGTATTACCAGCTGGCGCGCGGGGAAAATCTCCTGGGTGCCATGATCAGGGGCAGCTCAGAGGGGCGCCAGGGCTTGTCGGCCCCGGTGCCCTGGTGGCGGGCACTGGTATTGCTGGCGGTATTCGCCCTCGCCCTGTGGTGGGGGCTGGAACAGGCGCCCCAGCCTGCGCCGGTGATATGGTAAACCGGGTCGTTCAGCGGCCCGGCGGTCTTCAGTTCCTCATGCTTTGATACAGGTCTATCATCGGTTGCTGATTGATGGCGACCAGGCCCTCACCTGCCCGATCCAGGTCAAATGCCAGTACCATTACCAGTGCGAAGGTCAGCGCCAACGCCAGGTTGACGGTATGGATGCGTCGGTTGCCAACAATCCCGAACTGAAAGCCCACGGCAAACATGGCCACACCCGAGGCGACGATAAGCGCCATCCACATGGCAGATGGGATCCGGTAGTGAGCCCCTAAAACCACCCGTTTGGTATGCAAATTGAACACGTCGTTCAGGGCCCGGACAACGAGCACGTAAACCTTGTCCTCCCCCCCTGCCTCAGCCAGGGTCTGTACATGCGACCACATCAGTTCCTGCAGCACCAGGGCCCGTTGCTGCACCAATTCCAGTGTGTCGGGTTGGCCATAGGCGTAGACTATGCCAGCCCGCGCCTGAACATAGTCGCGCAGCAAATTGCGCACGGTAGTACGCTGGGGTTCCGGTAACAGGCTGGCGCGAAGATAAGCCGTCTGTATGGCAGTCACGTCTTCGAGCAACGCGGCTTTGCGGGCGTCAAATCGCGTGTTTGCCGATCCAAAGGTAAACGCGATAACGAAGGCCATCATGGCAAGCACCGCGCCCACCGAGGTGGAGACGGGGTTTACCTGTGCTTCCTGGATCTGTTTCCGGTTGGTTCTACCAAGCAGGAAGCCGGATTCAATGGCCAGCAGGACTATAAGAACCATGACCGCAAATACCACGCTGAGTGGCGCTGATTCGAGATTGTAGAGGAAACCCTGTTTGACCGTTGGCGATTCACTGGTCGAAGGTAGAATGACCTGGATGTCCTCAAACTGGTTTTCAGCGATGTCTTTCATCGCGGCGGCCAGCAAGCCAGTGTCCACGGCTTTTGCGATGTCGATCGTGCCTTCGCCGGAATCCCGTGCCCATCTCGCGCTTCGCTCGAGAGTGGCAATGTGATCCTCGTTCAGTTCCAGGTTGATTTCGTTTAACGAGGTCGCGGCGAAATTCGAATCCAGTCTTGCGGCGACAAGTGCCTCAGGTGTGTAGTCGAGTCTCGTGTCGTCGATATACCACTGCACGACGCGGTCCGGGTGCCGGGAAAAGAAGTCCCAGGACCGCACCAGCGCGATGAGCAACTGGACCACCGCTTCAGGGTGGCTGTCGATGAATTCCTCTGAGACTGCGACCACACCCAGGTAGCGCCGGGCTGTGATACTGCGCGAAAGACCCTCCAGGGCGAGGCGCGATACGATCGGTTCCCATACGACAGCGGCATCGATTCCATCCCACTTCTCGTTGCCTCCCGCCAGCACGCGCCGGCGGATTTCGAGGATGTCCAGGTTCTCGTTCACCACATCCCTTTGTGGGTCGAGGCCCGCGGCCTCCTGCTCCAGGAACGCATCACGGTGAGCGACTGAGCCAAAGGGACTGGCTACCGTCTTACCCTGAAGATCCTCGACCTCCCTGATCGCAGAATTCGGCGGCGCGATGATGCCCACTCCATCCTCGAAAAGGCGGGCTACAATTTTCCACTTTCCGCCCCTGGCGATCAGGTTGATGGCCGGCTGGTCGCCGGCAAAGAAAACGTCCAACTTACCGGCGAAAGCGGCCTCGACCTGCGGTCCGCCATAGCTGAATGGCACGAAACTTGGCTTTAACCCATGACCTTCCAGGACACTGGTCCGTTTCAACACCTGGAGTACCTGGCCTTGCGTTGCGGCGGGTATCTGCCACCCGATCCGTATCGGGACAGTAGAATCCCCAGTGCCTGCTCCCCGGGACGCCAGTGTCACGACCATCAGGAACGTGAACAATCCAATAGATTGTACGTTCAGGAACGTTCTGGGACTCACCGGTTATTCAGTTCGTTGAGTGACGGTTGCCTGAGGCGCCTTGTCGCCTAATACAGGTAATCCTTCGACTTGTACTCGTCGTGGCAGGCCTTGCAGGCTTCGCCCGCGGCGCCCACAGCCTCGGCGATCGCCTTGCGATCGCCGCCAGCGGTCGCTTCCTGCAGTGCAGCGGTTGCCGTCTTCAGATCATTCATCTTGCTCTCGAAATCCGCCTTGTTCTGCCAGATTTCCGGCTTGGCCCGGGTGGTGCCCTTGTCGGAACCCTCGCCAAAACCGCGCATGATATTCAGCGTGGTAAGTGTCGCCAGGTCATTGGCCCAGCCTTTCATCATGTCATCGTTCCAGGGAATCTCGCCTTTCACTGTTGACGCCATAGGACCGAAATTCAGGGCGACCAGGGTAAACCAGGACTGCCGGTAGGACTGCTGGACTTCCTTGTCGTTAAGGTGCGAAACGGCCAGTGGCGCCAGGGCCAGGCCGGTAACTGCGGTGGCGGCCAGCATGTATTTGCGCAGTGATCGGGGCATGAACGCGATCCTCCAGAGGTGACTCAGTGAATTCTGCTGCTCATCTTAGCAAATGGCGGGAACATTACGATCAATTTGTTAAACCTATCGCGGCTTAACTGCCCCGCGGTGCTGACTTGTGTCACCAGTGCGCTACCATGGCGGCCTTTCCAGTCGGGATATGGGTAATGAGTGCGGAACAGCAGTGGGATTACAGTTACGACGTGGTCGTCGTCGGCTCCGGTAATGGCGGGCTGACAGCGGCGCTGTGCAGCTATGAGATGGGTACCAAGGACGTACTGGTGGTTGAAAAATCCGACCTGTACGGCGGGACCAGCTCGGTTTCCGGTGGAGGCGTCTGGATTCCCTGTAATCGCTACGCCCGGGGGGCCGGGGCCCAGGACTCCCTGGAGGCCGCCAAGACCTACCTGCGCCAACTGATTACCGAAGAGGAAGTACCCGAGTACCAGCTGGATGCCTACCTGGAAAACGCGCCCAGGATGGTGGACTTCATGCACCAGCGTACCCGCATGCGCTACGTGACGCTGGAGCACTATCCCGATTACTACACCAACCTGGACGGTGCAATGGAAGGGCACCGCTCCATGGAGCCGGAAACCTTCAACGCCGATGAACTCGGCGAGGAGTGGCGTCGCCTGCGCCGCACCCATCCCATGATGCACCTGGGAGGTATCATCGGCATCACCCAGGTGGAGGCGGCGCTGCTGGTGGGGCAACAGCCCGGCTGGTGGAAGACCGCCCTGAAACTCGTGGTTGATTACCTGCTGGATATCCCCTGGCGCTTCAAGGACAAATTTCATCGCCGGCTGGCCACCGGCTGCGCCGGCGTTGCGCGCCTGCGTGCCTCCATGCTGGACCGTGATATACCCCTGTGGTTGAACACCGCCATGACCAGGGTAGTGGACGAGGACGGCAAGGTACTGGGGATCGAGGTCACCCGCAACGGCAAACCCCTGCGGATACAGGCCCGCAAGGCCGTGGTACTGGCCGCTGGCGGCTTCGAGCACAACCAGGAGATGCGTGAGCAGTATCTGCCCAAACCCACCGATCACAACTGGAGCGCGGGTGTCCGGGAAAACACCGGCGACGCCATCCGCGAGGGCATCCGCCTGGGGGCGAAAATGCACCGCCTCAACGAGGCCTGGTGGTGTAACACGATTTCGGTGCCCGGCGAGGACATTCCCCGCCTCAGCATCATGGAGAAGTCCTACCCCGGTTCCATCGTGGTGAATCCTGCAGGAGAGCGTTTCAGCAACGAATCCCAGAATTACATGGCCTTCCAGCAGGAGACCTTCAGGAAGCACTCCGAAGAAAACCCCTGCAATCCAAGCTGGCAGGTATTCGACGCAAATTTCCGCGCCACCTATTTCGTTGGGCCACTTTACAACAGCAAATTCCGCCCGGACTGGATGGTCCCCAAGAGTTACGAGCAGCAGGGATTCTTCGCCAAGGCAGACACCGTCCGTGAACTGGCGCAGAAAATCAACGTCGATCCAGACGGCCTCGAAAATACCGTGGTAAAAATGAATGAATTCGCCCGCAATGGTGAAGATCCTGATTGCAACCGTGGCGAATCCGCCTACGACCGCTACTACGGGGACCCCCGGGTAACGCCCAATCCCTGCCTCGGGCCCGTGGACTCCCCGCCGTATTACGCCATGCGCGTCGACCCCGGTGACTTCGGCACCCAGGGCGGCATGGTGATCAATGAGCACGCCCAGGTCCTGCACGAGGACGGTCACGTAATAGAGGGCCTCTACGCCATAGGCAACTGCAGTGCCCCGACCCTGCCGTGCTATCCCGGTCCCGGCTCCACTCTCGGCCCTGCCATGACCTTCGCCTACCAGGCGGCCAAGGCGATCACCGGTTACCAGGCCGACTGAAGTCGGCCCTGCCGGGGTGGGCCGAAACCAGCGCGTCCAGTAGGGTCTGCACCACCCGATTGGGGGGAGGGGAGTGCCGCACGATGGCACTGAACTCACAGACATACTGGAACACCTTCGGCAACAGCGGCCGCATCACCCCCTTGGCGACAAAGGTGTCTGCGTAGTGCTCCGGAAGGTAGCCCACGTACTTGCCCGATAACACCAGGTGCGCCACCGCCTCCTGGTCATAGGCCGTGGCGTGGCGCTGCTGGCCCAACTGCCGGGTGACTTCCATGTTCGGCGAGTGATAGCCGATACCCACATAGCGGCAATCGCGTATGCCTACCTCCGACAAGGCACCCGCCGGTGTGTCAAACAGCGGGTGGCCCACAGCACAGTAGAGATACATCTGTTCTTCGAACAGTTTGTAGTAATCCAGGCTGCTGGAAGGACGGTGGTTGGGAATGATCCCCAGATGGTAGCGCCCCTCCATGACACCCCGCTCGATGGCATTGATCGGCTCTACGTGGATCTCCGGTCGCACCTCCGGTGCCAGCTCGTCAAAGGCGGCAAAAGCCCGGTTGATAAAGCACTGGGGGTTGGTGGCGGTCTTGTCAAAGATGGCGATGGCCAGTGAGCCGGTGAGCTGCTGGTGCAGTTCATCCACTTCGTGCTTGAAGTCCTCCATGGCCGCCATCATCTTCAGGGCACTGTCGTAGACCTGCTCCCCCTCCACAGTGAGGGCAAATCCACCCCGGCCACGCCGGCACAGGGTGACGCCCAGACGCGTTTCCAGGTCCTTGATATGGCGGGAGATGGTACTGCGGTTGATGTTCAATTCCAGCTCCGCTGCGGCGAACCCACCGCAGGCCACGACTGCCCGGAATACCCTTAACAGTCGCAGGTCATTGTCCGTGACATTGCCCAACAGGGCCTTTCCGGCCATGGTAATTATCCGTCCGAATAAAAAGTTTCATAATAACGAAACTTAATGTTGAAACCCAATGATTTATGCAACAAAGCCCCGGCTCTAAAATAGTGGCTCGATAAAGAGGAACCAAAGCCATGACCAGCCACCAGGAAATCAAGCCCGCGTTGACCAGAGAACAACTGGAAGCCCACTGGATGCCCTACACCGGCAATCGCCAGTTCAAGGATGACCCGCGGATGATTGTCGCCGCCGAGGGTGTACACCTGATCGATGACAAGGGCCGCCGCATACTGGACGGCCTGTCGGGCCTGTGGTGTAGCGGGGCGGGCCATAACCGGCGGGAAATCACCGAGGCAGTGCACACCCAGATGCAGACCCTGGATTATGCTCCTGCGTTCCAGTTTGGCCATCCCGGCTCCTTCGAACTGGCCAACAGGATCAAGTCCCTGACACCCCAGGGCCTGGACTACGTGTTCTTTACCAACTCGGGTTCAGAGTGTGCCGACACCTCCCTGAAGATGGCCCGCGCCTACTGGCGCCAGAAAGGTCAGCCCACCAAGACCAAACTGATCGGTCGCGCCAAGGGCTACCACGGGGTCAATTTCGGCGGCATTTCTGTCGGTGGCATCGGCGCCAACCGCAAGCTGTTCGGCCAGGCAGTGGATGCAGATCACCTGTCCCATACCCTGTTGACCGACAACGCCTTTACCCGTGGCATGCCCCAGCACGGCTGGCACCTGGCGGACGAGCTCAGCGAATTGATCGCTCTGCATGACGCCTCCAATATCGCCGCGGTGATTGTCGAACCGATGGCCGGTTCCGCGGGCGTCATACCCCCGCCGGCAGGCTACCTGCAGCGCCTGCAGGATATCTGCCGGGCCAATGACATCCTCCTGATTTTCGATGAGGTCATCACTGGTTTTGGTCGCTGTGGCGGCATGACCGGCGCCGAGGTGTTTGGTGTCGTGCCGGATATCATGAACGTGGCCAAGCAGTTGACCAACGGCGCCATACCCATGGGGGCGGTGATCGCCTCCGGCGAGATCTACCGGACTTTCATGGAGCAGGGCGGCCCCGGTTACATGCTGGAGTTTCCACACGGCTACACTTACTCGGCCCATCCAGTGGCCTGCGCGGCTGGACTGGCGGCCCTGGACATCCTGGAGAAAGAGAATCTGCCTGGCAGGGTGGCGGAACTGGCGCCATATTTCGAGGAGTCCCTGCACCAGTTGCGCGGTTCGCCCCACGTGTCGGATATCCGCAACTTCGGTTTCGCCGGCGCCCTGCAACTGAACCCCTATCCCGGTGAGCCAGCCCGGCGCCCCTGGGAAATTGCCATGCGCATGTGGGAGAAGGGCTTCTATGTGCGTTACGGCGGCGACACCATTCAGCTGGGGCTGCCCTTCGTGATCGAGAAGGGCGAGATCGACAGCCTGATGACGGCCCTGGGTGAAAGCCTGGTGGAGAACGCCTGAGGGACGCTCTCCGACCAGATCTACCGCCCGAGAATGGAGCGCGCCACCAGCTCCCGCATAATCTCCGACGTGCCGCCGTAGATGCGCTGGATACGCGCGTCGGTGTAGTAGCGCGAGATGGGATACTCCGCGGTGTAACCGTAACCGCCAAACAGCTGCAGGCACTGGTCGATGGTCTCGCACTGCATTTCTGTGCTGGCGTACTTGAGCATCGCCGCGTCTTCCGCGCTGAGCTCCCCCACCGCGTAGGCGTCGGCACACTTCTCGTAATAGGCGCGGTTGATGGCGATCTCGGTTTTCACGTCTGCCAGGGTGAAGCGGGTGTTCTGGAAGGAGGCAACGGTCTGCCCGAACGCCTTGCGTTCCAGGACGTAGTCCACTGTCAGGTCCAGGGCGCCCTCGGCCGCGGCCACCGCCTGGGCGGCAATGCCCAGGCGTTCCCTTGGCAGCTCCTCCATCATGATGACAAAGCCCTTGTTGAGCTCGCCCAGCAGGGCGGAGGCTGACAGGCGCACATCCTGGAAGAACAGCTCTGCGGTGTCCGAGGTGTGCTGGCCGATCTTCTCGATCTTCTTACCGGTCTCGAAGCCGGGCAGGCTGGTGTCCACCAGGAACAGGGAGGTGCCCTTGGCACCTTTGCCCGGGTCGGTAATGGCGGCAACCACCACCACGTCAGCGTGTACGCCGTTGGTGATGAAGATCTTGGAACCGTTCAGTATCCACTCGTCGCCGTCCTTCACCGCATTGGTGCGAATACCCTGGACGTCAGAGCCGGCACCGGGCTCGGTCATGGCCAGGGCGCCCACCGCCTCGCCGGAAACCATTTTCGGCAGCCATTCCTGTTTCTGCTCTTCGGTGCCGAAATGCTCTATATACGGGGCCACGATATTGCTGTGGATGCCATAGCCGGAAGCGATACCGCCAAAACCCATGCGCGAGAGTTCCTCGATGATGGCAAAGGTGACCTGGGGCGTGGTACCTGCGGCGCCGTACTCCTCGGGCATGTCCGGGCAGAGCAGGCCAGCGGTCCCCAGGGTGTTCCACATCTCGCGGGGGACGATGTGCTGTTCTTCCCACTCCTCAATGTGGGGGGAAATCTCCTGCTCGAAGGCGCGGCGCGCCATGTCGCGAAACAGGGTGAGTTCTTCGTTGTCCATTTTCGGGCTCCGTTCACGATTGTCCGGGAGGCGCAAGTGTAGCCGAATACGGGCGTGTTTACAGTGTTGATTTTCTCGTCGGTGGGACAGAGAGATAAACCCGACAGAGTGCTGGTCAAGTGCTGGTGGAGTGCTACACTTAGCTCCCTCGAATATCCGACATGGAGAACAATCATGCGTGACTACAAGCAGTTTTACATCAACGGTGAATGGGTTGACCCGGTAAGCCCCAACGATTTCGATGTGATCAATCCCGCCAACGAAGAGGTCTGTGCGCAGATCTCCCTGGGCTCCGAGGAAGATGTCGACCGCGCTGTCAGTGCCGCCCGCGCTGCCTTTGACAGCTTCAGCCGTACGTCACGGGAGGAGCGGGTGCAACTGCTGGAATCCTGTGTGGAGGTTTACCAGAAATACTACAACGATATCGCCGATGCCATCCGCGAGGAGATGGGTGCACCGCAGCAACTGGCGTCGGGCGCCCAGGCTTTTTGCGGCATGGGACACTTGCAGGAAGCGGCCAAGATTCTCAGGAATTTTGAATTCGAGGAGGACCTCGGCGAGCACCGCGTTTTCAAGGAACCCATCGGTGTCTGTGGCCTGATTACGCCCTGGAACTGGCCGGTCAACCAGATTTCCTGCAAGGTGGCCCCGGCCCTGGCGGTGGGCTGTACCATGGTGCTCAAGCCCAGTGAAGTCGCACCCCTTTCCGCCTACCTCTACGCGCAGGTCATGCACGAGGCGGGTGTGCCGGCGGGCGTTTTCAACATGGTTAACGGCGACGGCCCGGTGGTGGGTACCGCACTTTCAAAACACCCGGAGGTGGACATGATGTCCTTTACCGGCTCCACCCGCGCCGGTTCCCTGGTGGCCCAGAACGCCGCGCCCACGGTCAAGCGTGTGACCCAGGAACTGGGGGGCAAGTCGCCCAATATCGTCCTCGACGACGCCGACCTGGAAGCTGCCGTTACCCGCGGTGTGATGCATATGTACCAGAACACCGGGCAGTCCTGTAACGCACCCTCGCGTATGCTGGTGCCCGCCGCGAAACTCGCGGAGGCCGAGGCGATAGCCGCGAAGGTGACCGAGTCGGTAGTAGTCGGTGATCCCGCCGCCGAGGGTACTACCATGGGGCCGGTGGTGTCCGAGGTGCAGTTCAACAAGATCCAGGGCCTGCTGGACAAAGGCGTTTCAGAGGGCGCCAAGTTGGTGACAGGTGGT
This sequence comes from Haliea sp., assembly GCA_009937575.1. GTDB lineage: Bacteria > Pseudomonadota > Gammaproteobacteria > Pseudomonadales > Halieaceae > JAACFI01. The sequence goes on from JAACFI010000049.1 coordinate 13,392, forward strand.
CCCGGACTCCCCGAGGGCATCGATAAGGGCTACTTCATTCGCCCCACGGTATTTTCTGCAGCCAATAACGATATGACCATCGCCCGCGAAGAGATCTTCGGCCCTGTGCTGACAATGATTCCCTACGAGGACGAGGAAGAGGCGATCCGTATCGCCAACGATACCCCCTACGGCCTGGCCGGTTACGTGCAGAGCGACAACATCGAACATGCCCGTGCCGTGGCCAGCCGCGTCAGGGCTGGTAACGTCCATATCAACGGCGCCGCCGGCGGCTTCGATGTGCCGTTTGGCGGCTACAAGCAGTCAGGGAATGGCCGCGAGTGGGGCCACCACGGCTTCACCGATTTTCTCGAGATCAAGGCGGTGGCAGGCTACGGCGACTAGGCATGAGGGGGGGCAGCTTTACTTGTCCAGGCCACCCATCAACATGTACTTGATCTCGACGTAATCGTCGATGCCGTACTTGGAGCCCTCTCGGCCGGAACCGGATTCCTTGACGCCGCCGAAGGGGGCCATCTCGTTGGAGATGATGCCCTCATTGATGCCGACGATACCGTAGTCCAGCGCCTCGGCTACCCGCCAGACCCGACCAATGTCCCGGGTGTAAAAGTAGGAGGCCAGGCCGAACTCGGTGTCATTGGCCATATCGATCACATCTTGTTCCTCCGAGAAGCGCACCACCGGCGCCACCGGCCCGAAGATCTCGTTGCGAAATACAGCCATTTCAGAGGTTACCCCGGTGAGTACCGTGGGTTGGTAGAAACAGCCTCCCAGCTCGTGGGCGCCGCCGCCCAGCGCGACCTGGGCGCCAGCCTCTACTGTCGCCTGAACCAGTTCGTCCACGTCGTTGACCGCCTTCTTGTTTACCAGCGGACCTATAGCGATACCGTCTTGCATGCCGTCGCCAACGGCGAGGTCGGCGGTGGCCCTCACCAGCTTTTCGACGAATTCGTCGTAGACGCCATCCTGCACGAACAGGCGGTTTGAGCAGACGCAGGTCTGGCCTGCATTGCGATACTTGGAGATGATTGCGCCCTGGATTGCCGCATCGATGTCGGCGTCGTCGAATACGATAAACGGCGCGTTACCCCCCAGTTCCATGGAGGTTTTTTTCATCGTTTCGGCGCACTGGGCCTCGAGCATCTTGCCCACCGGGGTAGAGCCGGTGAAGGTCAGCTTGCGTACCCTGGGGTTGCTGGTGAGTTCATTGCCGATCGGCGCCGTGCTGCCCGCCACGACGTTGATCACTCCGGCGGGCACGCCGGCGCGCTCCGCCAGTTCCGCCATGGCAAAGGCGGACAGGGGAGTCTCCGTCGCCGGTTTGATCACGATACTGCAGCCAGCTGCGAGGGCGGGGGCCGCCTTGCGCGCGATCATCGCGTTGGGGAAATTCCACGGTGTGATAGCCGCAACCACGCCCACTGGCTGCTTGATGCACACGATGCGCTTGTCAGCGGATGGGCCGGGAATGACATCTCCGTCGATGCGTTTGGCTTCCTCGCCGAACCACTCGACAAAGGCAGCACCGTAGGCGATCTCACCCCGCGACTCAGCCAGCACCTTGCCCTGTTCCGCGGTCATGATCACCGCCAGGTCCTCCTGGTTGGCCATCATCAGGTCGTACCACTTGCGCAGAATCCCCGCTCGCTGCTTGGCAGCGAGTTTTTTCCAGTCCGCCATGGCCCGTTCGGCGGCCTCGATGGCCCGCGCCGTTTCCGCGGCGCCGAGTTTGGCAACCTCGGCAACCAGCTCGCCGTTGGCGGGATTGGTGACCGGGAAGGTCTCGCCACTGTCGGCATCGATCCACTGGCCATCGACATAGGCCTGGTTCTTGAGCAGGGAGGGATCAGAGAGGGATAGAGTCATGGATATATTTCCTGGTAACAAGTTATTCAGCCAAGTGTAGGGTGCGCACTGCGCACCATCAAGGGGGGGATCGTGAATGGTGCGCAGTGCGCACCCTACCACTGGCGCCTAGTGTAGGGTGCGCTAAGCGCACCATCAAGCCCGCCTCTTGCGACTGGTGATGCCATGCTTGCGCACCAGCCCCCGCAACTGGTCATAACTGAGGCCCAGCGTTTCCGCCGTGCGGCGCTGGTTATGGGCGTGTTGCTCCAGCGCGCGAAGCAGGAGGGATTTTTCGAGCTGCTGCATGTGCTCGTTGAAGCCCGTGATCCGCTGGGGCTCCTGTGTGTCTTCCGTGGTGGAGAGATCGTCGGAGAGTCCGGTTTCCTCGAAAGGGGAGGCGAAGGGATCGGTGACGATCAGGTCGATCGGGGCATTCTGGTCGTTCCAGCGGAACAGTGATCGCTCAACGGTGTTCTTGAGTTCGCGCACGTTGCCCGGCCAGGCATACTTTTCCAGTGACTGCACGGCGCTGTCGGTGAAGCCCGGAAATATGTCCCAGCCCAGTTCCGCACTCATCTGTACGGCGAAATGTTGTGCCAGTTCGACGATATCCTCGCGGCGGTAGCGAAGGGGTGGAAGGTGAACCACGTCAAAGCTCAGTCGGTCCAGCAGGTCCTGCCGGAACTTGCCCGCTTCGCCCTCAATTCGCAGGTCGACGTTGGTGGCGGCGACCACGCGTACATCCACCCGCCGGGTCTGCTGGCCGCCCAGCCGTTCAAATTCCCCGTACTCAACGAGGCGCAACAATTTCTCCTGCAGGCGCAGTGACATGGTGCCCAGTTCGTCGAGGAACAGAGTGCCCCCGTCGGCTCGCTCGAAGCGTCCCTGATGCACCCGGGTCGCCCCGGTAAAGGCCCCCGGTTCGTGCCCGAACAGTTCGGAATCCAGGAGACTCTCCGCCATGGCGGCGCAGTTGACCTTCAAAAGGGGCGCATCCCAGCGGGGAGACAGGTAGTGCAGTCGTTCTGCCGCCAGTTCCTTACCGGTGCCGCGCTCTCCCAGTACCAGGATAGGACGGTTGATCTGCGCCAGTTGGGACACCTGCTCGAGGGCATCGGTCAGGGCGGCGGAATTGCCGATAATGCTTTCGGGTTGCCTCATAAGGCTAAATTTACCTTAATAAAAGGCAATAATAACCATTAAATAGGCGAAAAAAACTAAAAATACTTAATATAGGCGCCGAGTATTTGGGCTGAAAAGATAAAATATCAATAATTTCAGTGGGTTAGTAGTTTTGGCACGATTTCTGATAGATAGGGATTACCTTCAAAGGAGAGTGACCTCTATGCATCACAAATTGGAACGGCGACTGTTGATCTACACGCCCCTGGCCTTGCTTTGCGGCCTGGCGGGCATCTGGCTGGGTGTCGCCGCCGCGGTCTGGAGTTTCGTCCAGGTGGTGGCGGTTATCGAGCTCACCTATTGGTTTGGGGCGCCGGCGACGGATTTCCCCGGCAGTGTATCCCTCAAGTAACAGGAGACAGGACATGGGCGTATTTTCCCGTATGACAGACATCATCAATTCCAACATCAATTCCATGCTGGACCAGGCAGAGGATCCGCAGAAAATGATCCGCCTGATCATCCAGGAAATGGAGGATACCCTGGTCGAGGTACGCAGTTCCTCCGCCCGGGTGCTGGCCGATCGCAAGGCGGCGGCACGCCGGCTGGAGCAGATAAATTCCGAGGCAGCTGCCTGGGAAGACAAGGCCAGGCTGGCCGTCAGCAAGGGACGCGAGGACCTGGCCCGGGCGGCGTTGCAGGAAAAGCATGCTATCGAGGAAGAGGTGGCCGTGGTGGAGGCCGAGTTGCAGGCCACCGACGAACACATCGCACAGTTGAATGAGGAGGTCGGCCAGTTGCAACAGAAACTCACGGATGCCCGTGCCAAGCAGAAGGCGCTGCTGATGCGCAGCAAGACAGTGGAATCCCGCATCAAGGTCAAGCGACAGATGCAGCGGGAGAAGCTCGATGACGCCTTTCAACGATTCGAGCACTTCGAGCGACGCATGGACAACCTGGAAGGACAACTGGAAGCCATGGATATCGGGCGCGAGGTGCCCCCGGACCTGGCGGCGGAAATCGATGCCCTGCAGGAAGATGAGCGGATCAACGACGAGTTGCAGCGACTGAAGTCGGAGCTGGGCGAAGGGGATGCCGGCCAGTGACGGTATTTGGCTAATCCCCGCAATTGATGGCAGCATGGCTGGTATTCACCGGGCTGCCTAAGGAATCGAGTAGATGGAATTTCTGAAATTCTTATTTGTCCCCACCATTTTGTTCCTGGTGATTGTGGCGCCGCTTTGGATCACCATGCACTACCGTAGTGTGAGCCGGTCCTCCCGCAGCCTGAACCAGGAAGACCGGGAGTCCATCGAGCATATGCTGGAGACGGTGGACAAACTGACCGACCGCATCGGCGCGCTGGAGTCCATCCTGGACTTGGATCACCCGGATTGGCGCCAGCAGGTCAACAGGCAGGAACGGGACAGGGAGTAGATCATGGGTAGAAGTAATTATCGTAATCACCGCGGACGCTATCGCCGCCGCCGCAGCCAATTTCACTCTCGCAAGCGAGAGGGCTGGGGCATGAACCTGTATCGCAATACGCGGGAGGGAAAGATTGCCGGCGTCGCTGCCGGGCTTGCCGACCATTTCGACGTGGCCCCCTGGGTGGTGCGGCTGCTGTGGATTGCGGCCTTCCTGTTCACCGGTACCCTGGCCCTGTGGGCTTATCTTGCCGCCTGGATCCTGCTGGCACCCCGGCCGGTGCGACGGGATGCCGATGGGCAGTATTACACTGAACCCCAGTACGAGGAGGTGGAGGTCGAGATGGAATACGACGAACGCCACCACGACTACCGCCCACGTAAGGTGTTTCGCTACAGCGACAGCAGCGCTGTGCGCCTGCAGCGCGCCCGGGAGCGGCTGGACGCCGCCCTGCGCCGGGTGGAGGATATGGAATCCTACGTGACATCGCGGCAGTTCGAACTCAATAAAGAGTTTTCGAACTTGTAATAAAGGGTTTTCAGCGATTTAGGAAGAATTGCCTTGAGAGGGTAAACATGCTGGTGCACAGGCGGTGCACATTGGCGTAAATGCACCACAGGAGGCGCATTCTACGCCCTTCTACGGGACGTTATGCCCAACCCACCCTGTGGTGCCATAGGTTCAGTGCTGGCGTCGCTTAGAGATCGCTCCCGCTGGGGATATGGTGGCTACTCGAAGTGCGCCTGGTGCTTCCGGAAGTC
>JAACFI010000322.1 GCA_009937575.1 Haliea sp.
GTCCCGAGTGCCGGGGACAATCCCACCATAAGCATCAACACCGCCACGCCGATCACCAGGGTCAGGGCCACGGCTGTGAATGCCTCCCGCAGGCCGGTGTTGGCCACGGCCCGGAACAGCGGCCGGGACAGGAAGTGGCCGAATGCCACCACCCCGGCAATGGAGGCCAGCACCACCAGTGCGTAGCTCCAGCCGCTCAGCCCCGCCACCAGGCTGACCTCGTCATGGCCGCCACCATGGTCTGTGCCCGCGGCATGGCTCGCCAGTTCAGGCAGTGCCAGCAGGGGGATAAAGGCGAGCATGGGAATCACCGCGATGTCCTGGAACAGCAGCACCGAGAAGGCGGAACGCCCCCCCGGTGTACCGGCGAGGCCTTTCTCCTGGAAGGTCTGCAGTACGATGGCGGTGGAGGACAACGACAGGATAAACCCGACTACCAACGCCGCCTGCCATGGCAGTTCCAGTAATAGACCAATCGCCGTGACAGCGCAGGCGGTAAGCAGCACCTGCAGACCGCCCAGGCCCAGCAGACGATCGCGCAGGTTCCACAGGGTGCGCGGTTCCAGTTCCAGCCCCACCAGGAAAAGCATCATCACCACGCCGAATTCTGCAACGTGCTGCAGGGCCTCGGTCTCATCGCCAACCAGGCCCACCACAGGACCGATAACCACCCCCGCGATCAGGTAGCCCAGCACGGACCCCAGGCCCAGCCTCTTGGTGAGCAGCACCGCGACCACCGCGGCCAGCAGGTACACAAATGCATCGATCAGGTATCCGGTCATGCGGATTCCTCCAGCAGGGCGTCCAGGTTGTCGTTCAGCCGTGGCAGTGATTCCACCTTTGCCAGGTCCAGGGTGTCATCGCGCAGGGCCTCCAGCACCCGGCGCCAATCCGCCGCATGCCGATCCACTCTGCCCTCCTCCAGCGCGGTGCGGGCACCGAACAGGGCGAAGGGCGGCAGGTAGCGCATGCCACAGAGGGCGGCGGTCTGCTCCAGAGGCTGCAGCAGCTCCGGCAGGGTGTAATGGTTATAGCCATAAGCCGTGTAACCCTCTTCCGAGCCGCCGGCGGTCAACGCGCACAGGAACAGCTTGCCCCGCAATGCGGTACCGTGATCGCCGTAGGCAAATCCGTATTCCAGCACCAGGTCCTGCCACTCCTTGAGTATCGCGGGGGTCGAGTACCAGTACATGGGGAACATGAAAACGATCACGTCGTGCTCGACCAGTCGTCCTTGTTCCCGGTCGATATCTATCTGCAGGGTGGGGTATTCACCGTAGAGATCAACCAGCGTAACGCCGGGTAGACCGTCGACCTGTCGGAGCATTTGGCGGTTGACTTCGGACCGATGGAGGGACGGGTGCGCAAACAGCACCAGGATTTTTCGCGGCATAATGGTTCAACCATGCGCCAGGCGGGTATTTACCAGCAGCTCGCTGTGCAGTGTACGGTGCACCGGGCAGCGGTCAGCGATTTCCAGTAGTCGCTCGCGCTCGCTGTCGCTCAGTTCCCCTTCGAGGGTCACCATGCGGTCGATGACCTCTATTTTTCCTGGCTGTTCATCGCACCCCTCACAGTCCTTGTTGTAATCCCTGGCGTGCTTCAGTTCCACTTTCACGTTGGACAAAGCCAGGGACTTGCGAGAGGCATACATGCGCAGGGTCATCGAAGTGCAGGCCCCCAGCGCGGCGAGCAGGTGTTCGTAGGGATCCGGCCCTGTGTTATTGCCGCCAACGGACTGCGGCTCATCGGCCAGCCAGTAGTGGCTGTCGCTGTGAACGTGCTGGGTGAAGCGGTGATTCTTTTCCTCCACCAGCACATGCCCCTGCGCTACCGAGGCATCCGATCGTGCCGGCGCAGCCGGCAGGTAACGGCTCGCCCAGCCGGCGATAGTCGTCGCCACGTACTCTGCGTCCGCCTTGCGGGCCAGCAGATGGTCGGCATCGTCCAGGCTGACAAAGCTCTTGGGATGCCTGGCGGCCACGTAGATTTTCTCCGCCTCGCCGATTTCAACCGTGTCATCAACGGGAGAGTGCATGACCAGCAGCGCCTTGCGCAGCTTGCCGATGCCGTCTGCCTCGTAATTCTCCAGATCGTCGATGAATTGCTTTCGGATGGTGAAATTGCGTACCACGTGCTCTGCCCGAAAAGGGGCACCAATGGTGGCAACCGCCTTGACCTCGGACACCGATGCAGCCATGGCCAGTACTGCTGCACCGCCGAGGCTGTGGCCGATCAGCAGGCTGGGTGCCTCGAATTCCCGGTGCAGGTAGTCACTGGCTGCCAGCAGATCCTGCAGGTTGGAGGAAAAGTTAGTATTGGCGAAATCGCCGTCGCTATTACCCAGCCCGGTAAAGTCGAAGCGCAGCACCGCGATACCCTCGCGGGTCAGCGCCCGGGCGATGCGTGACGCCGCGGCCACATCCTTGCCGCAGGTAAAGCAGTGGGCGAACAGCGCGTAGCAGCGCACCTCGGATTCGGGGGTTTCCAGGGCGCCGCTGAGGGTTACCCCGTTGCTTTCGAACTCTAGTTTCCTGCGCATGAGACATTTCCGCTATTATCCGTACGTGCTTTCAATATAGCGCACTATCTCCCGGGATTCCGGCATCGATCCGGCAGCGCGGACGTTGAGGCAGGCCGAAATCGAATAATGCGTGTAGAATCGACAGTCTGTTGAAGCCTACTGACCGGGGGAGGGAAAAACTTCCCGTGCACAAATCAATAATAATTGCGGTAATAGTGCTGGTTGCGAGTCTCGCAGCGGGCTACGTGTTTCGCGACTCCCTCGGTGAGGCGGCCGACGCGTGGGCCACACGGAATATGTTCGTTCACGTTGAAGCGGCGACCTTTCAGCCTGGCCCCGAAATTGGCACCCGACTCCCAGAGCTGCAAGCCCATCACGAGGGGCGCAGCGTCACCACGATCGAGGAATTTTCAAGAGGCAATGGCACTGTCCTGGTCGCCTTGCGTTCCATTGACTGGTGCGCCTACTGCAAACGCCAGATTATCGATTTGCAGGAGTTTAAATCCTACTTCGATGTATTCGGTATCGGCCTGGTGGCGATCACCAATGATCACCCAGAGGCCCAACAGCCCTTTATTGAACGGCATGCCATCACCATCCCGGTGTTGTCCGATGCACAGAGCAGAAGTTTTCGATCTCTCGGCATTCTTAATACCAACTTTCAACCCGGTGACTCTGAGTACGGCCTTCCCCACCCGGGAGCCATTATTGTCAATCGCGACGGCATCATCACCGGCAAGTTGTTCGTGGAAAATCCGAACTTAAGGGTCTTTTCTTCCGAAATGCTCGATTACGCCAAGCACTCCCTGGGGTTGAAAGGTCTTTTTTAGTGACCGGCATTTGGCAGAACCGGAACCGTATTTTCCGCGTAAAATAGTCAAATACGACTTCCCTGGGGAGGGCAGCAAAATGAAAGCAGTGTGGCAGGATAAGGTTCTTGCAGATTCTGACGATCTGGTGGAAGTGGAGGGAAACCAATACTTTCCCATCTCTTCAATAAATTGTGACTTCTTTCAGGAGAGCGATCACCACACGTTTTGTCCCTGGAAGGGCACGGCCAGCTACTACTCCATCACGGTAAACGGGCAGACCAACGAAAATGCCGCCTGGTATTACCCGGAGCCCAAGCCGGATGCCGGCATGATCAAGGACCGGGTGGCCTTCTGGCGGGGGGTGCAGGTCCTGGAATAGGGCATCCTGTTACCTCCCGGTCGAGCTGCAACCTAATCCAGTGCCGCCAGCTCCTCCAGCACTACCGCGCGCAGGGCGTCCACCTGGTCCGAGATCGCCTTGACCGCAGCGTCGTCGTCGCCCAGCCCTTCCCAGTTGGCCTGCCAGACGTCGACCAGTTTTTCTGACTCGCGTTTCGCGCCCTCGAGACTGAGTTGGCCCATATCACGGATGGTGAGCACGAAAGCCCATCCGGCACGTGGGCTGCCGCGCTCCTCGTCCATGTCGTAGTGGTTGTGGAATACCACGCGCTCGAGCTCTCCCAGCTTGACCAGGATCTCGAAACCGGCGGCGCGGATATTGTCGTTGAACTCGGTCTGTTCATTGCGCCAGGTGTTGTAGGCCAGGCCGATAACCACTAACAACAGGCTGGTCAGTGCGACGGCATTCTCGCGTAGCTGGCGGGCCAGGTCGTTGCTCAAGCAAAGCTCCCACGTCGGCGATAGTCACTTCCTAGACAGTGACGCCCGGCAAACGTTCCGTCAAGCTGTCGCTAAAGATACCGCAGAAAGCTCTCCGGGTGCCTGCCCTTGAGCTCCAGGTACCAGTGGCACATGGGATAAAGCCACAGTAGCATCATCCCGGAAATCCACAGGACCTCGCTCAGGTCACCCAGGCCGCGCATCCCACCCCAGGTGGCCAGGGTTTCCATGGTTAGTCGGTGTGCTAGGTAGAAGAACATGGCGGTCTGGCCGAGCACCCAGCCAAGGATCATCATCGCCTGCCAGGGCACGATGGGGTACACGGTCTTCCAGTCCATGCTTCCACCCCCCGGGCGACCTTGCGCTCGATACTCAGTGCCAGGGCATTGCCCGCCAGGAAGACGAAGGTCGGCGCACAGATGTGGGAGGACCAGCGCACCAGGAATTCCCAGACCGGCAGGATACCGCCTTCGTAAGTGGTAACGGAATCCCTGGCAATCAGGTGGAGATCGCCGCCGGTGGGCTAGGCGTCGTCACGATGTCTTGTCCTTATTGAAACAACGTCACGACTGATAATGTACCAGCTTGTGAAATGAGTCCATTAGCTGCTTTGGTCAAGGTAATACGGATGCAATGGAATTCGCGAAAATACCTTTAAATAAGGGCTTATATGCTTGCAGGGTGGGGCAGGGGAAGTTACACTTTACTGTATATATGTACAGTATCAAGGATGAATTGTCATGACCAATCTAGCCCTTCCCTCAGTGCCTTCTTTTGACGATAAGGTCGAAATTCTCGGCCGACAGATCACCCTGTTGGCAGGGCAGATCAATGCCGCCAACCACCGACTACTCAAACTCATCGCCGAGTTCGATCGCCGCAAGGGCTGGTGCAGCGACGGTACGGTGCGCTCCTGCGCCCACTGGTTGAACTGGAA
>JAACFI010000323.1 GCA_009937575.1 Haliea sp.
CACCCGATGATCGTGCACCTGCTGGTCAGCCACATCCCCGTGGATATGAATAATTTTGTCATCAACTTCGGCGTAATGATGATGAAGGATCCCGCCCTGTCCGAGGCGGAGAACAAGGCCATGGTGGAGGCCTACACAGAGAAGAACATCGAGTCCTTCCACCAGGATGTGGCGATCTGGAACAACAAGTGCATTATCGACAACCCGCTGATGTGCGACGGGGACGGCCCCATCCACATGGTGCGCAAGTGGTACAGCCAGTTCATGACCGATATCGACGAGGTGCGGGAGGACCAGGTTCGCGCCAGGCAACACGTGACCGTGGAAGGACCCACTGTAGAGGAGGTTATCGCGGCCATGGGTTAAATCTGGCCACCTGATCTGTGATCACAGTCACAGATCAGGGCGATACCATGAATTTTCTGCCCGCCAAATGCTGTGGTGACCCTGAATTTCATTCAGACTATAATGCATGACAAAACTGAGTGAATTACAGTTGGTCGAGCGAGAGGAGGGAGCCGTAGTGTCCTCTGACAAACCTATTTTCGAGTCGCGGGATCCCGGTTTCGATACGGATTCAGGTGACAGCGATACCGGCAAGAAATACACGGGGCCGGAGCGGCGGCGTGAGAACCGACGCCAAAAGGACCGTCGGGAAGAAGTGCGGTTTGACCCCAACAGCAAAGATCGCAGGCAGAAGGAAGGGCGCCGCGCGGACGACAAGCAGCCGAAGTTCTGGTAACTACAACCGCGTCTCTCGCTGACGCACCAGCACGTGACTGACAAACAGCATGGCACTCAGCAGTGCCACTGCTCCCCCCTGGTGGGCCGCCGCCAGCGACACCGGAACATGCAGTAACAGGGTAGAGATCCCCAGGCCGACCTGCACCCACAGTGCCAGCACCAGCAACAGGGCGCCGCGCCTGGCCAGGCTGCCGCCCTCCCCCCGGAACACCAGCAGCGCAAACAGGTTGATCAGCACAAACAGCAGGTAGGCAAACATGCGGTGGTTGAACTGGATGGTGGTGATATCCTCGAACATATCCAGCCAGGCCGGCGAACCGCTGTAGATGGCATCGGGAATGAAGGTCGGGCCCATCAGCGGCCAGGTACTGTAGGCGAAGCCGGCGCGGGTACCCGCCACCAGTCCCCCGGACAGGATCATCAGGTAGACCAGCCCCACCAGGACCAGGGACCAGCGGCCCGGGCCGCTGACCCGGTCGCCCTGATCGCGTACCGGGAACAGTAACTCGAAGGCCACCCACAGCATATAGGCGTAGATCGCCACCGCCAGACCCAGGTGGGCCGTGAGCCGGTACTGGCTGACGTGTGGGTCATTTACCAGACCACTCTTGACCATGTACCAGCCCAGCAGTCCCTGCAATCCGCCCATGAAGAACAGCGCCACCAGTTTGGGCATCAAACCCGGCCTCACCCGGCCCTTGAAGGTGAAGTACAGCATGGGCAACAGGAAGATCACCCCGATCAGCCGCCCCAGTACCCGGTGCAGGTACTCGTACATGAAGATGTACTTGAAGCCGGCGAGATCCATGCCGCGGTTGATTTTCTGATACTCGGGATACTGTTTGTATTTTTCGAAAGTCTCCAGCCAGGCCTGCTCACTCAGGGGCGGGATGATCCCCACCAACGGCTTCCACTCGACCATGGAGAGCCCTGAATGGGTCAGGCGGGTCACCCCACCGAGGAGAATCATGCCGAAGATAACCGCGGCGCAGAGCAGCAGCCAGGTGGCCACCTGGCGATCGTAGCGGGCTTGATCAGTGAGTTCCATGAATTACAGCCGTTGCAAGGGGAGCGGAATGATAGCGAATATCACCCGAGAAGCAACCGCGTGGGGGGGTATGAATTACTCCCGCAACTGGGGAAGATCCCGATACAACTCCAACGCCTCCGGGTTGGCCAATGCATCGGTATTCTTCACCGGCCGCCCATGCACCACATTGCGCACCGCCAGTTCTACGATCTTGCCACTGATGGTACGCGGAATATCCGCCACCTGGATGATCCTGGCCGGCACGTGGCGTGGGGTGGTGTTCTCCTTTATCGAACGGCGTATCCTGGCGCACAGCTCGTCATCCAGGGTGAGCCCCTCACGCAGTAACACGAACAACACCACCCGCACATCGTCCGCCCACTGCTGGCCGATGACGATACTCTCCACCACCTCCTCGATACGCTCGACCTGGCGATAGATCTCTGCGGTGCCGATACGCACGCCCCCCGGATTGAGCACGGCGTCGGAGCGGCCGTGGATGATAAAGCCCCCGTGTTCCGTGATCTCACCGTAGTCGCCATGGGCCCAGATGCCGGGATAGCTGTCGAAATAGGCGCCGTGGAACCTGCTGCCGTCGCCGTCGTTCCAGAATCCGACGGGACAGGAGGGAAAGGGTGCAGTACACACCAGCTCCCCTTTCTCACCGCGCACCGGCCGGCCCTGTTCGTCCCAGATATCCACCGCCATCCCCAGTCCCGGCGCCTGGATCTCCCCCACGTAGACCGGCAGAACCGGGCAGCCTCCCACGAAACAGGACAGGATATCCGTTCCGCCGGAAATACTGGAAAGGCAGACGTCCCGCTTGAAGTCGCGGTAGATGTACTCGAAGCTCTCGTGGGACAGGGGTGAGCCGGTGGAAAGAATAGCCTTCACACTGTCGAGCCGATGGCTCTGCATGGGTTTGTGGCCCGCTTTCTCCAGGGCGGCGATAAATTTCGCACTGGTACCGAACACGGAGATTCCCTCCCGGTCGATGGCATCCAGCAGCAGGCGCCCCTCATCGGCAAAGGGCGAGCCGTCGTACAGCACCAGGGTGGCACCGGTGGCCAGGCCGGAGACCAGCCAGTTCCACATCATCCAGCCGCAGGTGGTGAAGTAGAAGAATACGTCCTCGCGGGTGAGATCCACCAGCAATTGCTGCTCCTTCAGATGCTGCAGCAGGGAACCGCCGGCCCCGTGAACGATGCACTTGGGTACTCCGGTAGTACCGGAGGAATACATGATGTACAGGGGATGATCGAAGGGCAGCTGCTCGAACTCGAGCTCCAGGGCACGCTCATCGAGGAAATCCCCGAACAGCACACCGTTGCGAATGTCCGAAATATCCGGCCCGTCAGACACCAGGGGTACGACCACCACCTTTTCGATACTGTCGATCTGCGCCACGATGCCCGCCAGGCGCTCCAGGGAATCGCAGGTCTTGCCGTTGTAGTAGTAGCCGTCGGCGGCGAACAGGACTTTCGGCTCGATCTGGCCGAAGCGGTCCATCACCCCGTTGAGGCCGAAGTCCGGGGAGCAGGAGGACCACACCGCGCCGATACTGGTAGCGGCGAGCATGGCCACCACGGTTTCCTCGATATTGGGCATGAAACCCGCCACCCGGTCCCCCGCGACCACCCCCAGGGACCTCAGGCTGGCGGCGAGCCGGGCCACGCGGGTGTACAGCTGCGCGTAACTGATTTCGCGGCGCTCACCATTTTCAAGTAGCGACACCAATGCGGGGCGCTGGTCGCGGAAGCGCAGCAGGTTTTCGGCAAAGTTCAGCCGCGCCCCGGGGAACCACCGCGCACCGGGGAATCTGTCTGCGTCCTCCAGCACTGCCTCGCCTTTGGTTGTGGCCTGCACACCGCAGAAATCCCATACCGCGGACCAGAAGTCCTCGCTATGGTTTACGGCCCATTGGTGCAGGGCGAAATAATCCCCGGTTACGCCGGCGTCGCAGTGCGTATTCACATGGTCGACAAAGCGAGTGATCTGTGCGCCCGCTATACGCTCGGCGCTGGGAGTCCACAGGGGTGCGGTCATGGTTACCTACCTCGATGATGGCTGAGCTTGCATATGCTGGGGCAGGACCATATATTAATCAAATTGATTTATTTTATTTATTATTTACTTTTAATGATGAATGTTTCTCTCCGCCAGTTGCGCGCCTTCGTCACCCTCGCGGGCTGCAATTCCTTCGCCGAGGCCTGCGAACTGCTGCACCTGTCACAGCCCGCACTGAGCGTGTCGATCAAGAAAATGGAGGAAGCCGTCGGGGGCAGCCTGTTCAGCCGCTCCACCCGGAATGTAGGGCTAAGCCCCGAGGGGCGCGATTTCCTGCCCACTGCCCGCCGCCTGCTGGCGGACTGGGAGCAGGCCTTCGACGACCTGGGCCGGGCATTCAGCCTGCAGCAGGGCAAGCTCAGTATTGCGGTCATGCCGTCCTTTGCCATGAACCAGTTCCCGGAAGTGCTGGTCAGCTTCCGTGAGCGCTACCCGGATATCAACATCACGATCGAGGACGTGGTGATGGAAGACGTTATCGAGGCGGTGCGCCAGGGCAAGGCGGACCTGGGTATCACTTTCGAACCGGAACAACTGGAGGCCGTGGATTTCCTGCCATTGTTCACCGACCGCTTCATCGCCGTGGTCGCCGGCGACTCCCCGCTGGCCCGCCGGCGAAAACTGGACTGGCAGACACTGGCCGGGCAGCCCTTCATCGCCATGAACCGGGGCTCCTGGACCCGCGCTACCACGGATCGCGCGATGACGGAGGCCGGCGTCACCCCGCGCCAGCTGTCCGAGGCCAACCAGCTGGCGACCATCGGGCGAATGGTATCGCTGGGGTTGGGGGTCTCGGTGGTACCGGCGCTGTGCCGCGGCCAGATGGAAGCCCTGGGCATCACCTGCCGGGCAATCGCGGACCCTGTGATCGAACGCCAGGTAGGTGTGTTCACCCGGCGACGGCATCCCCAGTCCAGTGCGACACAGGCGATGATGGCGTTGCTCGAGGAACAGTTTGCGCGGAGCTGAAGACCTGTTCAGGCGGGGGATGCCTGGTCATCCGGCACCACCCGCACCGGTACCGGTTCACTCGCATCCAGGTGCACGTCGCGTTGCGGGAACGCCACAATGATGCCTTTTTCGTTGAAATACTCGTTGATCGCCAGGCGCACCTCGCTGGCAGTGCTCAGGCGATTATCCAGATCTCCCAGGTAGAAACGCACGGTGATGACCAGGCTGTTGTCGCCGAACTCATCGAAGGTGATCAGGGGCTGCGGGTCTTCGAGGATCAGTGGGTG
>JAACFI010000324.1 GCA_009937575.1 Haliea sp.
ACGGACCTCCCGGTAAGTGCGGTGGGTAAGGTGTTGCGCCGCAAGGTGCGCGAAAAATACTGGACGGACACACAACGGAAAGTGGGGTAGCAAAATATGAGTAACGAGGACCTTTTGTATGAACAGCGAGGCAGTGTCGCATGGCTCACCCTGAATCGACCCGATGCAATGAATGCACTGAACCTGTCGATCATCGGACATATGGAAGCGCTGATACCGCAACTGGCACAAGACGACAGTGTGCGCGTGATAGTCATCACCGGCTCGGGGCCTGCATTCTGCGCGGGCGCCGACCTCAAGGAAGTATTGGCCAGTCGTGACCTGCCCCCGGGCGAGCCCGACATGCTCGATCGCGTCTGCGATAACGTGATGAATCCGTTGCGGGACTTCCCGAAACCGGTAATCGCAGCTCTTAATGGCACCACCATGGCCGGAGGGCTGGAACTCGCCATGGCCTGCGATATCGTAGTGGCGGCAGAATCGGCGCAGCTGGGTGATGCCCACGCCAACTTCGGTGTCTATCCCGGCGCAGGTGGCGCCGCCGTACTGCCCCGCCTGATTCCGCACAATGTGGCCAAGTACCTGTTGTTTACCGGGAAGACGCTGTCCGCCGATGAGATGAGAACCTATGGCCTGGTGAATGAGATCGCCGAGGACGATGAACTGCAGCGAGTGGTCACCGAACTGGCAGAGCACATAGCGGCCAAGAGCCCGATTGCATTACGCCGCATGAAGGAAGTGGCCAATGCGTCACTGGACAAGAGCCGGGACGCGGCACTGGAACACGAACAGGTGATGCTTAGAAAACACGAGCGCTCCTACGACATGGCCGAGGGCCTGCGCGCCTTCAGTGAAAAGCGCCCGCCGCAGTTCGAAGGGCGCTGATCCCTACCAGGAGGAAAAATCCAATGGATAAAATTTATGTATGCGGTGTCGGAATGACGCCTTTCGGCCGCTTTCCAGATACAACTATCAAGGATCTCACCCGGCAATCAGTCATTGCGGCGATGGGCGATGCCGGCTGTGGAATAGCAGATATCCAGGCAGCTTATTTCACCGCCAGCACCAGTGGCTATCTGCAGGGGCAGAACTTCATTCCGGGCCAGATCGCTCTGCGCAGTATGGGTTTCGAAGGTATCCCCATGTACAACCTGGAGAACGCCTGTGCCTCGGGCAGCAGTGCATTCCACCTGGCGGCGCAGGCCCTGCGCTCGGGTGAACAGGACATCGTTCTCGCGGTCGGAGCGGAAAAAATGTACATCGAAGACAAGGCGAAGATGTTCAGCGCCTTCGACAGCGGATGGGATATCGAGACTCTGGATGAAAACAGGGATAACCTGCTGGCGCTGGGTGAGGGCGTGGAGGTGCCAGAGGGCACTACCTCGCCCAAACCCTACAGTGTGTTCATGGATGTCTACGCCGCCTTCTGCCGGCAGCATATGCGCAATTTCGGCACCACCCAGCGGCAGATCGCCGCAGTCTGCGCCAAGAATCACCAGCACTCGGTGCACAACGAAAACGCCCAGTTTCGCGATGCCTATACCATAGAGCAGGTGCTGGCGGCGCCGCCAATTACCTATCCACTGACCCTGCCCATGTGTGCACCCATATCCGATGGTTCGGCGGCAGTGATCCTGTGCAACGAAGCGGGGCTGAAACGAATGTCCGGCGATAAAAGCAGGGCGGTGAGAATACTTGCCAGCGTCGTGCAGACCGGCAGTGGCCGGGATCCCTCTGATTACCAGAACCACATCACGGCTGTCGCGGCACGCGCCCTGTACGAGAAAGCGGGCCTGTGGCCGCAGGATGTGGACGTGGTGGAGGTGCATGACGCCACCGCCATGGGTGAAATCATCCAGGCGGAAAACCTGCAGCTGGTGCCCTTTGGCGAGGCGGGTCCCGCCGCTGAGCGCGGCGAATTCACCATCGGCGGCCGGGTGCCCATCAATCCCTCAGGCGGTCTCGAATCCAAGGGTCACCCCATTTCCGCCACCGGCCTGGGGCAGATCCACGAACTGGTGACGCAGCTGAGGGGGGAGGCCGGATCCAGGCAGGTAGAAGGCGCTACCGTGGCGCTGCAGGAGAATGGTGGCGGTCTCTATGGCTATGAGGAAGCGGTCGCCGTTCTCAACCTGTTTGCCCGTTGAGCGGCGGCTAACAGTTGTGTTCGTTTCGCCGGGTTATTTCTCTCGCTCTCTAATAGGATGACACTGCACTTTTACTGGAGGCATTGAGATGAGCTTCGAAATGACTGAAGAACAGCGAATGGCGGTAGACGGCTTGCGTCGCTATCTGGACGAGGTGATCGAGCCGGAGTTCCTCGCTCACGGAGACAGTTTTATCCCCCGCGAGAAAATGCAGAAATGGATGCAGGGACTGGCGGAATTCGGCCTGATCAACGCGCCCCATGGAAGCGAGTGGGGCGGTCTGGAAATGGATTGGGTGACCCACCTGCGCCTGTTCGAGGAGGTGGCGGTCACTTCCATGGACATCGGTGTGCCCCTGGTGATCAATGCGGTGGGAGCGGACCTGCTCGCCAACGCGGCCCCGGAGCACCTGAAGGAAAAGTACCTGCCAGGACTGTTGCGTGGCGAACTGTTCATCGCCATGGGGATATCCGAACCCGATGTCGGTTCCGACGTGGCCGCCGTCAAGACCCGCGCGGTACGTGACGGCGATGAGTGGGTAATCAACGGCGAAAAAACCTGGATCAGCAACGGCGAGTACGCCGATATATTCGTATGTACCTGTAAAACCGGGGAGGGCGAGCTGACCCATATACTGATCGATCGGGAGGAGCACGGTTACGAAGTGCGCGGGATTCCCAAAATGGCCCTGAACGGGCAGTCCACTGCCCAGGTATTCCTCAGTGACGTCCGGGTGCCGGTGGAAAATACGGTCGGTGAAATCGGCGCCGGCCTGAAAAACACCCTGGTCACCTTCGAACGGGCCCGTTGCCACATGGGCGCCTGGGGTTATGGCCTGGCGCGCCGGGCTATGGAAGAGGCTATCAAATACAGCCAGGAGCGCACCCAGCACGGCAAGCCTATTGCAGGGCACCAGATGATCGCCGACAAGCTCGCCACCATGGCCACTGAAATTGACGCTGCACGCTTGTTGGCCCTGCGTGCGATGTCCCTGGTGGATGCCGGGCAGCGCTGCGATAAGGAGTGTGCCATGGCCAAGTGGTACGGCACCGAGGTCGGGGTACGCGCTACAAGGGATGCCCTGCAGATACACGGGGGCAACGGCGTAACCCGGGAGTTCATCGTCGAGCGCCTGGTCAGGGAAGCGATTATCGGTCCCATTCCCGACGGCACCACGGAAATTCAGAAATTGATTGTTGCCAGGGGCCTGACCGGTATCCAGGCATTCAGGTAAACACAGAAGCGAGGATCGCAGATTATGGAATTACAGGACAAGATTACAGTCATTACCGGTGGTGCCTCGGGCCTTGGTCGAGCGACAGCAGACTATTTTGTCGCCCGGGGCGCGCGGGTTGCCATCTTCGATCTCAACGAGGAGCAGGGCGCGAGAGCGGTGGCAGAACTGGGTGAAGACAAGGCCCTTTTTGCGACAACCGATGTCACCGACGAGGACTCGGTCGCCCGGGCGATTGCCGCCACCATGGACAAGTTCGGCGCGATCCATATCAATATCAACTGTGCCGGGGTGCCGGCTCCCTGCAAAGTTCTGGACCGGGAGGGCAGGGCAACTGCCCTGAAGAAATTCGCTTTCGTCGTCAACGTGAACCTGCTTGGACTGTTCAACGTGATGAGCAAGTGCGCGGAGAAAATGGCGCTCAATGAGCCGGAAGGGGAGGAACGCGGCGTGATCGTCAATATCTCATCCGGTGCTGCTTTCGAGGGGCAAATCGGCCAGTGTGCCTACTCCGCTTCCAAATCCGGCGTCCTGGGGCTCAATATGCCAGCGGCGCGAGAACTCGGTGACCTCGGTATCCGGGTGAACGCCATTTGCCCCGGTCTGTTCCTGACACCGATGGCTCAGTCATTGGATCCCAAGGTGCTCGACGTTCTCAAGCAGATTCCGGAGGCGCCCCGGCGCCCGGGGCACATGGAAGAGTTCGCCCACTGCTGCACCTTCCTGGTGGAAAACAGCTACATGAACGGACGCACTATTCGCCTGGACGCGGCCACGGTGATGCCAGCCAAGTAACTCTGGCGATCGGGTTTGCCTCAGGCAGGGTAAAGTTCCAGCTTGACGCCTTTGCCCCGATCACTTTGGCGCTGCACCCTGCGCAGGCGCCGTACCGTTTCCGCCAGGACCGCACCGTCCCAGGTTCCCCGCGAACGGCTGTAAAGGCTGGTATCGAGGGATTTCAATTCAGTACTCAGTGAGGCGTCATCGAACAGGGCCTCTACCTGTCCCAGCGACACGATCCCACGGTCAGGGTGCAGCGCCGCTGCCCAGCAGACGATCGATTCCCTGGCGTTTACCCCACTACCGCTGGCACAGGCGGCCAGCAGTTGTTTGAAAGCATGTTGTTCCGAGGGGTTTTCCTCCAGGACACTTTTTTCAGCCCCGGCACCCCGCCGGCTCCGCCACAGCAGGTAAAGGGTCAGCAACCAGGCCGCGATGCTCATGGCCGCGACCAGCTGCCAGACAAGAATGTCACTGCTGCCGTCCCGGGCCGGGGTGAGGGCGATGGTCTGTGTCGCCGCATCCGGCACGGTCAGGGGAGGCGGCGATAAGATTACGGCCGGATCAGCGGCCGCGACTGCTATCACCCGTTGGGGCAGGACCGCGTAGCGAAGCTCCCGCTTTTCGGTGTCCCACCAGGGAATACGGATCTCCGGTATGGTCCAGTTCCCCTCGCGGGTCGAGACCAGCGCCGCGCTGTCCTGGCGGCTGCCCAGCAGGCCACTGCTGACCTCGGAGTCACCGATCACCGGTTGGTCGGGATAATACTTGAGACCTTCGGCGACGGGGAACAGGACCGGCGGCAGTTGCGCTCCCTGCAGCCCCTCGCCCTTGATGGTGATGGTGCGGGTCGCTGACTCGCCGGCGCGCAGCTGATCCGGCGGGGTTGACCAGTTTTCC
>JAACFI010000050.1 GCA_009937575.1 Haliea sp.
GCAGTGGATCGCTGCAGGGCCTCGGCCGCAGACTGTTTGCCAGCCAGCTGGGTTGCCAACATCCCGGTCATGGCGGTAGAAAATACCAGCAGGGCAACCATCACCTCGATCATTCCCACGCCCCGCTGTCCGGGCCGGCCAGGGTCCCGCTCACCCGCGCCAGTCAGCCCCGTGCACATTGTCCCCAGTCCTTCGCCAGGCGCGGCCTGCCCACGATATTGATGACGATACTCAGCGAATCAACCGGCACCTGCGGCGGCGAGCAGATCACCAGGGAGCGGTTTTTACGGGAAGAGCCGTCCGGCAGGTAGCTGATCAGGTCGCTGAGCTCGCGGGTACCGCTGCGATTGGTCAGGCTGTACCCAGGGGGAAGAGCCTCGAACACCTGCAGCACTTCGTCGATGCCCGGATCGATCACCCGGTCCCTGTCAGCATTGGAGAAAACGATCCAACCCTGGGCGTATACCCCGCTGCACTCGGCCCTGCCGGTTCGCGCCATCGCCGACGGGCACATGCTGACCGGGCCGTTTCTCAATACCGCCTCACTGCGGGTCATATTGATCGCGGCCAGCAGGCGATGGGCCTCCGCCCGCAGCCGGTTCCCGTGCAGCAGTTTCTGCATTGACGGCACGCCGAGACCCAACAGCAGCGCGACCAGCGCCAGCACGATCATCAGTTCCATCAGGGTGAGCCCCGCTGAGGGGGCCCGTAGCGACATCCTGTCCACGGCACACCTCCACACTGGGGATGTAGCTTAGGCACTCGCCGGGCACACGCCATTAAATGGCGCGATCTGCCGGATTTTGACTGGAAGGGATGCCTGGAGGGGAGGACCCCTACAGATTGGTGGCGTCGATGCGCAGTTCCCTGGGCAGGGAAAAGGTCACGTTTTCCGGGCGGCCCGCCACCTCGATGGGGGCGTCAGCCCCGAGTGCGCAGAGCCCATCGATCACTTCCTGCACCAGGACCTCCGGGGCGGACGCGCCTGCTGTCACACCGATTCGGGATTTCCCCTGCAACCAGGCGGGATCGATATCATCGGCTCCGTCGAGCAGGTGGGCCTCGGCGCCCATGCGCGCCGCCAACTCCCGCAGGCGGTTGGAATTGGAGCTGTTGGGTGAACCCACCACCAGTACCAGGTCACAATCGGCGGCCAGCTTCTTTACCGCGTCCTGTCGGTTCTGGGTGGCGTAACAGATATCATCCTTGCGAGGCCCCTGAATAAGGGGAAAGTGAACCCGCAAGGTCTCGATGACCCGGGCAGTATCGTCCATGGACAGGGTGGTCTGGGTGACGTAGGAAAGATTTTCCGGATCGCGAACCTCCAGCTCGGCGGCCTGGGCCTCGTCCTCCACCAGGTAGATCGCCCCGCCCGCACTGTGATCGTACTGGCCCATGGTGCCCTCCACCTCGGGGTGCCCCCGGTGGCCGATCAGGATGCATTCGCGACCCTCGCTACTGTAACGGGCCACCTCCATGTGCACCTTGGTCACCAGCGGGCAGGTGGCGTCGAATACCCTCAGTCCGCGCCGGTCCGCCTCCCTGCGCACAGCCTGGGAGACACCATGGGCACTGAAGATGACAATGCAGTCGTCGGGCACCTCGTGCAACTCGTCGACGAACACGGCGCCCCGCTCCCGCAGGTCCTCCACCACGAACTTGTTGTGCACCACCTCGTGGCGCACGTAGATCGGCGCACCGAACACGTCCAGCGCGCGGTTGACGATATCGATTGCGCGGTCCACCCCGGCGCAAAAGCCCCGGGGATTGGCCAGGTGTATATCCACTAGTGCAACTCCGCCGGTTCCACCCGGTGTACCAGCACGTCAAACAGGATTGTACGCCCTGACAGGGGGTGATTGAAGTCCACCGTCACCTCATCCTCGTCGTAGGCGATGACCATGCCGGGCAGCTCGCCGCCGCTGGCGTCGGCAAAGGAGAACACCAGGCCGATTTCCAGTTCCACATCCTCGTCGAACTGGCCCCGGGGCAGGTACTGCACGTTGTTGTCGTTGGGCTGGCCAAAGGCGTCTTCCGGCGCCACCGTGAACATCTGGCGATCCCCGGCGGACATACCGAAAATCCGCCGCTCGAAACCGGGCAGCAGGCTGCCATCCCCTATCACGAAATCCACCGGGTCGCCGCCAAAATTGCTGTCCACCTCGGAACCGTCCTCCAGGCTGATGGAGAAGTTCAGGTAGACCCGGGTGCCCTCGCTGACGGGGACATTGACTGTGTTCATTCGCTACGCTCTATCCTTTGTGTCTAAGGTGTGCCCGACCGTCACCCGCTGTCGTCACCGCGGGACAAAAAACTGTCCAGCAGCATACACCCGGCACCCACGGTGATCGCCGAATCGGCAATATTGAAGGCCGGGAAATACCAGCCCTGGTAGTGCACGGAAATAAAATCAACCACGTAACCCAGTACCAGGCGGTCCCACAGGTTCCCCAGCGCACCCCCGAGGATCAGCCCCAGGGAGAGTGCCAGCAACCACTGCTTTGCCGGCAGCCGGTACAGCCAGATCACCAGCGCCACACTGATGACCACCGCGATCCCACTGAAAAAATAACGCTGCCAGCCGCCGGCGCCACTGAGGAAGCTGAAGGCGGCGCCGGTATTGTGTTGCAGGGTCAGGTTGAACCATGAAAACACCGGCTGTGGTCGCCCGTATTCCAGGGCGCTGCTGGCCAGCCCCTTGGTCAACTGGTCAAGCAGGATGACCGCCAACGCCAGGACATACCAGCGCAGGGCATAAATTCCGTTACGCAAAATGCCGCTGCTCGCCGCTGCCGTCGACATTTTCCACACAGCGCCCGCACAGGGTGGGGTGCGCCTCGACGCTGCCGACCTCCGGCCTGCGATGCCAGCAACGCTCGCACTTCTCCTCAGCGGACACGCTCACCTGCAGTTTCAGGCCCGGCACCTCGGTTTCCGCTGCGTCCTCGCCAGCGGACTCCAGCGGCGCCAGGGCGGCGGCGGAGCTGATCAGCACGAAACGCAGCTCGTCGCCCAGGGCCTCAAGTTTCTGCTGCAACTGCGGTTCGCAGTACAGGACCACCTCCGCATCCAGGGAACCGCGCAGTTGTCCATCTGCCCTGCGGGACTCCATCTCACGGTTCACCGCGCTGCGTACGGCCATGACCTCCTGCCAGTATGCACGGCCCATTGGCTCGTGCTCCGGCAGGCTCTCCAGCCCCTGGTACCACTGGGCGAAGAATACCGATTCAAGGCGTTCACCCGGCAGGTTCTCCCAGATTTCCTCGGCGGTGAAACTGAGTATGGGAGCGATCCAGCGCACCAGGGCCTCACCGATATGGTACATGGCGGTCTGGGCAGAGCGCCGCGCAACACTGTCTGAGCGGGTGGTGTACTGGCGGTCCTTGATCACATCCAGGTAGAAGCCCCCCAGGTCGTTGGCACAGAAATTGTGCAGCTTCTGGTAGATCTGGTGAAACTGGTAGGCCCCGTAAGCGAGATCGAGCTCCTCCTGCAGTTGCGCGGCACGATCTACCGCCCAGCGGTCCAGGGACAGCATATCGCCAAAGGGCAGGGCATCCGTCGCCGGGTCAAAGCCGTTCAGATTGGACAGCAGGAAGCGCGCGGTATTGCGGATGCGGCGGTAGGAATCCGCCGTGCGCTTAAAGATCTCATCGCTGACCGCCAGCTCACCGCGATAATCGGTAGCGGCGACCCACAGGCGCAGGATGTCGGCGCCCAGGTCGTTCATCACGGTTTTCGGGGCGATAATATTGCCGACAGACTTGGACATCTTGCGCCCGTCGCTGTCCACGGTGAAACCGTGGGTCAGCACCGTCTTGTAGGGTGCCGCGCCGTCGATGGCCACACTGGTGAGCAGGGAGGACTGGAACCAGCCGCGGTGCTGGTCGGAACCCTCCAGGTACATGTCTGCCGGTGCCTGCAGGCCTTCCCGCTGGCGCAGTACACAGGCGTGGGTGACGCCCGAATCGAACCACACGTCCAGGGTGTCGGTGACCTTGTCGTAGTGTTCCGCCTCCTCTCCCAGCAGATCCGCCGGATCCAGGTCGAACCAGGCGTCGATACCCGCCTGTTCCATGCGCAGGGCAACCTGCTCCATGAGCTCGGGTGTACGCGGGTGCAGTTCCCCCGACTCCCGGTGAATAAACAGGGCAATCGGCACGCCCCAGGCCCGCTGCCGCGAGATACACCAGTCAGGTCGGTTACCCAGCATGCTGTCGATACGGGCCCTGCCCCACTCAGGCAGCCACTCCACCTGCTCCACCGCCTCCAGCGCCCCGCTGAGCAGGCCGTTCTGCTGCATGCTGACGAACCACTGGGGCGTCGCGCGGAAGATGATGGGCGTCTTGTGGCGCCAGCAGTGGGGGTAGGAATGCTGGTAGGGCTCGTTGTGCAGCAGCACGCCGCGCTCGCGCAGTAACTCGATCACGCTGTCATTGGCCTTGAATACGAACTGGCCTGCGAAGTGTTCCGTCTCCGGCAGGTATACGCCATTGCCGCCCACCGGATTGTAGACTTGCAGGCCGTACTGCTCCCCCACCACGAAGTCGTCCTGGCCGTGAGCGGGAGCGGTGTGAACCGCACCGGTACCGGCCTCGGTGGTGACGTGATCTCCCAGGATCACCGGCACCTGGCGCTCCAGGTAACAGTGCTGCAGCATCTGCTTATCCAGATCTGCGCCCTTGCAGCGGCCCAGTACTTTCAACTCTTCCAGGCCGTAACGACGGGCACAGTCCCGGGCCAGTTCCTCGGCCAGCAGCAGGGCGCGACCGTCTCCCTCCACCAGCACGTAATCCAGTTGCGGGTGCAGGCTCACGGCCATATTCGCCGGCAGGGTCCAGGGGGTGGTAGTCCAGATGGGGATGGCGATTTCGCCCGGGTAGTCAGCATCGCAGGCGGCATTGAAAGCCTGGGGATCCACCGCCGCGAATGCCACATCGATCGCCGGAGACTGCTTGTCCTTGTATTCGACTTCGGCCTCGGCCAGCGCCGAGCCGCAATCCGTACACCAGTGCACCGGCTTGAATCCCTTGTGCAGGTGCCCGTTGTCGACGATCCGCGACAGCGCGCGCACGATGTTCGCCTCGAAACGGAAATCCATGGTGAGGTAGGGATCGAACCAGTCACCCAGCACGCCCATGCGGATAAATTCGGCGCGCTGGCCGTCTACCTGGCGCGCCGCGTACTCGCGACATTTTTTGCGGAACTCCGCCGGACTGATCTTGACCCCCGGCTTGCCCACCTTCTTTTCCACGTTGAGCTCGATGGGCAGGCCGTGGCAGTCCCAACCGGGTACGTAGGGCGCGTCGAAACCCGCCAGGGTACGTGACTTGACGATGATATCCTTGAGAATCTTGTTGACCGCGTGGCCCAGGTGCAACTCACCGTTGGCGTAGGGCGGGCCGTCGTGCAGGATGAATTTCGGCCGGCCGGCACTCTCCCCCCGGATCCTCTCGTACAGGCCCATTTCCTGCCACTGCTTCAGGCGCTGGGGTTCCCGCTGGGCCAGGCTGGCTTTCATGGGAAAGGCCGTTTTCGGCAAATTCAATGTGTCTTTGTAATCGCTCATAAATCCGTTGCAACATCAGTTCCGGCTGAACCAGGCCCGCGTATTCTCGATATCCCTTGCAATGTTCTCTTTCAGTTCATCCACTGAATCGAATTTCTGTTCATCCCGCAGTTTGTGGCGGAAAATTACCTCGATGTGCTGGCCGTAGAGTTCGATCTCCCGGTCCAGCAGGTGCACTTCGAGGTTGGCCTTGATGCTGTCATCCACCGTCGGCCGCACGCCGACATTGGCCACGCCCCAGGCGCGCTCCAGGCCACCACCACTCACCTCCACGGCATACACACCGGACAGAGGTGCCCGCAGGCGGCGCAGTTCCAGGTTGGCGGTGGGCGTGCCGATAGTCTTACCCAGCTGGCGACCGTAAATCACCTTGCCCGAGATACTGTAGGGGCGACCCAGCAGGCGCTCCGCCTCCCGGAAATCCGCCGACTCCAGTGCCTCCCTGATGCGGGTACTGCTCACCCGCTCCTCGTCGATGGAACAGGTCGGCGTCGGGCCCGCGTCGTAACCGTAGCGCTTTCCCTGTTCCTGGATAAACCGGTAATCACCCTGGCGATCGCTGCCGAAACGGAAGTCGTCTCCCAGTACCACGTAGCGCACCCCCAGCCCATCCACCAACACCTGGTCGACGAACTGCTGGGCCGACATCTCCCGCAGTCGCTCGTTGAAGCGAATGCGCAATACCTTGTCTACCCCCAGTGCCTCCAGGGCACGGCATTTTTCCCAGAAACTCATGATCCTGGCCGGCGCCTTGATCGGGGAAAAGTATTCCCGAGGCAGGGGCTCGAACACGATAATGGCCGAGGGCAGTGCCAGATCCCGCGATTTATCCAGCAGGTGCCGGATAACTGCCTGGTGTCCCAGGTGAACCCCGTCAAAGGCCCCGATGGTCGCCACACAACCGCGGTGTCTGGGCCGCAAATTGTGCAGGCCGCGAATCAGTTCCATAACGTGGGATGCGCCCGGTCAAACCAAACGGGGAAGTATAGCGAAATCGCGTCCCCTAGCCTATGGCCCCGACACCGCTGGAAATGGTGAATATGACGCCCGAACAGCGTCGATTACACCCCCGATGGCGCCCGTAAGTGCCTCAGCCGGGTCCCCAGCAGCAGATGGACGAACAGGTATGCACCCACGCCCACGCCGCAGATCAACGCCATTTCCAGCGCACGCTTCTGCCAGGGCCACGCGAGCCACTCGCCGGGCCCCGCCACCAGGGCAGAAACCGCCAGGGACATAGCGACGGTGGCCAGCAGCAGGCGCAATACGTAGCGTCCCACCTGGGGCTGCATCCTGTAGACGCCGTCGCGTACCAGCCCCCGCAACAGCAGGCCCGCGTTGATATAGGCGGCGACGCTGGTGGCCAGGGCCAGGCCCAGGTGGCCGATATTCCAGAAATACATGAGTGGCAGGACGAACAACAGGTTCAACACCATGTTCGCCACCATGGCGATGATACCGATCTTCACCGGTGTGGCAGTGTCCTTGCGCGCGTAATAGCCCGGCGCCAGCACCTTGACCAGCATGAAGGCCACCAGGCCCAGGCTGTAGGCCCGCAGGCTCAGGACCGCCATGTCCACGTCCTGTGGCGTCAGGGCACCGTACTGGAACAGGGTAATCAGGATCGGCCGCGCCAGAATCACCAGGGCCACCGCCGCCGGCACACCTATCAGCAGCACCGAGCGCACGGCCCAGTCGAGGGTGACACTGAAGTGACCCTCACGATCGGCAGCCCGGTGGGCGGAAAGATTGGGCAGGATTACCGTGGCGATAGCGATACCGAACACCCCCAGGGGCAGTTCCGCCAGGCGATCGGAATAGTACAGCCAGGACACGCTGCCGGTGGGCAGGAAAGAGGCCAGCACCGTGTCCAGCAACAGGTTGATCTGGCTCACCGACACCCCGAACAGTGCCGGCACCATCAGTTTGAGGATACGGCGCACACCCTCGTGCTGGCTGTCCCAGACCGGCCGTGGTACCAGGTCCAACCGATAGAGGGAGGGCAGCTGGAACAGCAACTGGATCACGCCGGCAAAGAACACCCCCCAGGCCAGGGCGAACACAGGCTCCTGGAACCAGGGTGCCGCCACGGTAGCGGCAAATATCAGTGACAGATTGAGGAACACCGGCGTAAAGGCCGGCACCGCGAAGCGGCCATAGCTGTTGAGTATCGCCCCGCAGAAACCGGTCATAGAGATCAGCAACAGGTAGGGAAAGGTGATGCGGATCATCTCCGAGGTGAGATGGTACTTGTGGGGCTGGCTGACGAAGCCCGGCGCGAACAGTGCAGTTACCAGCGGCGCGGCCAGGATGGTCAGGGACGTCAGCAGCAACAGGGTCCCCCCCAGCATACCCGCCACCCGGTCCACCAGCCCCTTGACCGCCGCGACACTACCTTCCTCCTTGTAATCCGCCAGTACCGGCACAAAGGCCTGGGAAAAAGCACCCTCGGCGAACAACCGGCGCAGAAAGTTGGGAATCTTGAAGGCGACGAAAAACGCATCCGCGTTGGCGCTGGCCCCGACGAAAGCGGCGATGACGACGTCCCGCAACAGGCCCAGTATCCGGGACAGCATGGTCATGCTGCCCACCAGGGCGCTGGATCGCAGCAGGCCGTGACCGGATTCAGGCTTGGAACGGGACATGGGGGATCACGTGCCGGGGCGCGGCCTCAGCACCAGCGCTCCCGCAGGGCATCGCCGTGGATCTGCAGCCACTGCAGGGCGATAAGGGTATGACCGTTGGGAATGCGGTCTTGCGCCAGCATCTGCAGGGCGTCGGCGCGGGAAACGGAGTGAACCAGGATGTCCTCGCCCTCGTCCTGCAGGCCGTGGATACCGCCGATGGCGGCCCTGGTGACCCTGCCACAGAACAGTCGCACCTGTTCCGAGCAGGCGCCGGCGCTGGGCAGCATACTGGCGATGGGTACCAGTTCCGATACCTCGCAGCCCGCTTCCTCCATGGCCTCCCGGTGCACCACATCCTCGTCTCGCTCACCCGGTTCCACCACACCGGCGATCAACTCCAGCATCCAGGGGCTGTCGTCGCCGCGCATGGCGCCGGGACGGAACTGCTCGATCAGTACCAGGCTGTCGTCCGCCGGGTTGTATGGCAGTACGCCCACCGCATCTCCGCGTTCAAACAGTTCCCGCACCAGGGGCTGGCTCCAGCCACCGCCGAAACAGCGGTGCTGCAGGGTCAACCTGCTCAGGGTGAAATGCCCGTCGTAGGCGATCTCGGTGTCGAGAATCCGCACGTCCTGTGCGCCGAATGTGAGTTCCGGGCCCATCAGAATCGTCTCGCGGTGTACCAGTTGACGTCCCGGGCGTGCTGGTCCACCTGATCGACCACATCCAGGATCAGCGCGAACAGGGCCATACGCACCAGTACACCGTTATCGGCCTGGCGGAAAATCGCCAGGTTGGGGTTGTCGTTGAGGTCGTCGTCCAGCTCCTGGGCATTGTCCCGGGAATCCCGCGGCAGGGGGTGCATGATCACGGTATTGGGTTCGCAGTGATGGGTGTAGATGCTCTGGTTCAGTCGGAACCGGCCGCGATAGAGGTCCGCCTCCTCCTGGGTGCTGAAGCGCTCCTCCTGTATGCGCGTGGAGTAGACGATATCCACGTGGGCAATGCTGGCCTCCAGTTGTTCGGACTCCACGACCTCGAGTCCGGCCCGGCGCATCTGCTCGACGATCTCCCCGGGCATACGCAGCTCCCCGGGGGAGACCAGTACGACCTGCAGCTGGTCGAACAGGCACAGCAGCTTGCACAGTGAATGTACCGTGCGACCGTAGCGCAGGTCGCCCACCATGGCGATCCGCAACTGGTCGATGCCGCGCCCGCGGCCGGCTATTTCGCTCTTGATGGTGTACAGGTCCAGCAGGGCCTGGCTGGGGTGCTCGTTGCTGCCGTCCCCACCGTTGATCACCGGTACCCGGCTGGCGGCGGCGAATTCCCCCACCGATCCCTCCGCCGGGTGGCGCATGGCAATCACGTCGGAATAGCCGCTCAACACCCGGGCGGTGTCGTACAGGGATTCGCCCTTGGCGATGGCGGTACTCTCGAAGCCCGTTGTCTCACGCACTTCGCCGCCCAGCAGGTTGAACGCGCTGCCGAAGCTTACCCGGGTGCGGGTACTGGGTTCGAAGAACATGGAGCCGAGGATCGCCCCTTCCAGTACCCGGGTGATACGTCGGCGTTGGGCATAGGGCTCCATGCGGTCGGCCACCGTGAAGATACGCTCCACGTCGGCGCGCTCGAACTGGTGGACTGAGAGAATATGGCTACCCGCAAACTGCACGCTGTGTTACTCCTGCCGGCGGGCACCCTCAGGGTACCCGGTTTACATTGACGCCATTATACGGACGGGGCTAAAGCATGCCCATGTGCGTAATACCAAAGAAAGTCCGGATGGTGCGCAATGCGCACCCTACCTTTGATCGTAGTACCCGTAGGGTGCGCACTGCGCACCGTCGGCCCCCGTGTATTGTTAGTCCCCGTAGGGTGCGCTCTGCGCACCATCGCCCCCTGCGTATTACTAGGCCAACAGGCTGTCCCCATACTCCAGCAATTGCTCCAAAAGTGTCCGCTGGTCCGCAGCCAGGGATTCCTCCCCCAGCATCGCCTCCAGCATCCCCTGGTATTCCTCCATACACAGGCTCCCCCCGGCTTCCGGCTCCGTGAGCCGCTGGAATCGGTACTCCTCCCACTGGGCCCGCTCCTCCCCCGTCAGGCTGTCGGGATAGTTGCGGGCGCGGTAGCGGAACAGCATCTCGGGGAGGCGGGCATCCTCGAAGGGAAAAGTTGCAGTAGCGAGATTCTCCGGTGAGCTGGCCCGCACCCGCTCCATGGTCCGCCTGTCCGCATCGGAGAAGAACCCGCCGCTGTAGAGCATACGATCCGGATCGCTGATCTCCTCGAAGGCGCGCCCGCTGACAACTGCCTGCACTTTAGCGGTAAATGCCTGGCTATCAGTGGCGCGGAATTCGCGCAGTGCAGCCAGGTGTCGCCGGCACAATTCGCCACTGATACCCAGGCGTTCGGCGGTGACAGCGTCCGCCATCTTGGCGGTAACCAGGATAGGGCAGCGATTTATATGCACCGATTTCAGCCCGGGACGTTCCCTGCCCTCTGGCAGATCCTCGCCACGGGTATACAGCAGTTGCTGCAACTCATCCGGTTCCAGCTCGAACAAGGGCTGCGGGTCTACACTCAGGTCGTAACAGATGACCTCGTTGCGATTAACCGGGTGCACCGCCAGGGGAACAATCAGGGCAATATTGTGGCGGCTGGCCCCGAACATGCCCGAGACGTGCAGTACCGGTTTCATGCTGGCGACATCGAGCATCGCCTGGGCCGATCGTTTGTCCCGGTTGTTCAGCACGTAGTCGTAGAGGCGGGGCTGCTTCTGCCTGACCAGCTTGGCCAGGGCGATAGTGGCATGTACGTCCGACAGCGCATCATGTGCGGCCTCGTGGCTGATAGCGTTGGCGGCGGTCAGGTCCTCCAGGCGGAAACTGGGCAGGCCGTCCTCACGCAGGGGCCACTCGATACCTTCCGGGCGCAGGGCACAGGTGGCGCGTACCATGTCGATGATGTCCCAGCGGGAGTTGCCGTTCTGCCACTCCCGGGCATAGGGATCGTAGAAGTTGCGGTACAGGGTGTAGCGGGTCACCTCGTCATCGAATCGCAGGGAGTTGTAGCCCACCCCACAGGTACCGGGCAGGGCCAGTTCCTCGTGAATCTGCCGGATAAACTCGGCCTCCGGCACGCCCTGCTGCAGGGCGAGCTGGGGGCTGATGCCGGTGACCAGGCAGGCCTGGGGATGGGGCAGGTAATCGTCGGCGGGGCGGGAATAAATCACCAGCGGCTCGCCGACGACGTTCAGCTCCGCATCAGTGCGCAGGCCGGCAAACTGCACAGGCCGATCCCGGGAGGGATCGGCGCCAAAGGTTTCGTAATCGTGCCAGTAGAAGCTGGTACCGCTCACCGGTCAGACAACTTCTATGGCCTGCTCTTCGATTTTCTGCTGCCAGATTTTCGGGCCGATCTCGTGCACCGAGGTGCCGCGGGCATCCACCGCCACACTTACCGGCATATCCTTCACCTCGAACTCGTAGATCGCCTCCATTCCCAGTTCGGGAAAGGCGATGACCTCGGCGGAGGTAATGGCCTTGGATACCAGGTAAGCAGCACCGCCCACCGCCATCAGGTAAACCGCCTTGTGCTTCTTGATCGCCTCGACGCCGGTGGGTCCCCGCTCCGCCTTGCCGATCATGCCCAGCAGGCCAGTGTGCTCCAGCACAAAATCGGTGAACTTGTCCATACGGGTAGCGGTGGTGGGGCCCGCCGGGCCCATCACCTCGTCGCGCACCGGATCTACCGGTCCCACGTAGTAGATGAAACGCCCTTTGAGATCGACTTCCGCGGGCAGGCCCTCGCCGCTCTCGATCAGTTCCTTCATCTTCTTGTGGGCGGCATCCCTCCCCGTGAGCATTTTGCCCGACAATAACAGGGTATCCCCGGGCTGCCACTCGGCGGCCTCCTCGGGAGTGACGGTGTCCAGGTTCACCCGGCGCACGCCCTCGCCCACCTCCCAGGTAATGTCCGGCCAGTCGTTGATATCCGGCGGGATCTGCAGGGCCGGCCCGCTGCCATCCAGCACGAAGTGTGCGTGGCGGGTGGCAGCGCAGTTGGGGATCATCGCCACCGGCAGGGAGGCCGCGTGGGTTGGATAATCGCGGATCTTGACGTCCATCACCGTGGTCAGGCCGCCCAGGCCCTGGGCGCCTATACCCAGCTTATTGACCTTCTCCATGATCTCCAGTCGCAGTTCTTCCACCCTGTTGGAGGGGCCGCGCTCGCGCAGGTCGTGGATATCGATGGGGTCCATCAGCGCTTCCTTGGCCAGCACCGCGGCCTTCTCGGCGGTACCGCCGATGCCGATGCCCAGCATCCCCGGTGGGCACCATCCCGCTCCCATCGTGGGCACGGTCTTGACCACCCAGTCGACAATGCTGTCTGAGGGATTGAGCATGACCATCTTCGATTTGTTTTCCGAGCCCCCGCCCTTGGCCGCCACCTGAACGTCCACCGTGTCGCCCTCCACGACTTCGTAGTGAATCACCGCGGGGGTATTGTCCCGGGTATTCTTGCGCGCGCCCGCCGGGTCCTCCAGGATCGAGGCCCGCAGCACGTTATCGGGATGGGTGTAGGCGCGGCGCACTCCCTCGTTGACCATATCCGCCACCGACATCGTGGACTCCCACTGCACGTTCATACCGATTTTGAGGAACACAGTCACGATGCCGGTATCCTGGCAGATGGGGCGGTGACCCTCGGCGCACATACGGGAGTTGATCAGGATCTGCGCCATGGCATCCTTCGCAGCGGGATTCTGCTCCTTCTCGTAGGCCTCGTAGACAGCCTTGACGAAATCCACCGGGTGGTAGTAGGAAATGAACTGGAGGGCGTCGGCGACGCTGTCGATGAAGTCGTCCTGGCGAATGACGGTCATGATCCTGGTCCTTGTAGCGGGGAGTCCTGAAAAAGAGCGGTATTATACACCCCCGGGCAGACGATTGCCGCGGGGACGATCAGGCTCCCGGGGGTGCCTGCATGCTGCGGATGGTGCTCTGCAAGTCCGCCAGGCTGGCATTGACCTGCTTGCGAAAGGCATTGATCGAGCCCACCCACTCCTCGTTGGCCTGTACGCGCTTGCTGAGCTTGGCCAGGTCGAGGTTGATTCTGTTCAGGGTATCCGCGACCCGCTCCACCTCTGACTGGTTGGCCTTGGCGCTGGCCATCAGTCGCTCCAGGTCACCGGCGACACTTTTCAACTTGGCGATATCCCCCGTCGCGCCCTTCAGCTGCGACTGGGCAGAGGCGACGGACTTCTCCATGGCAGCGATTTTCTTACCCTGACTGGCACTGCTGGCTTCCAGCTTTGCCAGGCGCTCCTTGGATTTTTTCCAGACGTTGTCCCAGAGCTTGCGCACCTCGGTATCCAGCTCGCGGATCTTGGCCGCCTGCACCGCTGCGTTCTGGCTCATACCCTCATCGGTATCCGACAGCCGCGCCTCCAGGTCACCAATTCGCCGGGCGTAGCTCTCCATCTCGGAGCCAGCCCGATCCAGTTGCTGCTGCAATTGCCAGGCCCAGGCACAGGCGACCGCCGCCACTACCAGGGAAACGGTGATGAACAAGCGGGCCAGCAGTCCACTGCCACCCCCGCTAGCCCCCCCCTGCGGCCGTGAGGCACTGCGAGCGGAGGCCCCTTTCCCGCGGGGCTTACCAGCGGCGCGCTGCGGCGCGGCATCCCGTGTGGGAACGATGGATGGGATGTGGTCGATATCGTCGTTGGACATGCTGAAACTGCGCGGCGAAAGAAGGTTTGGCAATTATACATAGGGCGAGGCGGAGCTGAATCAAAAATTGGGGAAAGGTGGTCGGAGAAAATGGTGCGCAGTGCGCACCCTACGGGTACTTCGATCTAAGGTAGGGTGCGCACTGCGCACCATTTACCTCCAAATTACGGGCACAAAAAAGCCGGGAATAATCCCGGCTTCCGAAAGCGGCAATGGGCTTAAAGCAGAGCCAGCAGCACCCACAACAGGGCAGTCAGACCCAGGCTGCAGTGGATGACACCCCTGACACTGGTCATCGGGCCGGTCTTGCCGAACAGGGCATTGGCCTCCAGGGCCAGGATGATGATCACACAGGCCCAGAAACCGGTGGCGCCGACGTCGGCGATGAACAGGTGCTTGGAGCCCAGCATGCCGAACAGCATGGGGCCGGAGAACAGCGTGTTGGTACGCGACGCCAGGCCCGCCTTGGCGGCGGAGGAAGGACCGTCGCCCTCCTTCAGGCCGAGGACCACCTGCTGTTTCGGCCAGATAATCAGCCACACGTTGAGGAACATCAGGGTTCCCGCCAGGGCGCCCACCCAGATGACCGGCATGCCCAGCAGGTTGGTACTAGCGCCGATCGAATGCAACAGGTAAAGGCCTGTGAGGAAGGTGAACATGGCACCCCAGCGGAACCACCACAGGGCCCGCGGCGCCAGTTTCTTCACGGCGTCCGCCTTGGCATCCGCCTCGGCTTCCTTAAAATATTCGGTCTGTACGAAGTTGAAATAGTAAAGCATGCCGATCCAGACAATACCGAACAGGACATGCGCCCACCTGAAAATGAATTCGAGAATCATTGCTCTCTCCTTGTTGTTGTAAACTGCGCCAGCATTGTACACCGTTAGCTTTGACGGGGCCATTACGACGCCGATCGGCCCTTTCAGATATCGGGCTTGCGCGCCACCACCACCTGGAATTTGGGAAGAATGGCGTCCAGGGCGTCCTTGACCATTGGGCCCTGCGGCGTTTCGCGCAGA
This sequence comes from Haliea sp., assembly GCA_009937575.1. GTDB lineage: Bacteria > Pseudomonadota > Gammaproteobacteria > Pseudomonadales > Halieaceae > JAACFI01. The sequence goes on from JAACFI010000050.1 coordinate 14,957, forward strand.
GCCACCCAGGTTCTGGCCCAACTATCGAGCAGATCCGTCCAGGGCGGCCCGACCTGGGGCTGGGCACTACTCCAGAAAAACATCCACCACAGCGTCCAGAAAAATCCGTGTTCCGAATAGCTGACGACCTCCAGGCCGGCATCGCCAATCAAGGCCTCGAACTCCGGCCTGCTGATGACCTGGATATGGTTGGGTTTCTGGAAATACTGTGGCGCCGCCAGGCCGACCTGGGCCTTTTCACCCAGGTCTCCCGGTACCGTCAACAAGTAGAGTGCACCCGGTTTCCCCACGCGAACGAGTTCTCCCAGGAAGCGTCCGGGGTCTTCCACGTGCTCGATGATCTCGGTAGCAATCACCCGGCTCACCGTCTCCGGCTCCAGGGGAAGTGGGTCGGTATCACTGACGATGCCCTGCTGCTCGCGCGCGGCACTGCCCCGCAGGCGCTCCGCGGTCAGCACGACTTTCTCGGGGTCGATATCGGAATAGATGACGTGACATCCACGGGTGGCGCAGAACAGGCTCCTGCCCCCATCCCCGCAACCCACATCAAGTACCACATCCTTGGGGGCGACAGGAAAGCCTTTGAAGATCTCATCCTGCTCGTTGCGATACCAGCCGGAACTCATGTCATCCCAAAGGCCCACCTCGAAAGGATCCAGCTGGCCGCTATCCGGCTCGCTGCCAGTCGCGGGGCGCTCAGATGGGTCGGGCGCACGGGAGTGCCCCGCGAGGATATCTTTCAATCTGTTCAACATGGCAAATCGTTCATCCGCCGGTTACGGGGGAAAGCGCGTGAGCTGTCAGCCTCGACCGGCAATATACCACGGCGGGCACCGTTTACCCTGCAGCAACAAAAAACCCCGCCAGGGGGCGGGGTTTTTCTGGGTGGGAGCAGGCTTACATCATACCACCCATGCCGCCCATGCCACCCATGTCAGGCATCGCCGGCGCAGCAGCGCTGTCTTCCGGCGCATCGGCCACCATCACCTCGGTGGTGATCATCAGGCCAGCCACGGAACCAGCGGCCTCCAGTGCGGTACGAGTGACCTTGGCGGGATCCAGGATACCCATCTCGATCATGTCGCCGTACTCTCCGGTAGCAGCGTTGTAACCGAAGTTACCGTCGCCCTGGCGTACCTTGTCCAGCACCACAGAAGCCTCGTCACCGGCATTGGCGACGATCTGGCGCAGGGGACCTTCCATGGCGCGCAGCGCAGCCGCGATACCGTGGTTCTGGTCTTCGTTGGAGCCCTTCAGGTCGGCGATTGCATTGACAGCGCGCACCAGGGCGACACCACCGCCGGCCACCACGCCCTCTTCCACTGCAGCGCGGGTGGCGTGCAGGGCGTCCTCGACGAGGGCCTTCTTCTCCTTCATCTCGATCTCGGTGGCGGCGCCGACCTTGAGAACCGCAACACCGCCGGCCAGCTTGGCCACGCGCTCCTGCAGCTTCTCGCGATCGTAATCGGAAGAGGTGTTTTCGATCTGGGTGCGGATCTCGTTGACCCGGGCGGTGATGGCGTCGTGGTCGCCGGCACCGTCGATGATGGTGCTGTCGTCCTTGTCCATGGTCACACGCTTGGCGCTGCCCAGGTGCTCCAGGGAGGCGGACTCCAGGTCCAGGCCCACTTCTTCGGAGATCACGGTACCGCCGGTCAGGATGGCGATATCCTGCAGCATGGCCTTGCGACGGTCGCCGAAGCCGGGCGCCTTACAGGCGGCCACCTTGACGATGCCACGCATGTTGTTAACCACCAGGGTCGCCAGCGCCTCGCCTTCCACATCCTCGGCCACGATAACCAGCGGGCGGGAGGCCTTGGCCACCTGTTCCAGCAGGGGCAGCAGCTCGCGGATATTGGAGATCTTCTTGTCCACCAGCAGGATGTAGGGCTCTTCCTGCTCAACGCTCATGCTGTCCTGGTTGTTGATGAAGTAGGGAGACAGGTAGCCGCGATCAAACTGCATGCCCTCCACGACCTCCAGTTCGTTCTCCAGGCCTGACCCCTCCTCGACGGTGATCACACCCTCCTTGCCCACTTTCTCCATCGCTTCGGCGATGATTTCACCGACTGACTCGTCCGCGTTGGCGGAGATGGTGCCCACCTGGGCGATGGCCTTGCTGTCCTCACAGGGAATGGACATCTTCACGATCTCCGCGACCGCGGCGGCGACCGCCTTGCCGATGCCGCGCTTGAGATCCATGGGATTCATGCCCGCGGCAACGGACTTGAGGCCCTCATTGAGGATGGACTGGGCCAGTACGGTCGCGGTGGTGGTGCCATCGCCGGCCTGGTCGGAGGCCTGGGAGGCCACTTCCTTGACCATCTGCGCGCCCATGTTTTCGAACTTGTTCTCCAGCTCGATTTCCTTGGCCACGGACACGCCGTCCTTGGTGACGGTGGGAGCCCCGAAGGACTTGTCCAGGATCGCGTTACGGCCCTTGGGGCCCAGGGTGGTCTTGACCGCGTCCGCCAGGATGTTCACACCCTTGAGCATGTGACTGCGAGCGTCTTCGCCGAAATATACATCTTTAGCCATGATTTGAATCCTTAAATATCTGTTCGTCTATGTGTTGTTTTGCGGCGTCGGAATCACTCGACGACGGCGTAAATTTCGCTTTCACCCATGATGACCAGCTCTTCACCGTCCACCTCGATGGTGTTGCTGCCCGCGTACTGGCCGAAAACGACAGTGTCGCCAACCTTGACTGCCAGGGGGCGCAGGTCACCGTTATCCAGGATCTTGCCTTCGCCAACGGCCACAACTTCACCCTGGTTGGGCTTTTCCTTGGCGGAACCGGGCAATACGATGCCACCGGCGCTGGTTTCTTCTTCTTCCTTGCGACGAATGACCACACGGTCATACAACGGACGAATATTCATCTGTGTATCTCTCCAAAGTTTCACTGTTATCGGGACCCCCAATGGGGGGCTAGCTTGGTCTATTGGGGCGTGAAAATGGAATTCAAGGCCCAATTAGCACTCTTTTCAAGAGAGTGCTAATTCTAGCCACGATCGGCGGAGAGTCAAGACCGGGCGACAGCTGCTCGCACAGCCGGGAATATAACAATTATTACTTAATTATCAGAGGCTTAGGCTTCTTCATCGTCATCGACGCGACGATAATTGCCCTCGATGGTGATATGACTGGAATCATCCCGCCGGGGTGCGTAGGGCTCCGGCTGGGGACCGAAGATCCAGTTCGCCAGGCGCCGGCGCAACGGGCCGATCATTACCAGCAGCGCCGAGATATCAGTGATCATCCCCGGAATGATAAGCAACAGGCCCGCCAGCCCCATGGCCATGTCGTCCAGCAGCAACTGGGGGCCTATGATGCGCCCTTCCTGGGCCTCCCGCAGACGCTCGAACATGCCCTG
>JAACFI010000051.1 GCA_009937575.1 Haliea sp.
GCACAATACCCTATGTGGGGCAGTTAGCTATTACTCGTTTTTTCCCACTTCGACTTACGGCCTTTGAAGTCAGTTTATGGTTCAGGACACGCCGTGAACTCGTCCAGGCGGAGCGAGATTGAAAGAAATATTAACGCGGGGACATATATATGCTGAGAGGATCCTCCCCACCGGCTTCACCCAGGCAGGACATGGAGTTGAGGAACAGGGAGAACAGGTCAGTCTGGGAGCAGACGTCCAGCTTGCGGTAGATACTCTTGCGGTGGCGGCGGACCGTTTCCAGGGCGATGCCCAGTTTGTCCGCCGAAGAGTCCGTGCTGTAACCCCGCAGCATCATCTCCAGCACATCCTTCTCCCGTGGCGAAAGCAGGGATTCGCCGAAAGTGCGGAACGCCAGGTCGATCTGGTGGTCGATACCCGGCTGAATCAGGTGCGTTACTGCGAAATCGTCGTGCTCACTGTGCGACTTGATCAGTTCCGACACCGGCTCCGCCAGCAGGTAGAGGCATTCGTATTCCCGTTCCGAGAACTCCCCGTGCTCCGGCAGGCGCATCATGCTGAGGTTGATGACATTGCCCCCGTGCAGCTTTGCCAGGTAGATGGCCTCGTCGCAGGTGCCCGTATCGGCGTAGTATTCCCGGTAGTAGCTCGATTGTTCCAGCTTGCCCATGGTCACCCGGGACAGGCGGTAGATCTTGGCCCGGGGCTGGTTCATGGAGGCCTGGTAGAAGGGGTCTTCCCGGTAGGGGCCCTCCAGGTACTCGTCGATCTGGCTGGGGACGGCATCCGAGGGAATTTCGTGGTACAGCACCCGCGGTGGCAGGTCCCGGTGGTAGAGCCAGACCTGTGGATAGTCCACTTTGACCTGGCCGTTGATTGCCTCGACCAGGGCGGGAAAGAAATGCTCGGTTCCCAGCGCGGCGATGGCCCTGGAAATATCGCGATTCCAGCGGCTGAGTTGGTTTATATCAGTCATGTGCTGCGGTCATTGTTATATCCGCTAGTCCCCAGCTGCAATAGTGGGCAGGTGGGAGAGGGATGTCAAACACGATTAACGGGTAATTTTGGCGATACCGAAGCCTGTTCAGCCCCGCGGCGGGTTCGGGCTATAATCCCGGTTCCCATCCTGTCGCAGTAAAGGCGGAAGCTTGCCGAAACTGACACACAATTCGGAACTCTACAACGAAGCGGTGCCGATGGAGTTCACCCGGGCGCTGCTGGTCCAGGCCAGGGCCTACAACCGTGACGTGCAGGCGATACTGCGCGCCGCCCGGTTTCCCTTCGATCCCCTGCGCCAGGACGCGCAGACTGTATTCGTGTCCAGGGAGCAGTACAGCCGTTTGTGCGTGGAGCTGTTCCGCGAGTTGGGGGACGAGTCCGGCGGTGTCATGCCCGATGTCCAGACGCCGGTGGGAACCACCCGCCTGATCGCCCTCAGCATGATCAACAGCTCTACCCTGGCAGCGGCCATGCGCCGTGGCATCGAGTTCAATGCCTGCTGCCGGGTGCGCCACGGCGCTACCGTGATCAACGACCTGCTGGTCGATGAGGAGAACAAGGAAGCCACGCTCACCTACCTGAGCAGCGACGACCCCCCGGAAGTCCAGCATAGTGTGTTATGCAACCTGGCCATGTGGATGCGGTTCTGCGGCTGGTTGATCGGGCAACACATCGACATCAGTGCTGCCGGCAGCGCTGGTCCGCAGCCGGAATTCCTGGCAGGTATCCGCCATTTCTTTCCCTGTCCCGTCAGTTACGACCAGGAGGTCAACTCGGTGACCTTCAGTGCCCGCCACCTGGAAGCCGAGCTGATCCGCAACGAGGCAGACCTGGCGGAGTTCCTGAAACTGGCCCCCTACCACATCGTGATCGAACCCCAGGCCAGCACCCTCAGTATCACTCACCGGATACGGGAGATCCTCGGTGAGGATTTTCGCGAGGAGATGCCCAGCTTCGAGGAGTTGACCGGACTGCTGAACATGTCCGCCCGCACCCTGCGCAGACGCCTGGAAAAGGAGGGTACCTCCTACCAGCGTATCAAGGACAACGCCCGGCGGGACGTGGCCATCTCCATGCTCAGCAGGGATGGGATGACCGTCAGTGAAGTCGCGGAAATGGTCGGCTTTTCCGATCCCAGTGCCTTCCACCGCTCCTTCAAGAAGTGGACCGGACAGTCCCCGGGTTCTTACCGGTAGCCGCGCTACGGTAGCCGCGCTACGGTAGCCGCGCTACGGTAGCCGCGCTACGGTAGCCGCGCTACGGTAGCCGCGCTACGGTAGCCGCGCTACGCTAGTCTTGCCAGTCCAGGGGTTCGGTGCGCCAGTGGTAGCGCCAGGCCCGGTAGACCTTGTCGCTGTAGACGCGACTGCCGACGCTGCCATTGTAGCGGGCCAGTGCCCGGTGCAGGTGGCCCTTCTCCCGCTGCAGGTAAAACTGCAGGATGCGACAACCGTATTCCAGGTTGGTGGCGTTGATGGTGAGGTTGTCATCCGGTCGGCCGATCTCGTCCTTCCAGAAGGGCATGACCTGCATCATACCCTGGGCACCCACCCTTGATATCGCGAAGCGGTCGAAGTGGCTTTCCACCTCAATCACCGCCAGCACCAGCTCCGGTGGCAGGCCTGCTTCGGTGGCGCTGGCGTGGATGGCGCGCAACAATTCAAGGCGCTGCTGCGGATCCTTGACGTATCGGATCAGGCGCCCGGACATGTCCACCAGCCACACCTCGGCGTCGAAGCGGTCGGCGAAGCTGTCGGCACCGTGGATGGTCTTCTCCAGGAAGGCCCGTAGTTCCTCCCTCTCCTGTTCGTCCGCGGGTTGTGCCTGCACCAGGGTGCTGGCCAGTAACAGCAGGATAAAGTTGAGCTTGCGAATGGCCACGGACACGCTCTCGCACCACTGCAACAGGCTGTTCAGGCCAGCTGGCCCAGCAGGAAATTCACGATCTCGCTCCGGGGTACCAGGCGCGCGTCCTCGTCTCGCCGGCCCTTGTACTCGATGTTGTCCTCGGCCACGGCGCGATCGCCGATGACGATGCGATGGGGTATGCCGGTCAGTTCCATGTCAGCAAATTTTACACCCGGGCGCTCGTTGCGATCGTCGAGCAGTACATCCACGCCCGCTTCCTGCAGTTGCCGGTAGAGTTGTTCAGCGCACTCTGCCACCGCTTCGGATTTCTGCATGTTCAGGGGCACGATGGCCAGCTGGAAAGGCGCCATCGCGTCGGGCCAGATGATGCCCCTGTCATCGTGATTCTGCTCGATGGCGGCGGCGACAATGCGGCTTACGCCGATACCGTAACACCCCATTGTCACGGTGATATTTTTGCCGTTTTCGTCCAGGACCTTCGCCTCCATGGCTTCACTGTACTTGGTGCCGAGCTGGAATATGTGGCCCACCTCGATGCCGCGCTTTATCTGCAACTGTCCATGACCGTCGGGACTGGGGTCTCCCTCGACTACTTCTCGCAGGTCTTCCACCTGCTCCAGTGGGCAGTCGCGCTCCCAGTTGACCCCGGTGAGGTGTTGGTCGTCGCGGTTGGCGCCACAGGTGAAGTCCGCCAGGTGGGCGGCGCTGCGATCGACGATTACCGGAATCTCCAGACCCACCGGGCCCAGCGAACCGAAACCGGCACCCGATGTCTTGCGTACCGTGTCCTCTTCCGCCATCTGCAGCGGGCAGGCTACCCCGGGAAGTTTTTCCGCCTTGATGGCGTTCAGCTGGTGGTCGCCACGCAGCACCAAAGCGACCAGGCTGCCTTCCTGTTCGCCGTGGACTACCAGGGTTTTGACCGTGGTAGCGGCATCGATATCCAGGAACTCAGCCAGCTCCTCGATGGTTTTCACTCCCGGTGTGGCCACTTCTTCCGGTTCTGCGGTGGGTTTGTTGCGCTCCCCTGCCGGTGCCAGGGCTTCCGCCATTTCCACGTTGGCGGCGTAGTCGCTGCTGTCGCTGAAGGCGATATCGTCCTCGCCGGAATTCGCCAGCACGTGGAATTCGTGGGACCCGCTGCCGCCGATACTGCCGGTATCGGCGATTACCGGCCTGAAATCCAGTCCCAGGCGGGTAAATATGCGACAGTAGGCGTCGTGCATTACCTGGTAGGTCTGTTCCAGGGAAGCCTGGTCCAGGTGGAATGAGTAGGCGTCCTTCATCAGGAACTCCCGCGAGCGCATGATGCCGAAGCGCGGGCGGATTTCATCCCGTACCTTGGTCTGGATCTGGTACAGGTTGATCGGCAGTTGTTTGTAACTCTTGACCTCGTTGCGGAACAGGTCGGTGATGACCTCCTCGTGGGTGGGGCCCAGGCAGAAATCCCGCTGGTGCCGGTCCTGGATGCGGAGCAGTTCCGGGCCGTACTGTTCCCAGCGCCCTGATTCCTGCCACAGCTCTGCCGGCTGCACCACCGGCATGCTGACCTCCTGGGCACCGGAGCGATCCATTTCCTCACGCACGATGTTTTCTACCTTGCGCAGCACGCGCAGTCCCAGTGGCAGCCAGGTGTAGAGGCCAGAGGCCAGCTTGCGGATCAACCCGGCGCGCAGCATCAACTGATGGCTGATCACTTCGGCGTCGGCGGGGGTCTCTTTCTGGGTGGCAATCAGGAAATTGCTGGTACGCATCAATCTGTCCGGTTTGGGTGGCAAAAAACAGGGCGACCAGTTTACGTGCGAACGCACTGAGCGTACAGCGCCCCTTTTTATCGGGTATTTCGCACCATCATTTCGCAATCAAGCATTAAATCCACCCACGAAATCCCCCAGGCACTGAAAAAATAGGGTTTTTTTTCCCTCGAGGCCGAAAAACACTTGTATTACAGCGTTTCATGCTTTATACATTTATTCGTGCCTTGTGGCGGCGTGGTTTTCCGCGTTTTTGGGGAAGCGGGCAGTCCGGGTCAGACATGATTCCAACACTATTAGGGAAGGTTGAAAAATAAGTATGGCTACTAGAAAAGCAGCGGCGAAGAAAAAGGCTCCGGCCAAGAAAGCAGCGAAGAAAAAGGCTCCGGCCAGGAAGAAGGCCCCGGCCAAGAAAAAGGCGGCTCCAGCCAAGAAGGCGGCACCCGCGCTGAAGGCGAAGATGACCAAGAGCCAGATCGTTGGCAGCATCGCCGACAGCACCGGCCTCAGCAAGAAGCAGGTGGCCGACGTGATGGGTGAGATGGAAATGCTGATTGAGCGCAGCATCAAGAAACGCTCGGTCGGTGAGTTCACACTGCCGGGTCTGATGAAGATCACCACTGTGAAGAAGCCTGCCCGCAAAGCGCGCAAGGGCATCAATCCCTTCACCGGTGAAGAGACCATGTTCAAGGCCAAGCCTGCCAGCGTTGCTGTCAAGGTTCGTCCCTTGAAGAAAATGAAGGAATTCGCCGCCTCCTAAGGGCCGTATTCCGCCATCCCGCGCCCAGTCGGCGCGGGATGGCACCACAACTCCTCCCGGCACCCCCAGGTGCAGGGCTTTGTCGCCCCTCGATTTGGCAGGCTGTCACGCTTGGCCTCTCCCCCCGCTTGGGGTAAAATTCGCGCCTCGTTTTTTCTCTCTACTATGTGTTGATCAGTTGGTGGGTATAAACCATGCCGATATATGAGTATCAGTGCAAAGCCTGCGCCAAGGAGATGGAGGTTTTGCAGAAAATCAGTGACGCCCCGCTCCAGGACTGTCCCGCGTGTGGGGAAGCGAGCCTGAAGAAGAAGGTTTCCGCGGCTGCTTTCCGCCTCAAGGGGGGTGGCTGGTACGAAACCGACTTCAAGACCGGTGACAAGAAGAACCTCTCGGGCGGCGGCGAAAAGCCTGCGTCTTCCGGCAGCGACAAGTCGGATAGTGCCAGTACGGGTACGAGTACCACTACCAAGGCCAGCGAGAGCAAGAAAACAGCCTGATACCGGCCCGCAAGGGCCGTCCAGCCAAACCAGACGGAATCCAGACTATGCGCAGTCATTATTGTGGCGCCCTGCGAACAGGACACATCGACGAGACGGTCACCCTCTACGGGTGGGTAGACCGCCGTCGGGACCACGGGGGTGTCATCTTCCTCGATATGCGCGACCGGGAAGGGGTGGTCCAGGTGGTGTTCGATCCCGACACCGAGGAGCACTTTCAGCGGGCTGACCGTGTGCGTTCGGAATACGTGCTGTGTATCACCGGTCGCGTGCGCGCCCGGGGGGAGGGCACCGTCAATCCGGCCATGGCCACCGGGGAGGTCGAGGTGCTGGGCAAAGAACTGGAGATCCTCAATACCGCCGCGACGCCCCCGTTCCAGCTTGACGAGTACACCGCGGTTGGCGAGGAGGTGCGCCTCCAGTATCGCTACATGGACCTGCGCCGTCACGAAATGCAGGATCGCCTGATCATGCGTTCGAAAATCACCACCGCAGTGCGCAACTTCCTCGACGGGGAGGGCTTCCTGGATATCGAGACCCCGATCCTGACCCGTGCCACCCCGGAGGGTGCCCGGGATTACCTGGTGCCCAGCCGCACCCACCCGGGCCAGTTTTTTGCACTGCCCCAGTCACCCCAGTTGTTCAAGCAGCTGTTGATGGTGTCTGGCTTCGACCGCTACTACCAGATCGCCAAGTGCTTCCGCGATGAGGACCTGCGGGCCGACCGGCAGCCCGAATTTACCCAGATCGATATCGAGGCCGCCTTTCTGGACGAGGAAGAGGTCATGGGTATCACCGAGCGCATGATTCGTGAGCTGTTCCTGTCCGTGCTGGGTATCGAGCTGCCCGAGTTCCCGCGCATGCCCCACGCCGAGGCCATGGAGCGTTACGGATCGGACAAGCCCGACCTGCGGATCCCGCTGGAACTGGTCAGTGTCGACGACCTGATGCAGCAGGTGGAGTTCAAGGTATTCCGCGGTCCCGCCGATGACCCGGCGGGACGGGTGGCGGCACTGCGGGTACCCGGCGGCGCAATTATCAGCCGCAAGGAGATCGACGACTACACCAAATACGTGTCCATTTACGGTGCCAAGGGCCTGGCCTGGATCAAGGTCAATGATGTCGAGGCCGGTGTTGAGGGACTGCAGTCGCCGATCCTGAAATTCATGCCCGACGAGGTCGTCGCCCAGATGATCGAGCGCCTTGGCGCCGCCAATGGCGACATTATCTTCTTCGGTGCCGACCAGGCGCACATCGTCAACGAGGCCCTGGGGGCCCTGCGCATCAAGGTGGCGGAACAACTGGACATGGTCGGCGACAGCTGGACGCCCCTGTGGGTGGTGGACTTCCCCATGTTCGAGGACGACGGCAACGGCGAGTGGACCCCCCTGCATCACCCCTTCACCGCCCCCGCCTGTAGTGTGGACGAACTGGTGGCCAATCCAGGCGAGGCGCCGTCCCGGGCCTACGACATGGTGTTGAATGGCTGTGAGCTGGGGGGCGGCAGTGTCCGTATCCACCAGCGCGACATGCAGGAGGCGGTGTTCCGCATCCTTAAGATCGACGAGGAGGAGGCCCGGGAGAAATTCGGCTTCCTGCTCGACGCCCTGCAGTACGGCGCACCGCCCCACGCCGGCCTGGCCTTCGGTCTGGACCGCCTGGTCATGCTGATGACCGGCGCCCACTCCATCCGCGACGTCATCGCCTTCCCCAAGACCCAGACGGCACACTGCGTGATGACCGATGCCCCGGGTGACGTGAACACCGAGCAGCTGCGGGACCTGCACATCCGCCTGCGCCAGACCAAGGAAGTGGTGGTTGGACCCTGACAAAACAAACTGTACATATATAAAGAAGGAAGACTTCAATGGCGGGTCACAGTAAATGGGCCAATATCAAGCACCGCAAGGCGGCCCAGGATGCCAAGCGCGGCAAGATGTTCACCAAGCTTATCCGGGAACTGGTGGTAGCCGCCAAGCAGGGCGGTCCCGCCCCTGAAGACAACCCCCGCCTGCGCGCGGCAGTGGACAAGGCCCTGGACGCCAATATGACCCGCGACACCATCGACCGCGCCATCGCCCGCGGCGCCGGCACCAGTGAAGCCGACGACATGGAGGAGCTGACCTACGAGGGCTACGCTCCCGGCGGTATCGCTGTCCTGGTTGAGGTCATGACTGACAACCGCAACCGCACGGTGGCTGAAGTGCGCCACGCCTTCTCCAAGCGCGGCGGCAACCTGGGCACAGACGGCTCGGTGGCCTACCTCTTCACCCGCAAGGGCCAGCTCTCTTTCGCCCCGGGTGTCGATGAAGACCAGCTGATGGATGCGGCTCTTGACGCGGGCGCGGAGGATATCGAGGCCAATGACGACGGCTCGGTGGATGTGACCACGGCGTGGGAGGATTTCGGGGCTGTCAAAGAGGCACTTGAAGAGGCGGGGCTTTCTCCTGAAGGGGGTGAGGTGACGATGATCGCCTCAACCACTGTGCCAGTGGATGCCGGTGGCGCCGAAAAACTCATGGGCCTGGTCGACGCCCTGGAAGACCTCGATGACGTCCAGAACGTCTACACCAATGTCGACATTCCCGACGAGGTTCTTGCTTCTCTCTAATTTCGGTATAACCGGGCCGTATTCAGTTTGGTGATTTGTGCCACGGACCGAGGGAGAAGCGCCCTGAGGGTTCCGAAGGCCAAGATAGTCACCCTTAGGACGCTTCTCCCTCGGTCCCGCACTAACGTGCCGACCCGGTAGAGGACCAAGCATCTTCAGAGTAGAGTCCCGGTCGGCCACCAGGGCGTACCGCGCGGAATGTCGGCTGGCCTTCCGGGCTTCCCGAGGCCGCCCCTGAGCCTAAGGTCTCAGTGTCGACCTCGGCAGCCTCCTGAAATATTCCGCTGCGCTACACCCCGGTGGCCGACCTACCAATGAGCAAGCTATTGGACCGCTGGCGTACTTTTCTGGATTGGCCTTTCAATGGTGCGCGGAGCGCACCCTACAGCATTTTTCACGTTGCAGCGTAGGAGGTGTGAGAGCGGCTGATGGCGCCGCGCGTATGGATTGAACCGAGGGAGAGCCGGGAGACCGCTTTCCAGGGCTCCCGGCCAACTGAGGGTACCCCGGAGGGGTTCAATCTCGAGCGCGGAGTCATCAGGCACTCTCGCGCCGGCATACGAAGTGCACAAGGTAAGGGTTACAAATGCCCCGGCAGTGGGAAAGAGGAGGCAGGCGTGATAGAGGGAGGCCGCCAATACGAATATCTTGGCTTTCTGAGTGTTGGCGGCCTCCCTCTATCATGTATGCCGGCTCAAACCTATACCGCCACCCCATTATGTAAAGAACCGAAAAAAGAGGGCCCGAGCATCGGGCAAGACTACTGACCAACGCTGTAAATTTGTACATAATAGTCCCTTGGGGCACACGCGGACTATTTCATGTCGCTTATCCTGGGGATCGACCCCGGTTCAAGGAAGACCGGCTTCGGCATTATCAATTACGTGGCCGGACGCAGCGAGTATGTCACCAGCGGGGTGATCAGGCTGCCCGACGGGGAGCTGGCCGAGCGGCTCAAGGTGATTTTCGACAGCGTGACCGAGCTGGTGGAGCAGCACTGTCCGCAGGAGCTCGCCATCGAGCAGGTGTTTATGGCCAGGAGCGCCGGCTCCGCGCTGAAACTGGGACAGGCCCGGGGGGCCGCGATTGTGGCTTGCGTGGCACAGGATATGCCCGTGGCCGAGTATTCCGCCAGACAGATAAAACAATCCGTGGTGGGGACCGGGGCAGCAGACAAGGCACAGGTGCAGCACATGGTGAAAGTGCTGCTGAAGCTGCCCGCCGAGCCCCAGGAAGACGCGGCCGATGCGCTGGCCGCCGCCCTGTGCCATGCCCACACACAGCAGAGTATGATCAATATCGCCGGGGCGACATCCGTGCGCCGGCGGCGCCTGCGTTGAAAGGCCACAGAGAATGATAGGTAGAATCAGAGGCAAGCTGGTAGAGAAACAACCCCCGGATATCCTGGTGGAGGTGGGAGGTGTCGGCTACGAGCTGCAGGTGCCCATGACCACCCTGTTCCAGTTGCCCGAGCTGGGGGCCGAGGTCTCCCTGGTGACTCACTTCGTGGTGCGCGAGGACGCCCAGTTGTTATACGGCTTTATCGACGAGCGCGACCGCAGCCTGTTTCGCCAGCTGATCAAGGTGAGTGGTGTGGGGCCCAAGCTGGCGCTGACCATCCTGTCCGGCATGGATTCAGCCAGTTTCGCCCGCTGCGTGCAGCGGGACGATATCTCATCCCTGGTGGCCCTGCCCGGGGTCGGCAAGAAAACCGCCGAGCGCCTGCTGGTGGAAATGCGCGACAAGCTCAAGGACTGGCTGGGCCAGTCTGATGTGGGCGGCGGCGTGGCAGCGGCGGGACTGGCGCCGGTGGCGGTGACCGATATCGTCGCGGACGCGGAGGGCGCGCTGATCGCCCTGGGGTATAAGCCCGCGGAGGCCAGCCGGGTAGTGGCGGCGGTGAACGACGACAGTATCGACGACAGCGAGGAACTGATCCGGCGCGCCCTGAAATCCATGGTGAGCGCATGAGGCGGGAGACATGATTGAAACCGATCGCCTGATTGCCCCCGAGGCGGAGAATCCGCGGGAAGAGGCCATGGACCGGGCCATCCGGCCCAAATCCCTTAATGAATACGTGGGCCAGAAAGTGGTGCGGGAGCAGATGACCATTTTCCTGCAGGCGGCCAAAGGCCGCGGCGAGCCCCTGGACCACACGCTGATTTTCGGCCCGCCCGGGCTGGGCAAGACCACCCTGGCCAGTATCATCGCCAACGAGATGGAGGTGTCCCTCAAGACCACCTCCGGCCCGGTGCTGGAAAAGGCCGGCGATATCGCCGCCCTGATGACCAACCTGGAACCCGGGGACGTGCTGTTCATCGACGAGATCCACCGCCTGAGTCCCTTCGTGGAAGAGATTTTGTATCCGGCGATGGAGGACTACCAGCTGGATATCATGATTGGCGAGGGCCCTGCGGCCCGCTCCATCAAGCTGGACCTGCCGCCCTTCACCCTGGTCGGTGCGACCACCCGGGCGGGGCTGCTGACGTCTCCCCTGCGGGACCGCTTCGGGATCGTGCAGCGGCTTGAATTCTACGAGGTGGCGGACCTGGCCCATATCGTGGAGCGCTCCGCCAATATCCTGGAGATCGGTATCGATCAGCAGGGCGCGGCGGAAATCGCCCGGCGCTCCCGGGGCACGCCGCGTATCGCCAATCGCCTGCTGCGGCGGGTGCGCGACTTTGCCGAGGTCAAGGGCAACGGCCATATCTGTGCCGATATCGCCGACCGGGCGCTGGATATGCTCAGCGTGGACCAGAAGGGCTTTGATCACCTTGATCGTCGCCTGCTGCTGGCGATGATCGAGAAATTTGACGGCGGCCCGGTGGGAGTGGACAGCCTGGCGGCGGCCATCTCCGAGGAGCGGGGCACCATCGAGGACGTACTGGAGCCCTTCCTGATCCAGCAGGGCTACATGGTGCGCACACCCCGGGGTCGCATGGTGACCCGCAATGCCTACCTGCATTTCGGCCTGCCCCAGCCCTCAGCCGCCGGCGCCAACCTGCCCCTGGACCTGGAACACGACGGGGATGCACAGTGACCGATGGGGAATTTTCCTGCGACCTGCGAGTCTACATTGAGGACACCGACGCCGGGGGCATTGTTTACTACGTCAATTACCTCAAGTTCATGGAACGGGCCCGCACCGAGTTCATGCGTTCGCTGGGTTTTGGCAAGGATTACATTTTCAACCACGACCTGATGTTCGTGGTGCGCGACGTGGCGGTAGAATACCGGCGTCCGGCACAACTGGACGACGAGCTGCAGGCGACAGCCGCTATCGCCAGGTTGGGCGGTGCTTCCATGGTGTTTTCCCAGGTGGTAAAGCGCGCGGGAGACATCCTGGCACAGGGTGAGGTGACGGTGGCCTGCGTGGATCGCAGCGGTGTCAGGCCGCGGCGATTGCCGCCCGACATGGCCGGCGCCCTGCAGGCGGCCAGTCCGGCCGGCGGGCAACAACAATAGTTGATTGAGGGGAACACCTGTTGCAAGAACAACTGAGTCTTATCGACCTGGTACTGCACGCCAGTTTTACCGTGCAGGCCGTGATGGTCCTGCTGCTGCTGGCCTCCATGCTGTCCTGGTACATGATCGTCAATCGCTTTATCTATTTCCGCAACGCCAGGGACGAGATGTACCAGTTCGAGGAGCGCTTCTGGTCGGGCATCGACCTGGCGCAGCTTTACCGGGAGGGCAACGAGAAGACTGCCGATGGTCACCTGGTGATCGGTATGGAGAGTATTTTCCGGGCCGGTTTCAAGGAATTTTCCCGTCTGGCCCAGCAGGAGGAGATCGACTCGGAAGCGGTGCTGGAGGGCTCGCGGCGGGCGATGCGGGTGGCTGCCATGCGCGAGGAGGAACGCCTGGAGCGGCACCTGGCCTTCCTCGCCTCGGTCGGTTCCACCAGCCCCTATATCGGCCTGTTCGGTACCGTGTGGGGGATCATGCATTCCTTTCGCGGCCTGGCCAACGCCACCCAGGCCACCCTGGCCACGGTGGCGCCGGGTATTTCCGAGGCACTGGTCGCCACCGCCATGGGGCTGTTTGCGGCCATCCCGGCGGTGCTGGCCTACAACCGCTTTGCCTCCAAGGTGGACTTGCTGAGTAATCGCTACGACACCTTTATGGATGAGTTCTCCGGCATCCTGTACCGCCAGGTCTACGCCCTGCGCTCCCGCGACAGGCGGGCGGGGTAGGGCGCCGTGGCCAGAGCGCGCAACAAGCACCGACCCATGTCCGAGATCAACGTGGTGCCCTACATTGACGTGATGCTGGTGCTGTTGATCATTTTCATGGTGACCGCGCCGATGCTGATGCAGGGGGTAAAGGTGGACCTGCCCGAGGCCAGCGCCGACCCGGTGAAAAACCAGGACAGTGAGCCGGTGATCGTATCGATCAACGCCTCCGGGCAACTGTTCCTGAACCTGGGACAGGAGGACCAGGTGCTGTCCCTGCCTACCATCCGCGACCGGGTAGCGGCGGTGATCCGCCGCAGCCCGGACAAGCCGGTGCTGGTGTGGGGGGACCAGGCAGTGCCCTACGGCGAGGTGGTCACCCTCATGGTCGCCCTGCAGGAGGCCGGGGCTCCCAGCGTCGGCCTGGTGACAGAGAATCCGCAGTGAGCGACAGCGTCTACGCCAAGCCGGTCGCGCCGCGAATCATTTTGCGGCCGGCCCTGGCGAGCCTGTTTCTGCACGCGGTAGTGATCTACCTGATGACCGTAAACTGGTCCGCTTCCGAGCCGGAAGTGGTGAAGGTGACGCCGGTGCCGAAGGCAATCAACGCCAGGCTGGTGGATGTCAGCGAGTTCCGGCCGCAACCGAAGCCAAAACCGAAAGCGAAACCGAAGGCCAAGACCAGCTCAAAGCCGAAGCCTGTCGCCAAGGCAAAACCGAAACCGAAGCCGAAACCGGTAGCCAAACCCAAAGCACAGGCGAAACCGGCGCCCAAGGCAGAGCCGAAACCAAAGCCCGAGCCGCGGATTACCGAGGCGGAACTGGCGGCAATCGCCCGGGCGGACCTGGCCCGGGCAGTGGCGGAAGAAGAGCAGCAGGTGGAGGCCACGGCCACCGCCGAGGAGATGGCGGCGAGTTACGCGGCGCTGATCCAGCAGACGGTGGTAAATTACTGGAGCCGCCCCCCCAGTGCGCGCAACGGTATGGAGGCGCTGCTGGCCATCCAGCTGATCCCCACTGGCGAAGTGGTGAGTGTCAGCGTGCTCAAGAGCAGTGGCAGCACGGCCTTTGACCGCTCCGCCATCAACGCGGTGGAAAAAGCCGGCAGTTTCCCGGAGCTGCAAAAACTGCCTCCCCGGGAATTCGAGAAAACCTTCAGGCGCTTCCGCCTGTTGTTCAGACCAGAGGATTTACGTTACTGATGAAACGGCTGACTGCTTTTGCCCTCACCCTGATGTTAATGGCGGCGTCCCTCGCCGCCCGGGCCGAGTTGACCATCGAGATCACCCAGGGTGTGGATAATCCGACGCCGATTGCGGTGGTACCCTTCGCCTGGCAGGGCGCCGGGTCGTCACCCACGGATATCGCCTCAGTGGTGGACGGGGATCTCAATCGCAGCGGCCAGTTTGCCCCGGTGGGGCGCGCCGACATGCTGGGGTTGCCCAGTACCGAGGCGGAGATCTTTTACCGCGACTGGCGGGCCATCAATACCGAATACCTGGTGATCGGCCGGGTGTCGGTGGCCGGCGAGATGCGCATCGAGTACGAGCTTTTTGACGTGTTGCGCCAGACCAGGGTGCACGGCGGGGTGGTCACCGGGCCGGTGAACGAGGCGCGTATGCTGGCCCACCAGGTGTCCGACGCGGTGTACGAGAAACTGACGGGCATTCCCGGTGCCTTTGCCACCCGCATGCTCTACGTGTCGGTAACCCGGGTGCCCGGCGGCAATGACTACTACCGCCTGACCCTGGCCGACTCCGACGGGGCGCGACCCATCGTGTTGCTGGAGTCCCGTGAGCCGGTGCTGGCCCCCAGCTGGTCTCCGGACGGGCGACAGATCGCCTACGTGTCCTTTGAGAGCAGCCGGCCGGCCATCTATCGGCAGGAGCTGGCCACTGGCCGGCGGGAACAGCTCACCAGTTTCAAGGGGCTCAACGGCTCCCCGGCCTGGTCCCCGGACGGCAATACCATGGCCATGGTGCTGTCCAAGGACGGCAGCCCCGACATCTACCTGATGAACCTGGCCAGTAAGCGCCTGACGCGGATCACCAACCACTACGCCATCGATACCGAGCCCACCTGGATGCCCGACGGCAAATCCCTGCTGTTCACCTCCGACCGGGGTGGCCGGCCGCAGATCTACCGCTATGACCTGCGCTCCGGGAACACCGAGAGGGTGACTTTCGAGGGTACTTACAATGCCCGTGCACGGGTGGCCCAGGACGGGCGCAACATGGTACTGGTGCACCAGCGGGACGGCTCTTTTCACATCGCCCTGCTGGACCTTGTGACCAACCGTTTGCACGTGCTCACTTCCACGCAATTGGATGAAAGTCCCAGTATCGCGCCCAATGGCTCTATGGTATTGTACGCAACGAAGTACGCGGAGCAGGGGATTCTCGCCGCAGTTTCCGTGGACGGGGGCGTAAAGTTCCGGTTACCGGCGCGCGAGGGTGATGTGCGCGAACCCGCATGGTCACCCTATATGCGTCGCTGATCGTGACATAACAATACTGAAACACCTGAGATTTGAAGGAAGATCAATATGAAACAATTACCTGTTGCCGGTAAGCTTATTACCGTGCTGTTTACAGCGGCTTTCCTCGTTGCCTGTTCCGGCAGCGACACCAAAGAGGAAGACGAGGCCGCAGCCGCCGCCGCTTCCGCCGCAGCCGCCAGGCAGGCCCAGGAGGCAGCCGCCGCCGAGGCCGCCGCCAAGCAGAAGGCGCTTGATGACGCCGCTGCTGCAGTGGGTAGTGTTTTCTATTTTGATTTTGACAGCTACAACCTGCGCCCGGACGCCATCGACGCCCTGAATGCCCACATCGCCGCCCTGCAGGGTAACGAACGCACGGTGCGCCTGGAAGGCCACACCGACGAGCGCGGCACCCGCGAGTACAACATGGCGCTGGGCGAGCGCCGGGCCAACGCCGTGCGCGATTTCATGGTCGCCAATGGTATTGCCAGCTACCGGATTGAGACGGTGAGCTACGGCGAGGAGCGCCCGGTGGCCTACGGTTCCGGCGAGTCCAACTGGGTCCAGAACCGTCGCGTGGAACTGAAATAACGGCTACTTTATGCAGTACATAAGCAAAGCGCTTGTGGCAGGCGGGCTGGTCATTTTGACCGGCCCGTTGTGCTTAATGGGCCACGCCCAGAGTTACGTGGACGTGGAGGCGGAGCGGGCGGCGGCGCAGTCCTCTGCTGCTTCAGACACCTCGACATCTGCGGACAGTGGCACTACCGCACCGCCCGACCCCTACAGCGTACAGCCCGCCCAGTCCTACCCCGCCACCAGTTACGGCGTGGGCAGCGCACCCGCGGCGACACCGATGGGCGGAACTACAGCACCCGGAGCGGCACCGGCGGCAGCCCAGGGCGGCCAGAACCTCGGCAACCTGTTCTACCAATTACAACAGTTGCAGCAGGAAGTGATGCGCCTCAACGGCAAGGTCGAGGAACAGGCGAATGAGCTGCGGGTGCTGAAGGAGCAGAGCCTGCAACGCTACGTGGACCTGGACAAGCGCATCAGTGGTGGCGCCGGCGCGGCTGCCGGTAGCGCTGCTTCCGCTTCTGCTTCCAGTGGCGGCAGCGGCAACACCACTATAACCATGCCCCCCGCATCTTCCGGCTCCGGGGTGGCGGAGCAACCCGGGGAGGGTGAAGCCTACCGCGCCGCCTATGCGCTGGTGCGTGGCCAGCAGTTCGACAGTGCGGTGCAGGCCTTCCAGAAATTCCTGCAGGATTATCCCGCCGGCAAATACGCCCCCAACGCACACTACTGGCTGGGTGAGCTGTACCTGGTGGTAGAACCCCAGGACCTGGAGTCCTCCCGGCAGGCCTTTATGCTGTTGCTGTCCGAGTACCCTGGCAACAGCAAGGCACCGGATGCCATGTACAAGCTGGGCAAGGTGTACTTTCTCAAGGGCAACCGGGAGAAGTCCAGGGAGTACATGGACCGGGTGATCAGCGACTACGGGTCCAGCAACAGTTCCGCGGTGAAACTGGCCAGGGATTTCATCGCCGAGAACTACTGAGTACCGGCGCGGCGGTAATCTATGTCCAATACACCTGCCCCCAGGGATGATACTGTCCGTATCACCGAAATCTTCTACTCCCTGCAGGGAGAGGCGCGCACGGTGGGACTTGCCACCGTGTTCGTGCGCCTGACCGGCTGCCCACTGCGCTGTGTTTACTGCGATACGGAATACGCCTTCAGTGGCGGGGAGCTGATGACCATCGGCCAGATCTGTGACAAGGTCGCGGCCTTCTCTCCCCGCTATGTGACCGTGACTGGCGGCGAACCCCTGGCCCAGCCGGCCTGCTGGCCGCTGCTCAGCGCACTGTGTGACGCCGGCTACCAGGTGTCGCTGGAAACCGGGGGTGCCATCAGCCTGGCGGGGATCGACGAACGCGTGGTCACCGTGCTGGACCTGAAAACTCCCGCTTCCGGGGAAATGGCGCGCAACGATTACGACAATATCCCGCTGCTCAAGCCCACCGACCAGGTCAAGTTCGTGATCTGCGATCGGGCAGACTACGAGTGGGCGCGTTTCAAACTTGACCAATACCACCTGCCCGGGCGGGTGTCCGACGTTCTGTTTTCTCCCAGCCACGGGCAGGTAGGTGGGCGCGAGCTGGCCGAGTGGATCCTGGCGGACAACCTGCCGGTACGCCTGCAACTGCAATTGCATAAACTGCTGTGGAACGACGAGCCGGGGCACTAGGGATGTCTGAAAGCAGACGCGCAGTCATATTGGTATCAGGTGGCCTGGACTCCACTACCGTGCTGGCCCTGGCCCGCAGCCAGGGCTACGCCTGCTACACCCTCAGCTTCGATTACGGCCAGCGCCATCGGGCGGAGTTACTGGCTGCCGAACGCGTCTCCGCCGCCCTGGGTGACGTGGAGCACAAGGTGGTGAACCTCAACCTGGACAGCATCGGCGGCTCCGCCCTCACCGATACCGCTATCGCGGTTCCAGAGGAGGAGACCGAGGGTATTCCCATCACCTACGTGCCGGCTCGCAATACCGTGTTCCTGTCCATCGCCCTGGGCTGGGCTGAGGTGCTGGGAGCCAACAATATTTTCATTGGCGTCAACGCTGTGGACTACTCCGGCTACCCGGACTGCCGACCCGAGTACATCGCCTCCTTCGAGGCCATGGCCAACCTGGCCACCAAAGCCGGCGTGGAGGGCAACCGCATCACCATTCACACCCCGCTGATGGACATGGGCAAGGGCCAGATCATCGCCGCCGGCCTCGCCCTGGGTGTGGATTACAGCCTCACCGTCTCCTGCTACCAGGCCACCGAAGATGGCCTGGCCTGCGGCAAATGCGACAGCTGCCGCCTCCGCCGCCAGGGCTTCCAGGACGCCGGCGTACCCGACCCGACGCGCTACCTATAGATTGTTGCTGGCGCGCGGCGCGCAGGGCCTGCCCCGCTTTTCGGGTGCCCTACCTTGGATCGGAGTGACCGTAGGGTGCGCTCCGCGCACCATTCCGTTTAACCGCGCTCTTTCCCACTGATATTGATCCCAAAAACCCCTTGAGTTTTCCTTCCAGATCAGTAAGATACGCTCCTCATTTTGGGCCGTTAGCTCAGTTGG
>JAACFI010000325.1 GCA_009937575.1 Haliea sp.
GCCCGGGCCCTGGCCTGGGGTTGGGGCGTGCCGGCACTGGGGGTGCACCACATGGAGGGCCACCTGCTGGCCCCGATGCTGGAGGATGAGCACCCGGAGTACCCCTTCGTGGCACTGCTGGTGTCCGGGGGACACACCCAGCTGGTGCGGGTGGATGCCATAGGCCAATACTGCCTGCTGGGTGAATCCCTGGACGACGCCGCCGGGGAGGCCTTCGACAAGGCCGCCAAGATGCTGGGCCTGCCCTATCCTGGTGGCCCGCATATCGCCCGCCTGGCGGAATCCGGCGACCCCGAACGCTTCGATTTTCCCCGCCCCATGGTCAATCGCCCCGGGCTGGATTTCTCTTTCAGTGGTCTCAAGACTCACACCCTCAATACGGTGCAGGCCTGCCGGGAGGCGGGGGAGCTCAGCGAACAGGACAAGTGCGATATAGCCCGCGCCTTCGAGGAGGCGGTGGTGGCCACCCTGGTGATCAAGTGTCGCCGGGCGCTGAAACAGGAGGGCCTCAAGACCCTGGTGATAGCGGGTGGAGTAAGCGCTAACTTAAATCTCAGGTCAACACTGGAGCGTGCCCTGGCGAAGGAGGGGGCCAGAGTGTTCTACCCGGCGCCGCGTTTCTGCACCGACAACGGCGCCATGATCGCCTACGCCGGGGCCCAACGGCTGATGGCCGGGCAGGTGGATGACGACAACGCCGGCGTGCGCCCGCGCTGGCCCATGGAGGAGCTTCCGCCACTGCCAGCGGCGGCTGCCGGCTGATGGATACTGTCTATATAAAGGGCCTGCGGGCCGAGGCGGTGATCGGTGTCTATGACTGGGAGCGAGACATTCGCCAGACGCTGGTGCTGGACCTGGAAATGGCCAGCGACAACCGCCGGGCCGCCGCCGGTGACCGGATCGAGGATGCCCTGGACTACGACGCCATTTCCTCCCGCGTGCTGTCCTTTATAGAGGGCAGCGAATTCCAGTTGATCGAGACCCTGGCGGAGCGGATCGCCACCCTGCTGCAGGATGAATTCCGGGTGCCCTGGCTGCGCCTGTCCCTGAACAAGCCCGGTGCCGTGGCTGAAGCCGATACGGTGGGGGTGCGGATCGAGCGTGGGGAGCGCCCCGCATGACCCGGTTATACCTGGGCGTGGGCAGCAATATCGAGCGCGAGCGGTATATCACCGCGGGCCTGGATGCCTTGCAGGGGCTGTTCGGGGAGCTGGCCCTGTCCTCTGTCTACGACGGCGCCGCCGTCGGGTTCCATGGACAGCCCTTCCTCAACCTGGTGGTAGGGGTGGACACCGCCCTGGGGGTCGGTGAGCTGGCCCGCAGGCTGCGCCATATCGAGGTTGAGCACGGCCGCCCCGCCAACGCCACGCGCTTCAGCTCCCGACAGCTGGATATCGACATCCTCACCTACGGTGCCGACACCGGTGTCATCGACGGCGTTGAATTGCCCCGGGGTGAAATCCTGGAAAACGCCTTCGTCCTCTGCCCTCTGGCGGAGCTGGCGCCCCAGGAGATCCACCCGGTGGAGGGGCGCAGCTACAGCGAGCTGTGGCGCGCCTACGACAGGGCATCACAGCCGCTGAAAAAGGTGGCGTTCCAGTGGCGCGGGAGACAGGTTTGACCCGGTAGTGGTCAGCTTTACTGGACCAGCCCCCGGCCGCCATCCACCGCAATCACCTGCCCGGTGACAAACGGGGCATCGCAGGCCAGGAATTTGACCACCGCGGCAATATCGCCCGGTTCACCGGTCCGTTGCAGCGGCGTCTCGTTGAGGGTTTTTTTGCGCATGGCCTGGTCGTAGGCCTCACCCCCCTCCGGCCAGAGGATAGCGCCGGGGGCGACCCCGTTGACGCGGATATCCGGCCCCAGCTCCACCGCCAGGCTGCGGGTGAGGGAGGCCAGCCCCGCCTTGGCGGCGCAGTAGGCGTTGAAATCCCGCAGTGGCTGGTCGATGTGTACGTCCAGTATATTGACGATGGAACCGCCCGACTCGCGCAGGCCCCGCAGCAGCGACTGGATCAGGAAATAGGGCCCTTTCAGGTTGGAGGCGAGCATGCTGTCGAATGCATCCTCGGTACAGGTAGCGATCGGCGTCGCTTCGAAGCCCGAGGCGTTGTTGACCAGCAGGTCCAGCTGACCATAGCGCGCCAGCACCGCCTGGCCCAGTTGCCGGGTATCTGCTTTCACTGCCAGGTCGGCCCTGAACAATTCGCAGGAGCCCGCGCGCGCCTCGTTGAGTTCGTCCTCCAGCGCCTGGGCTGCGCGGGCTGAACTGCGATAGTGCAGGGCGATATCGAACCCCTCACGGTGCAGGCGCCGGGCGATCTCGCTGCCGATGCGCTGGGCGGCACCTGTCACCAGGGCGATTTCAGCCATTGCGTAATTCCTCCAGTCGTCGTATCCGCTCCCTGTCGATGGCCTCGCCCAGTGCTTTGCCTTCCAGGCCCTGATCCTCGAACAGGGCCGCCGTGACCTCCAGGGCGATGGCCAGCGCCCGGCGCAGGTAATCCGCCTGGGGGTAGTCCCGATCCTCCAGTCCCAGTCGCCCCCGGGCATCCGCCTCACAGGTCAGCAGGAAGGCCTCGAAACGCTCAGGGCGGCGCAGGGCGCCGGTGGCCTTGAACAGCTTCAGGATAGTCTTGCCGCGCAATTCCAGGGCCCGGTGGCAGTGGGTGTGGTACGCACAGGCCTGCAGGGCCAGGTCGCGATACTGGTTAGGGGCCTTCAGCCGCCGGCAGACCTTTTTTACCAGCTTCAGCCCCCGCTGCTCGTGAGCGATATGCCGGGGCCACTCCGCTTCCGGGGTGGTGCCTTTACCCAGGTCGTGGATCAGTACCGCGAAGCGCACGTCGGTATCCGGGGACAGCGCGATCGACTGCTGCAGTGCCATCAGGGTGTGTACACCGGAGTCGATTTCAGGGTGGTATTCGGCATTCTGGGGTACCCCGAACAGGGCCTCCAGTTCCGGCAGCAGGGCGGCCAGTGCGCCGCAGGCCCGCAGCACCTCGATAAAAACTTCCGGGTGGCGCTCTGCCAGGGCCCGCTCCAATTCCATCCAGATGCGCTCGGCGGGCAGGTGGGCCAGTTCGCCCTGTGCCACGATGTCCGTCATCAGGGCGATGGTCTCCGGCGCCACCGCAAAATCCAGGTGGGCATAGCGGGCGGCGAAGCGGGCGGTGCGCAGTACCCTTAACGGATCCTCCACAAAGGCATCGGACACGTGGCGCAGCACCCGGTCCGCCAGGTCCCGCTGGCCGCCGTAGGGATCGATGATATTGCCCGCCTCGTCCCGGGCCATGGCGTTGACCGTCAGGTCCCGCCGCAGCAGGTCCTCCTCCAGGGTGACCGAGGGATCGCAGTGCACGTCAAAGCCGGTGTAGCCATGCCCGGACTTGCGCTCGGTGCGCGCCAGGGCGTATTCGTCCTTCGACCGCGGGTGCAGGAATACCGGGAAATCCTTGCCCACCTGGCGGTAACCCTTCTCCAGCAGGTCCTGGGGCCGGGCGCCGACAACCACCCAGTCGCGCTCGGCGACCGGGTAGCCGAGCAGTTCGTCGCGTACGGCGCCGCCGACCAGGTAGATGTCCATGCAGGGAGTGTAACCGCCGATCAACCCCGCGTCATGAACTGGACATCCCGGGCTTTGCCCTCGGTGCAGTTGCAGCGGGTCCAGCTACCGGTCTCCAGTTCATAGAGCGACAGCGCGCCACCCCAGACACAACCGGTATCCAGGCCGATGGCGTTGGGAGAATCGGTCTTGCCCTCGATCGAGGCCCAGTGACCGAACAGGATCTTGTCCCCCGCGGCTTTGCGCTCCGGATGGCTGAACCAGGCGGAGACCTTGTTGATGCCGCTGTTGGGGCTGGGGCCCTTGCTTATCAGATCCAGCTTGCCCTTTTTACTGCAATAACGCATGCGGGTCAGGTAGTTGGTGATTACTCGCAAACGCTCCATGCCCTGCAGGTCGTCGGACCAGACCGCCGGTTCGTTGCCGTACATACTGCGCAGGAATTCCGTGCAATCGGGGCTCTGCAGTACTTCTTCCACCTCCCACGCCCTCGCCATGGCCTCTTCCACACTCCACTGGGGCGGGATTCCAGCGTGCACCATGGTGAAGCCGTGCTCATAGTGAATGAGGGGCTGGTGCAGCAGCCAGTTGAGCAGCTCCTCCCGGTCAGGTGCGTCGAGGATTTTCTGCAGGGTGTCGGAGCGATGCATTGGGTGCACGCCGGCGGCCACCGCCAGCAGGTGCAGGTCGTGATTGCCCAGCACCACCACCAGGTTCTTTCGCATCTTGTAGAGAAAACGTAATGTTTTCAGGCACTTGGGCCCGCGGTTGACGATGTCGCCCACCGACCAGAGCACGTCCTGGTCGGGGTTGAACTGCACTTTCTCCAGCAGGCACTTGAGGGGCTGCAGGCAGCCCTGGATATCGCCGACGACGTAGGTGCTCACGCTACTGCCCTAGTTCAATGCGGTGGGCGTGTGCAGGGAGAAGGCCGCAATGGGCACCTCAAAGGTGGGCAGGTCTGCCGGGTCCAGTTCCATCGGTTCGCGCACCACCATATAGTAGCTGCCCTCCATACACCCCACCGGGGTGGTCAGGGTCGCCCCGCTGGTATAGCGGAAGGAGTCTCCGGGGCCGATGACCGGCTGTTCTCCGACCACGCCCTCGCCGCGCACTTCCTGTACGTCATTATCGGCGTCGGTGATGATCCAGTGGCGCGACAGCAATTGCACCGGCACGTCACCGCCATTGCTGATGGTGATGGTGTAGGCGAAGGTGTAGCGTTCTTCCTCCGGCTGGGAATGACTGGGCAGGTAGGTTGTCACCACGTTGATTCCCACCAGGGCGGGATTGAATTCGACCTTATGCATTTACGGCGTTTGTTATATCAATGAATTGTTGCAGTTCCAGTGTTTCGGCCCTGGCCCCCGGGTCGATACCCAGGGCCTCCAGCCGGCCTACATCTATAAGCCCTTTCAGGTTGTTGCGCAAGGTTTTCCGACGCTGGGCGAAGGCCGCCTG
>JAACFI010000326.1 GCA_009937575.1 Haliea sp.
CAACTTTCCCAGGGGATTAAAGTCTACGTAAAGCTGAAGGAGAACGTCGGCACTTTATGGGGAATGGGCTCGGCGGAGCAGCCTTTCACCCTATTGCAGACCGAGAAGTACGGTGAGAATGGCTCCATCTTGATCGCCTTTGGCCCGTCAAGAGAAGCACTGGACATCAATGACGGGGATGCCGTTGCCGCGCAGATACGCCGCTACCTTCCGGGTGTCACCGTGGAGTCGTCCATGGGTTACGACTGGAATTACGACCCCTTTGCATTGAGCCCCTGGCCCGCATATCGCGTCGGCCAGATGAGTGCACATCTAAGGGAACTACAGAAGCCGGAGGGGCGTATCCATTTTGCGGGCTCACTGACAGCCAATGGCTGGCACGAGTGGATTGACGGCGCAGTCGAAAGTGGCCTCAGGGCCGCGCGTGAAATTTCGGCGATATTGTGACGCGAGCTCAAGCCACGTTGACGTTCTGGCTGGTCCTGGGCCTGATCACTGGCACGTCAGTTGGCCACAACCTGGCATGGGGCCAGACTTGCAACCTGGAACGGGGACAACAGATCGCCCAGAAGTGTACTACCTGCCACAGTCTCGAGGCAGGCGGGAGCCATGGGGTGGGTCCCAATCTCTACGGCGTCATTGGCAGGCAGGTAGGTCAGACACCTGGCTTCAAATTTTCCTCCGCGCTCCGTAAATCCGGTGATTTCTGGTCGGTAGAGCGCCTGGATGAATTCCTGAAAAATCCCTACCAGGTCTATCCAGGTTCACGAATGGCCTTTGCAGGGCTCAGGAAACCTGAAGATCGTAGGGATATACTCTGTTACATGGACAGTCTTTGGAATGATGCAGTGCCCTGATTGCAGTTTCAGACCTGACGGGATACATTCAGCTTATGATGAATTCTTGTGAATTGAATAAGGGCGTTAACGTCTATGACAAGCGCTAAAGCCCCCGCGTCAAGAAAACCAGGCGGTATGTCTAATGGCAAGGCCGTGCGAAATCGCGGTCAGCAAACGCGGCAGGCCATCCTCGACAAGGCAACCGAGATCCTGATCGAACAGGGATACGATGCCCTGGTGCTTCGTGACCTGGCATCACAAGTTGGCATCAAACTGGGTAACTTGCAGTATTACTTCCCGACCCGCGAAGATTTATTGGTGGAATTGTCTCTGGAGTTTTTCCACAAACAGAGTCTTGAAATCGATGAACTCTTCCGGCACGAAGAGACCCCGAAGGCCAGAATGCAGGCCGCCATCGACTACATGATCAACGGCTGGTCCCAGTCGGATGCGCATATTTACATTCTTATGTACTACCTGTCCGCCCACAACAAGAAGATCTGGAAAGGGAGGCAGAAAATATGGTTGAACTTCTACGAGCAAATGGAAAATTTGCTTAAAGAGTCTTCGCCTGATTTAACCTCGGCTCAACGGCGTAAGAAGGTCCTTCTGATCACATCGCTGGTTGACGGCCTACACATGCAGCCTGGTTTCGCACCGGGCGACGTCGTAAAACCCTCGAACCGTTTCCTCTTGAATGACGTCAGGGACCTGGCCCTGGAGATTGCCGGTTTCTAGGCGCTGAAGAGTCAGAATTACGGCCGTAATGCGCCCAGGCCTGGTTTACGACGTAGCCATGCAGCGCCTCCGATTCCTCCATAGTCAGGTATTCGCCGTAGTAAGGCATGCCCCGGTCCCGACGAATACCCCCTAAGACGATGGCATGCCATTGCTCGTGCACTTCAGCCGGGGCATATCGGAGGTCGGGAATGACACCGTCCAGCTCGCGCTTCCTGATCCCCATGGCATGTGCCCCATGGCAGACTTCGCAGCCGGCTGTAGACCACAATAACTCGCCCTGCTCTACTTGCGCCGCAGTCCATTTCTCAAGGGAAGGGGGTTCAGGCGGGGGTAAGTACCGCTCATCGCCAGGAGGCAGGGTACCCTTGCCCCCCAGTTTGAATGCAATGACTTTCGCAGGTTCGCGCGCGTCCAGGGATGCCACACGGTCAGGGGCTGTCAATCGCAAGCCACCTCCCAGTCCCGTGGTCACGGCAATATACTGTTCGCCGGCGGATTGGTAGGTGACCGGGTTGGATTGGATGGCCGATCGGGTGCCCATCTTCCATAGTTTTTTGCCCACAATCGCATCATAGGCGCTGAATTCACCCTCACCACTACCCTGAAAAACCAGGTTGCCAGCGGTCGACAACACGCCGCCATTGAAAGGCAGGGAATGATCCACTGACCACCTTGCGGCCCCCTTGACCGGGTCCCACGCCAGGAGATAGCCCATGGAATCGGGGATTTCATCGTCCGGGCGGTATCCCAGGGGTTCGAAGGATGCGCCCATCAGTCCGTCGTTGGAGGTAAAGTATCCGGGCAAGTCGATCATCGGCAGGTACAGCAGGCCATGCTCCTTGTGATAGCTGGAGGCGTGCCAATTGTGGGCACCGTTTGCCCCTGGAAATACCTGTATGGTCTGGCCGAGCAGGTCCTCCGAGTAATATTCAGCCTGTTCCAGTACGACAGGCCGACCAGACGCAAGATCGATGTGTGACGCCCAGGTGATGTTCCTGGCAATAGCGTCTGCGCGAAGGAGTTCCCCGGATCGCGCATCCAGCACATACAAAAATCCATTCTTCGGGGCCGTGATGGCGACCCTTTTGCGGGTACCTTTCAGCGTGACGTCAGTAAGCACAATGTGCATCGCAGCGTCGTAATCCCAGGCATCAGCCGGCACAGCCTGGTAATGCCAGACATAGTCACCCGTCGTGGCATTCACCGCCATAATCGAGTTGGTGTACAGATTGTCGCGCTCCTCCCGATCGCGAACCCTGGCGTTCAGGGGCAGCGCACTGGCCGTGCCGAAGTACAAGAGGTCAGTCTCAGGATCGTAGGTCATGGCATCCCAGACGGCGCCACCCCCCTGTTTGGCCCAACCCTCTGTCCAGGTCTCTGCGGCCTTTTTGAGCGCAGGGCTTACGACTTCATCTTTTGTGGGTTTACCCGGCACAGTCCAGAATCGCCACAGCTCCGCACCGGTTTTGGCATCGAAGGCCACTACTGAACCCCGGGCACCCGTATCCGAGGCGAGGTAACCCATGAAGACTTTGTCACCTCCTACACGCGGCGCCCCTGTGATACCCGCACCGTCGCCTTCGCTTGGATTACATACCGGGGATTCCCAGAGCTGTTCACCCCGACCAGCACTCACCGCTATTAGCCGGCAATCCCCGGTTCCGACATAGACTTTGCCCTTCCAAACGGCAACTCCGCGATTAGAACGCGAAGCCCAGGAATTACCCAGGCTGAAATCGAGCCTCACCTTAGGATCGAACTGCCATAGCATTTGGCCACTGGCTGCATCGAGGGCAAATACCTTGCTGAACTCACCACTGACATACATGACGCCCTCGACCACAATCGGTTCTGAGACCAGTCCATTTGCGACCGGGATTTCTGTCGCCCAGGCGATCCCCAGGTCTTTGACGTTGTCCGTGTTGACCTGACCCAGAGGGCTGTAGTGGCTGGCCGAGAAATCTGCACCGCCGATAAGCCACTCCTCCCCGGTAGCCGTATTGGCGAGTACGCGAGCCTCCGTCACGTCGCCGGTGCGATCCGGTGACACCGCCGGTTCTGGTAAATCTCCCTGGGAAAAACAGGCCGATAGCCCCGTCGCGAGTACAACAACAAGGCTACCGACCAGAAAAGGGGACATCAGGGCTAGTTAAAACCAGCGGTAGCCCAGAGTTACCCCATACCACCGCGGTGGGCCGTAGACGGATTGTGTAAACCCTACCACTGAGACATCGAGCGCGTTGGTTCTGTACTCTTCGTCACCAACGTTCTGGACGAAGGCCGATACCGACCAGCGATCACTATCCGCGGTATAGCTGGCTCGCAGGTTACCGACCACGTAGGAATCCTCCTCCACGGTATGGTCACACACCACCGTGAAGCAGAATTCGTCCGAGTAGTTGAAATCACCCTGGAGCGCTATCTCACCCCCCATTGCGGGCCAGGCGTATCTCACCAGTCCGTTGACGGTCAGGTTGGGCGCACCGGGAAGATCGTTATCCGCCGTGGTGCCATTAGGCAAACCCACGTCTTCGACCTCACTGTCCATGGCAGCCATTCCCAACACGATATCCCAACCCTCAGCGGGATTTACGATAAACTCGACTTCACCGCCGTAGGCCGTCGCATCGAGATTCCTGATCCGCTGTACCAGTTGTTCGAAAAACGCTGCCTGGTAATCTTCATAATCATAATAGAATACGCTGGCATTCAGCCTGCCCTTACCCTCGAGTATTGTCGCCTTGAACCCTGCTTCAAAGCTGTTCAGTACCTCCTCGTCGTGCGGCAGGCTCGTGAAATCGAGGATAGGACCTGAATAGGGCGTCGAGAAGTTACCTGCCTTGTGCCCCCGGTTGTATCCTGCGTAAATCAGCCAATCGTCATTCGGCAGCCAGTCGATTTGCGCCTTGATCGAGTAGTTTTCCCAGGACTGCTCGGCGGGGCCTGTAGGCTGCTCAATGAACACCTCCTCGCCGGTCTCCGGGTCGAAGAAAGTGGAGAACGCGGTGTTGGAATTGAGTACTTCCAGGGTTCCGAAGTTATCGCTCATTTCCCAATCGAGATCTCTTTCGTCCTCGGTATAACGCACGGCGCCGATGGCGCGCCAATGCTCGCTGATATCGTATTCCAGGTGACCGAAAATGGCCCAGGATTCGGAATCGATAGTCGACTCCTGCCGCGGCAGGAATATAACGGACCCTATCGGCGCACCATAAAATGGCGACAGATCCTCAGGCACATCGGAAACGGTTTCCGCTTCGATGTCGAGATAGTAGAGACCGGCGACCCAACGATGTCGTTCACCCTCACCATTCAGTCGCAATTCCTGCGAAACCTGCGTTAAGTCATCCAGGTTGGCCTCGAAATCGACCTGGAAAATGGGGGACCCCTCGGA
The DNA here is from genome assembly GCA_009937575.1 of Haliea sp. Classification (GTDB taxonomy): domain Bacteria; phylum Pseudomonadota; class Gammaproteobacteria; order Pseudomonadales; family Halieaceae; genus JAACFI01. Next base: position 4,975 of record JAACFI010000326.1, read on the forward strand.
GTCCTCGATATAATCCTTATCGATCGTCAGGTAATCG
>JAACFI010000052.1 GCA_009937575.1 Haliea sp.
TATAGGGCGTATTGAGGGTGGCCTCGCTAAGGGCGATACCGCTGCCCAGCACGTGGTTCTGCAGCGCGCGCAGGATGTCGCGCACGCCGGCCTCCCCGTACTCCCGCTGGATGCTGTCCAGCGCCTCTATCCACTCCTGGCGGTCACTGGCCAGGTCGTCGATCAGTGTCGGTTGTATGTCGCTCGGCATCGTTCCGTGGATTCACACATCAGGGAGCTAGATCAGGTGCATATCGATACGCTGCGTCAGGGGATCAGCACCGAGGGTAAATACTGCGTCTTTGTACTTCGGCGGGCCAAATTTTGCCTTTGCGTTGTTGGACAGCGCCACCGGTTCCTTGGGAATTCCTATGAAATTTCTATCGAGTTCGCCGTTGTCATTGCTGTCATAAAAAATCGACAGGGCGTATTCCCCGGGGGAAAGCTGTAACTCGACGGTGACCAGTTCACCCTCGCGCGAGTCGGCGATCACCACCTTCTGTTCGAGCACGGTGTCATCTCCCAGCCAGGTATCGTCAGAGTCATATACTGCGATGTAGAGCTCCCCCTCGACAGACTCCAGCCCGGTCAATTCAACCCGCAGTGCCGTGGTGGCCGCAGGCGCCTCGGTGCCCACGGAAAACCCCGCGACGAGCAACAGGCAAGTGACCAGAATCGGATGGAAAGAGAATTTCATGGCGCACCTCGACGGACAGAACTCTGCTGGGGATATAAGCACCAAAGTCATGAAAACTCAACCAGGTCCGTGTCGATATTGCCGGCGAGACAGGCAGCGCCTAAACTTGGGCATCTGAGCCATCGACAGGGAGATCTCCCGATGCCCGCACATCCCGCATTCCAGCCAGGTAAAGTTGCCGTCATCACCGGAGGCGCCGACGGTATTGGCCTGGCGGCGGCACGGCATTATCAATCGATAGGCATGCAGGTCTGCATAGCGGACGTCAGCCAGGAAAAACTCGACCAGGCCAGGTCGCAACTGGGTGAAGTGCTGGCGGTAACGACAGACGTTGCCAGCATGGCCGACATGGAACGCCTGCGAGACAGTGCATTTGAACGCTACGGCCAGGTGAATGTGCTGATGAACAACGCGGGGCAGGCACAGCACAACACCAGTTGGACCGAGCACGCAGCCTGGCGGGCAACCCTGGAGACTAATCTGTGGGGGGTCATCAATGGCATCCACAGTTTTACGCAGGCGATGATCGACCTGGGGGAGCCAGGAGTCATCGTCAACACCGGCTCCAAACAGGGCATTACCACCCCGCCGGGCAATCCCGCCTATAATGCCAGCAAGGCCGGGGTAAAAGCTGTAACTGAAGCCCTGCAGCACGACCTGCGCAATACAGAGGGCTGCCAGCTCAGCGCCCACTTGCTGGTTCCCGGCTTCACCTATACAGGCATGGTGAAGAAGTTCCTGCCAGAGAAACCCGACGGCGCCTGGACACCGGAGCAGGTCGTTGAGTTCATGGTGGCCTCACTCGACAAGGGAGATTTCTACATCCTGTGCCCCGACAACGACGTCACCCGGGAGGCGGACAACAAGCGCATGGCCTGGGCCATCGGTGACCTGATCGAGAACCGACCACCGCTGTCCCGCTGGCATCCGGATTACCAGGAAGAATTCGACAACTTTATGAACCCGTGACGCCGGAAGCTCCATGGCCCGCGCTGTCCGGGTCAGGGATTTCCGCCAGCACCTCCTCCAGGCTCATCACGTCGGCGTACTTGGCGTGCAGGTCGAACAGGTTGGCGGCGTGCGCTTGCGGGTTGCGATCGCCCACTGCCTCCCGCGGGATGACGACCGGGTAGTTGTACTGCAGGCCGTCGACTGCCGTGGCGCGCACGCAGCCGCTGGTGGTCAGCCCGGTCACCACCAGGGAATCCACTCCCCGATTTCGCAGGCGCTGGTCCAGGTCTGTTTGAAAAAACCCGCTCGCCCATTGCTTCTCGATCAACTCATCGCCCGGCCGCCGGTCAAGGCGGGCGTCAACGTGTACCCATTCCGAATCCGGGGTCAGTACATTCAGGGCCTCGAGGCGACGACGGAAGACCGTTGCCTGATCCCCACGGTGGTATACCACCGTGGTGAAATACACCGGCAATTGCAGGCGGTGAAACTCGTGGAGCAGGCGTGAATTGGCCTCCACCACGTCCGGGCAGCGATAACCGAGAGGGCAGGCGGGGTCGGTAAACCCCTTGATCATGTCCACCAGGATCAGGGCGGGCCTGCGCCCCAGGCCCAGGCGATTTCTCTCGAGGTCCATCTACGCGATCTCCGTCACCGGCGGCGGATCGACGTCGAGCCTCACGAGGACCCACCGGCCTCGACGAAAGTCGGCTTGACCGGGGCCGGCAGATGGGTCTCAGCCTCGCAGCGCGACCGGATGTCCTCCAGGTCGGCCCCGAGGTTGAATACCGGCAGCTCATCCCCGCGCGCTGCCAGCAGTTCGGCGCGCAGGTCGTCGGTGGCTGCAGTATCGACGGCACCGTCATCGCCGATGACCACGCCGAAGCGCCTCGCGCCCTTCCGGGTCACCAGCCGGCGACGCACATCCTGTCGCACCAGTTCCGGATCGCGCTCGTAGGGATCGCCCCAGCCGCCGCCGCCCCAGGTATTGAAGTAAAGCAGGTCACCTTCCTTGACCTTGATACCCTCCACCTTGGCCGGTAGCCACTCTTCACTTCCGTCTACCCTGACAAGGCGCTTGGTCGAACGCATGCCGGTCTCCCCGCCGAGCACACCCCAGGGGTAGGTCAGCCAGCGCTCGTCGTGGATACCGATCTCCCCATCACATAGGAAACGGTAGGCCACGGACAGGCCGTTGCCGCCGCGGTGCAGCCCAGCGCCGCCGGAATCGGGAATGGTCTCGTAGCGTTCGATACGCAGCGGGAAGTAGGACTCGATGAACTCGTTGGGTACATTGGTGAAACCAGGCCACAGGGAGTGGCCGTCAGGACCGTCACCCACCGGGCGACCGGGAATACCGCCGAAACCAATCTGGAACAACTGGAACCACTCACCGTTCTTGTCATACCCGGAATAGAACAGGTGTGGAGAGTCGGAAAAGCCCGCAGCATTCAACATCTGTTCCGGTGCACCCATGCCCAGCAGGGCGCCGAGAACATCGAAGATGCGCCCCAGCGCATGGGTACGTCCCGAGAGCGCTGCCGGGAAGTTTGGTTTGAGCAGGGTGCCCTGGGGAATACGCACCTCGACCAGATCGTAGAACCCGTCATTGAAGACGATCTGTGGATCCACCACGTTGATGGTGAAAGAACCGAAGAACATCTTGAACATGTCCTCATTGAGGAAAAAGTTCACCGAGCTCTGGGCCTGGGGATCGGTACCGTTGAAATCGAAGATCGCCACGTCCCCTTCCCGCCACAGCTTGCAGGCAATCTTGTAGGGCCCCATACCCATGCCGTCGTCGCAGATGTAGTCCTCGAAGTAGCGCGGCTCCTCCGGCACCACCATGTTGATAATGGCCTTCATGGCGTTGTAGTTGCGCTCCAGCATGATACCCATGGTGGTGTGCAGAATGTCATCGGAGAAGCGCTCTGTCAGTTCCAGCACCCGCCGAGCAGCGGTATTACAAGCGGCGACCAGGGCGTTGAGATCGAAGCGATTCCACTGGGAAGTTCGCACGTTGTGCAGGATCAGTTCCAGGATATCGCTCTGCAATTCACCACGCTTGTACAGCTTGACCGGCGGGATGCGGATACCTTCCTGAAAAATGGTGGTGGCCTCGATCGGAATCGATCCCGGCACCATACCGCCATTATCCGACATATGCCCGAACATGGCAGTCCAGGCGATATGGCGGCCGTTCTTGAATACCGGCCTGAGCACCAGCCAGTCCGGCAGGTGGGATACAGCGGCATTGCACAGGTAGGGATCGTTGGTGAGGATCATGTCCCCCTCCTCGATCTCACCGTCGAAGACCTCCAGGAAGGGGCCGATGAAGGAGCCGAACTGGCCCACCACCATCTTACCCTCGACATTAGCAATCATCGGGAAGCAGTCACCCTGCTCGCGGATACCGGGGGACATGGCGGTGCGAAATAGTACCGCGTCCATTTCCACCCGGGCATTCTTCAGGGCATTCTCGATGATGTCGACAGTAACACCCTCGACATCGACCGTATTAAGGGGCTCGCTATTGGTCTGCAGAATAGTTGCTGGCATGATTGTCCCTCCGCTTATACTGTCGGCTCGATGAGCAGGTTACCCACCGGATCCACCTTGGCCCCGTAACCCGGCAGCACCACGGTAGTAGAGTCCATCTCCGAGACGATCGCAGGTCCCGGTACCGAGAGGCCCTCGCTCAGCCTGTTGCGATCGTAAATCGCCGCGTCGTGGTACTCGCCCTCGTAGTAGAAGCGTGTGTCGTGCAGCTTGCACTCCTCCAGCGACGCGCCTTGCTTGCCCACGCGACGCTCGGCAATGGCCTTTGCCCTGGCCTTGACTACGGCGCGGATCATCAGGATTTCGTGGCCGTCGCCCAGCTTGAAGGTAAACAGTTGCTCGTGTTCATCGTCGAATACGTCGGTCAGCCGGCCGATACCCTGTTGACGCAGTTCGGCCTCGGTGAAATCCACGGTAATCTGGAAGGCCTGCCCGGCATAACGCAGGTCCGCCTGGAAGGTGATCTCATGATCCTCGGCCGGAATGCCGTCGGCGACCAGGGATTCCCCGGCCCTGCCCTGCAGTTCCAGCAGGTCCGCAAGCAGTTTTTCCGCGGTAATGTCCTCGGCCATGGTGATATAGGTACGGGTAGCCTCGTCCTGCACTTGGGTGGTGGCATCGCCATAGGCACACAGTACCCCGGGACCCGGCGGGATGATCACCGGCCAGGACTCGGTGAGAATACCCAGGGCGTTGGCGTGCAGGGGGCCGGCGCCGCCAAAGCCCACCAGGGAGAAATCCCTGGGGTCATAGCCCTGCTCGACCGACACCAGTCGCAGCGCGCCGAACATGGACTCATTTACCACCTTGACGATGCCTTCGGCGGCATCCATCAGGTCGATACCCATGGCATCAGCGGCCTTCTGCACCGCCGCCACAGCGGCGTCGCGGTTGATCTCCATAGCACCACCGAGCTGTACATCGGAAGGCAGGTAACCCAGCACCACGTTGGCGTCACAAACGGTGGGTTCCTCGCCACCCTTCATATAGCAGGCTGGACCGGGTACGGCCCCGGCGGACTCGGGACCGACACGCAGGGCCTTGGTCAGCTCCGGCACAAACGCGATGGAACCGCCGCCCGCCCCCACCGTGCGCACATCGACGGAGGGCGCCCGTACCTTGACGTCACCAACGAAGGTCTCGCGCCGCACCCGGGCGCGGCCACCCTGGATCAGCGCCACATCCGTGGACGTTCCCCCCATATCGAAGGTGAGGATATTATCGAAACCCGCCCGACTGCAGAAATACATGGCGCCGGCCACGCCACCGGCGGGGCCAGACATCAGCAGGTTGACCGGGGATTCCGCCGAGGCCCGTCCCGATGCCAGCCCGCCGTCGGAGCGCAGGATCGACAACTGGGTGTCCTCGCCCAGCCGCTGGGCCAGGGAGTCCTGCATGTTCTTCACGTACTTGGATACCTGGGGGCGCACGTAGGAGTTCACCACCGTGGTCTCGGTGCGCTCGTACTCCTGCATCTCCGGCACCACGTCGCTGGAAACCGAGATGGGCACATCGGTGAAAATCTCCGCGGCAATCTGTGCCGCGCGGCGCTCGTGATGGTCGTTGATGTAGGCGTTGACGAAACAGATGGTCAACGCCTCGACCTCCCCGGTGGCGTACAGTGTCGCCAGGCCCTGGCGCAGTTTCTCCTCGTCCAGGTCGCGCACCACTGTGCCTTCGGCACCGATGCGTTCCTCGGCACCGACGGTGAGCTCCAGTGGTGCCAGAAGCGGCTTCTTGACGAAACTTACCCAGCCTCCCAACCCGCCCGGGCAGAAGGAGCGCGCCACCTGCAGAGTGTGTTCATACCCCGCCGTGGTAACGAGCCCGACCCGGGCACCGCGGCCAGTGAGCACCGCGTTGGTAGCCACCGTGGTGCCATGCATCACCAGTTTGATCTGGCCGGGATCGACCTGCGACTCCTCGCAGATACGCGCCACACCGTTCAACACGCCCAGGGAGGAATCCTCCGGCGTGGAGGGAACCTTCGCGGTGTGGGTTTCACCCGTTTTCTCGTTGATCAGCAGGAGGTCGGTAAAGGTACCACCCACGTCCACGCCCAGTCTGTAACTCATTATCAGCTCCTCGTATTCTGCTTCGCCAGCCAGGGCTGCAGCCACGCCTTGGCGCGCCCACCGGGCGCGGTACCGGTCAGCTCCTCCGCCAGGTCGGAGGCCGCCAGCAGGGCCTCCAGGTCGATTCCCGTATCGCAGCCCATCTGCTCCAGCATCATCACCACGTCCTCACTGGCGACGTTGCCGCTGGCACCGGGGGCGAAGGGGCAACCACCCAGGCCGGCGATGGAACCGTCGAAGTGCCTGATACCCGACTCCAGGGCGGCGAAAACATTGGCCATACCCATGGCCCGGGTGTCGTGAAAATGACAGCCGATATGTTCGGCCCCGTGGGCCTGCACCAGGTCCGCGGTGAGGGCGCGGACTTCCCCGGGATTTGCCGCACCGATGGTATCGGCCAGCACGATCTGCTGCAGCCCCTGGTCGATGAAACGGGCAGTGATATCCCGCACCATACCAGGGTCCGTCGGCCCGTCGAAGGGACAGAAAAAGCTGGTGGCGACGGCGGCGACCACGTCGATCCCGTCCTCCCGGGCACAGGCGAGGATATCCAGGGTGGCCTGCTCCGCCTCGGCCACGCTCATGTTGACGTTTTTGCGGGCCATGCCCTCGCTAGCATAGAGCACCATATTCACCGTGCGCACGCCGGCATCCATGGCCAGCTGGTAGCCCTTCATGTTGGGTATCAAGGCGCTGTAGCTCACGTCATCGTCAGCCGGCAGAGACGCCACCACCTGGTCGGTTCCCGCCATGGCTGGCACCGCCCTCGGAGAAACGAAACTACCCACCTCGATACTGCGCACGCCGGCCGAGGCAATCGCCTCGATCAGGCGCAGCCTTTCCTCCACCGAGAGGATCTTAGGCTGGTTCTGCAACCCGTCCCTGGGTCCGACATCGGTAAAAAAAATCGGATCGGTCATGCTGAAGTCCTCCGGTCTATGGCCCTCGCCTGGGATAGTGGCACTACAGGCCCAGGGCGGCGATGGAAAGACCACACAGGGCGATAGTACCGCCGGCAAGAACCTGACTATAGCGCTCTATGCCCGGTAGACGAAGTGCCCTAAGTCCCCACAGTGAGAAGGCCACCGCCAGTAACATGGTCAGGACCGTCACCACCGCAAAAACCGCGGTCACGGCGATCAATCCCGGCACGCTCTCCCTGGCTGCGGGAAACATCAGGACGGGTATCAGCGGTTCACAGGGACCGAGAATGAATACGATAAAAATTGCCCAACCGGCCAGCGCCTGCCGGGGTTCACCTGCTTCCTTCGTTGTATGCAAGTGACTGTGCTCGCTATGATGGTCATGGGCATGGCAATGACGCATCTTGCCATGGCTGTGCCAGTGGGTATGAGTCCGGTTGCGCACGACGCGATGCAGGCCCCAGGCCATGTACAGGAGGCCGAATGACACCAGAGCCCAGGCCGCCAGGTCGCCGCGAAAGCCCTGAATCCACTCCAGGGCATCCAGGTGAACACTGGCGTAGATGCCGGCGAATCCCAGCGCCACGGATCCGACAATGTGCCCGGATCCGCAAATAAAGGTATTCCGCAGCGCCATACCCATAGACCATTGCCCGCTCTTCGCCAGGGCGACAAAGGGCAGGTAATGGTCCGGTCCCGCCAGGGTATGAATGAAAGCGATAGAAGCGGCAGTACCGCACAGCAGTAAAATTTCAGGGGACATCAGTCCACCACGCCCTCGGATTGCAGTTGCGCGATCTCCATTGCGTCCAGCCCCAGGACGCCTCCGAGCACTTCCTCGTTGTGACTGCCCACATCTGAACCGGGCCAGTCGGTACGTCCCGGCGTGTTATCCAGCCTGGGCAGGATCGCGGGGATCTTCAATGGCTCACCATCGATTTCCACCTGCTCGAACATGCCGCGAGCCAGGTACTGGGGATCACTCATCATGTCCTCGACACTGTAAATCGGGCCGACCGGCACCTTGGCGCCCTCCAGCGTGTTAATGACGTGAACCGAAGAGTGGCCCGCACACCATCCGGCCAGTGCACGGTCGATTTCCTCTTCGTGCTCGACGCGACCGGCATTGTCGGCCATGGCCGGATTCTCCGCCATATCCGATCGACCTGCAGCGGTCATCAGGCGCTTGAATATCGAATCCCCATTGCCGCCGATAATGACGTACTTGCCATCATCACAGCGGTACGTGTTGGTGGGTACGATACCGGTCACCGTGGTACCAGAAGGTTCGCGGATGGCGCCCGCGCCATCGTACTCGGGTACAATCCCCTCCATCAGGTTAAACACTGACTCGTACAGGGCCACGTCAACCACCTGCCCCTCCCCGCAGCCGGGCCTGGCACGCTGTATCAGCGCCAGGGCGATACCCAGAGCTGCATGGATCGCCGCCAGGGTATCACCCAGACTGATGTTGGTACGCACCGGGGCCTTATCCGGCTCGCCATTGATGTAGCGAAATCCGCCGAATCCCTCGGTGACGGAAGCGTAACCGGGTTTGCCGGCATAGGGCCCCGTCTGTCCGTAACCGGAGATGCGTGCGTAGATCAGGCCGGGATTGCGTGCCTTTAGCTGCTCGGGCCCCAGACCCCACTTCTCCATCAGTCCGGGGCGGAAATTTTCGATCACCACGTCGGCGGTATCAATCAGCTTGCCCGCCAGTTCACGGCCCTTTTCCGACTTCAGATCCAGGGTGACGCTCTTCTTGTTCCGACCCAGGCTGCGATACCACAAAGAGGTGCCATTGTGCACTAACCGCCAGCCTCGGATAGGATCACCACCCGGCGGTTCAACCTTTATCACCTCGGCGCCGAAATAGCCCAGGATAGTGCCGGTAAAAGGGCCGGCCAGCAGTTGTCCCAACTCGATGACACGCACGCCCTCCAGGGGTCTCTCCATCTCACTCACTTTAACAACCTCATCATTTTGGAAAGATAACAGTCCCGTAGCGACGGGCCGAGGCCCTTTTGTAACCGGCGTTACTGCGCGTTGAGATATCGCTGGGTCAATTTGTCGATAGACCAGGAGTCAGGTGCCTGGCTCGGCGGGTAGGCGGCAAAGGTCTGCAGGTAAAGCGCCGTCACCGCACCGCCGAGATACATCTGACCCGCCTTGTCGATCATCCAGTCCCAGTACGTGTTCGAGTTATGGTCCGCTCGCTCGAAAGGGTCGCGACGCAGATTGAAAATCTTCGGGACCCGCAAGGTGACGAAGGGCTCGGCCCACAGTGCCATTGTCTGGGCGCGGTTCTCCGCGTAAACGACTTTCCAGTCATCAACGCGCACGCAAACCGGCATGGCCGCATCATTGTGGTAGATGAATTCACGGCGCGGGCCCTTGTCCGCCTTGCCTGTCAGGTAAGGTAGGAAATTGTAGCCATCCAGGTGCAGCTTCGAGTTCTTGCTGCCGATCCGCCTACCCTTGAGCAGGTCTTTTTTCAAGTTCGGATCGCCGGCGGCTGCCACCAGAGTGGGCATCCAGTCCAGGTGGGACATCACCGCGTTGGAGACCTGTCCCGGCTTGATCTTCCCAGGCCAGCGCGCCACCGCTGGCACCCGGTAGGCGCCCTCCCAGTTGGAGTTCTTCTCGCTGCGGAACGGGGTGATACCGGCATCCGGCCAGGTATTGTAGTGAACCCCGTTGTCTGTTGAGTAGAACACGATAGTATTGTCGGCGATACCCAAGTCATCCAACTGGTCCAGCAACTCGCCCACCAGTTCGTCGTGTGCCACCATCACGTCGTTGTAGAAATCCTGCCCGGACTTGCCAAGGTGTTTCGCTGCGGGATGAGTACGAAAATGCATGCCGGTGGTGTTGACCCAGACGAAGAAAGGTTTGTCAGCCTTGACCGAGCGGTCAACGAATTTTTTCGCCGCAGCGACGAATTCCTCGTCTGCAGTTTCCATGCGCTTGCGGGTCAGGGCGCCCGTGTCCTCGATGCGCCCGTCCGCGAAGGAGCGGATCACACCGCGGGGTCCGAACATCTTGCGAAAAGCCGGATCCTTGGGATAGTCCACATCCTCTGGTTCTTCCTCAGCGTTCAGGTGGTACAGGTTACCGAAGAACTCATCGAAGCCGTGATTGGTGGGCAGGAATTCGTCCTTGTCTCCCAGGTGATTCTTGCCGAACTGCCCGGTGGCGTAGCCTTGGGTCTTGAGCACCTCGGCGATGGTGATGTCGCGGTCCTGGATACCTAGTTCCGCCCCCGGCATCCCAACCTTGCTGAGACCGGTACGCAGTGGTGACTGGCCGGTGATAAAGCTCGAGCGACCCGCGGTACAGCTCTGGTCGCCGTAGTAATCGGTAAAGCGAATACCCTCGTTGGCAATGCGATCGATATTGGGCGTGCGGTAGCCCATGATGCCGTCACTGTAAGCGCTGATATTGGTGATACCAATATCGTCACCCCAGATCACCAGGATATTGGGTTTTTCTGCCGCCTGGACGGGTAAGTGCAGAACTGCCAGCAGCATCGCTGCGGTCTTGATCAAACGTACAAGCATGGGATCCCTCTACATATTAGTTGAATAAAAGAACTGATACTCCAGAAAGTATCGTCCATCGCTGGGGAAATTCAACCGGATTAGAGATTTGGCATTATTCACAGTCATTTCTGCTACCCGAGCATTGCAGTGTCACAGTTTTTCCCTATGATTGCGCTCCCTGGCACGCGGGTTGCAGGAACTCTTTGTAACCAGGCAGAAAAGAGGCAAATCTACCCCTCTGTGCCCAACAATAAAGCAAGATATCCAGCCCATGCACCAACATCGGGCGAGAATGTAATACAGGCCGATCCATAACGGTTTATACCGCGGGGAAGAGAACAATGCAGAGCAACGAAGTACAAACCAGTCGGGTACGCCGCACCGTAAACGACCTGGTCATGGCCGAGATGTTCCTGGTGCAGGCCACTATCGAGAGCGCAGCGGCAATTGGCGATGGCCTCAATGAGCTGGGCAAGCAGATATCCCACAACAACGACAACGAAAGCAGCCCCTGGGACTCCATTTCCGGGGTTCTGCAGCGTACTGCCGATGAGGCCATTGAGCCCTACACCACGCGTTTCAAGTACCTGCGCGAAATGCTCAACAGCGACAGCTGACAAATATTGCTAAACTGTGGGGGTTATCAACCCTGGAAGCAGTTTATGTCTCTTGGATCCTGGGATCCGGCCGCAGAATCGGCCGCCTACCACCAGCAGATCGAACCCGCCACCCTCGACAGGTTCATCGCCTACAGCCGTGACGACCAACTGGATCAACTGGACCAGCTGATCCAGGGGGATGAAAGCCAGATAATGGCGGGGCTGATGCTGATCGAACACAGTGCCTGGCTGGAAGCGGCGGAATCCCGGCCCGACGAGGACCTGTTACACCTGATTCGCTTCTTCGCGGTGGCGGAAAACCTGCCGGGATGGGAAGCCGGGGCAAAATCGCCGGTTATTCCGCTGGCAAAGGCCCTTCGCAAGCGAGGGACCCGGCTGGACAAGGACCTGTTGCGGTGGTTGCGGGAGGTCAGCGACAATCGGTTTTTGCCGTATGGGCCGCTTTGAGCCGGGCTTCTGAGTAATTGTGGTGCGCAGTGCGCACCCTACGGTCACTCCGATCCAAGGTAGGGTGCGCACTGCGCACCACGGAACTCGCTAGATAACTAATCCTGCGGTTTGTTCTTCTCGAAGGCCGCCAACTGCTCCGGTGTGGCCTCGGTCTGGTATTTTACCTTCCAGTCCTCGTAGGGCATCCCGTAAATGCGCTCCCGGGCCTTGTCGTAATCGACGTCCACCCCCTGTTCGGCGGCGGCGGCCATATACCATTTGGACAGGCAGTTGCGGCAGAAGCCGGCCAGGTTCATCAGGTCGATATTCTGGGCATCCTTGCGGCTGTCCAGGTGTTCCAGCAGGCGGCGGAATACCGCCGCTTCGATCTTTTCCTCATTACTCATGATCACACTTCTCCAATACTGTCGCTCAAGGGAATCCTCAGCACCGGTCACACCGGCATATACTCGCCACCGTTGACGTCGAGGGCCGCCCCGGTCACCACGCTGGCGTAATCCGAGGCAAAAAACACCGCCGCCCTGGCGCAATCGCCGTCATCGGGGATCACCCCCAGGGGTATGTTCCGGGTGACGTCGGCGATCAGTTCCTCCTGTGACTTCCCCGTCTCCTGGGACTGCCAGGCGAAATAGCCTTCCACCGCCGGTCCCCACATCCACCCCATGTGGCAGCTGTTGACGCGAATATTGTAGCGTCCCAGTTCCAGGGCCAGGTGCTTGGTGGCACTGCGCAGTGCGGATTTGGAGGCCCCGTAGCCGCCCTGGGTGGCCAGTGGCTTGTGTTCCACCATGGTGGCGATCATCACGATGGAACCACCGCCGCTGTCCTTCATATGGGCAACACAGGCCTGGGTGAGTTGCATGGTGCCGAAAAAGTTCACGTCCATGGCACGCCGCCACCCATCCAGGTCGGCCTGCTCGATGGGCTCGAAACTTCCAGGGTCATAGGCGCTGTTGAACAGCACGTCGATGCGCCCGAATTCCTCTGCAGTGCGGTCTGCCAACGCCTGGCACTGCTGGGCGTCTGCAATATCCGTGGGAATTTTAAGGGTGGCAGTGCCCAGACCCAGGTCCCTGATTTCCTGCTCCGCGACATCCAGCTTGTGTGCCGTGCGCGCCGCCAGCACCACCGCGGCAGCGCCCTCCCTGGCCGCCAGGGTCGACAACTCCTGCCCGAGACCGGGCCCTATGCCCGATACGATAACTACCTTGTCCTTGAGCAACATTTGCTAATTTCCTCTCTTAAGTCAGTGATATTGCAGGGACACCCGCTCCGCTCCCAGGCAATCCCGCAATTCCTGCAGCAACTCGTCGCTGGGCACCACCTGCCAGCGCTCTCCGAGCCGCACCCGGGCGCGATTCCTCGGCTGCTGGTAAATAAGAGATACCGGGCAGCTGCCGCCACCGGCACCCGCCAGGGTCCTTGCCAGCAGGTCCGTCATGTTTTCGTCCAGCCGGTCCGAATTCACCTCGATGGTCAACTCCGAGGCGTAGTTCTGCCTGGCCTGCAGCAGGCTGCGTACCCCCTTGGCACGCATCGCCAGGCCTCCCGAGTAATCATCGTGAGCGACGCTGCCCTCGACGATGACAATCTGGTCCTTGCTCAGCAGCTCCCGGTGTTCGTTGTAGGTATCGGCGTAGACCGTTACCTCGATGCGGGCGCTGCGATCGTCCAGTTGCAGGATGGCCATGGTATCGCCGCGCTTGGTCTTCATGGTGCGGGTGGCCACAACCAGCCCCGCCACCACCTGGCTGCCCTGTTTGTCCGCCCGCAGGTCGGCAATGCGCACCGGTGCGAACTTGCGTACCTCCGCCTCGTATTCGTCGATAGGGTGCCCCGTCACGTACAGCCCGAGGGTCTCCTTCTCCCCTCCCAGGCGCTCCTTCCCGGACCAGGGTCGAACCCGGCGGAAGGGCCCGTAGACATCCCCACCGCCGTTGTCCTGGCTGGGGACCACCTCCCCGAACAGGTCATCGATACCGCTGTCGCGGTTGCTGGCACTCTGTTCCGCCGCTTTCAGCGCATCGTCCAGGCCGGCCATCAACACCCAGCGCTCCACCCCGAGGGAGTCGAAGGCACCGGAGCGGACCAGGGCCTCAATGGCCCGTCGGTTTACCCTGCGCGGGTCGGTGCGGGCGCAGAAATCGAACAGGTCCGCGAAGGGCCCGTCCTCCTCCCTTGTCCTCAGGATGTTCTCGATCGGGCCTTCGCCCAGGCCCTTGATCGCGCCCAGGCCATAGATAATTTCATCGTCCTCATTCACCGTGAACATGTACTGGCCCTGGTTCACGTCCGGGAGTTTAAGCGCCTGCTTCATAGCACGGCACTCCTCCACGAATATCACGATCTTGTCGGTGTTATCCAGTTCCGAACTCATCACCGCCGCCATGAAGGGCGCCGGGTAATGGGTCTTGAGCCAGGCGGTCTGGTAGGACACCAGGGCGTAGGCCGCCGAGTGGGATTTGTTGAAACCGTAGCCAGCGAACTTCTCCACCAGGTCGAAGATCTTCATGGCCAGCTCGCCGTCGACCCCCTTCGCCACTGACCCCTGTTCGAATACCGCCCGCTGCTTGGCCATCTCCTCGGGTTTTTTCTTGCCCATGGCCCGGCGCAGCATGTCCGCGCCGCCCAGGGTATAGCCGGCAAGTTCCTGGGCGATCTGCATCACCTGCTCCTGGTAGAGGATGATGCCGTAAGTCGGTTGCAGTATGGGTTTGAGCCACTCGTGCTGCCACTGGGAATCGGGGAAGGACAACTCCTCCCGGCCGTGCTTGCGATTGATGAAGTTGTCCACCATGCCAGACTGCAGTGGTCCGGGCCGGAACAGCGCAACCAGGGCGACGATGTCCTCGAAACAGTCCGGGCGCAGGCGCTTGATCAGGTCCTTCATCCCACGGGATTCCAGCTGGAATACCGCGGTGGTCTCCCCCGACTGCAGCAGCTCGAAACTGGCGCCGTCGTCCAGGGGAATCTGCATGATTTCCAGGGGCAGTTCCCCCCGGCGCTCCCGGGCCGTGTTGATCATCTTCACCGCCCAGTCGATGATGGTCAGGGTGCGCAGCCCCAGGAAGTCGAACTTCACCAGGCCCGCGTCCTCCACATCGCCCTTGTCGTACTGGGTCACCAGCCCGGAACCGGTCTCGTCGCAGAACAGGGGCGAGAAGTCCGTCAGTTTCGACGGCGCAATGACCACGCCGCCGGCGTGCTTACCAACGTTGCGGGTGATGCCCTCCAACTGTACCGCCATGTCCCAGATCTCCTGGGCCTGGCTGTCGTCGTCCAGGAAGTCCCGCAGGGGTTCCTCCTGTTCCAGGGCCTTTTCCAGCGTCATCCCCACTTCGAAGGGAATCATCTTCGACAGTTTGTCAGCCAGGCCGTAGGACTTGCCCTGCACCCGGGCCACGTCACGCACCACCGCCTTGGCGGCCATGGTGCCGAAGGTGATGATCTGTGACACCGCCTCGCGGCCGTAGGTTTCGGCCACATACTCGATCACCCGATCGCGCTTCTCCATGCAGAAGTCGACATCGAAATCCGGCATGGATACCCGTTCCGGGTTGAGGAAGCGTTCGAACAGCAGGTCGTACTCAATGGGATCCAGGTCGGTAATCTCCAGGGCATAGGCCACCAGCGAGCCGGCACCGGAACCTCGCCCGGGCCCCACCGGGATGTCGTGCTGCTTGGCCCAGCGGATGAAGTCCATCACGATCAGGAAATAACCCGGAAACCCCATCTGGATGATAGTCTCCAGTTCGAAGTCCAGGCGGTCCCGGTAGTTCTTCTGCTTATCCGGGAAATCTGCTGCCGCGCTGTCGAACAGTAGGTCCAGGCGCTTGTCCAGCCCCTCGTGGGACAGCTGGCGGAAGTACTCGTCCATGGTCATGCCATCCGGAACCGGGTAGTCCGGCAGATAGGGCTTGCCCAGTTCCAGTACCAGGTTGCAGCGGCGGGCAATCTCCACGGTGTTGGCAAGGGCCTCGGGGATATCGGCGAACAACTCGGCCATTTCCTGTGGCGAGCGCAGGTACTGCTGCTCGGTATAGGCTCTCACCCGCCGCGGGTCATCCAGGCTGCGGCCCTCGCGAATACACACCCGAGCCTCGTGGGCCTCGAACTCGGAGGCATCCAGGAAGCGCACATCATTGGTAGCCACCACCGGGCACTGCAACTCCGTTGCCAGCGCCACCGCTGCATGCAGGTGCGCCTCGTCCCCCTCCCGCCCGGTACGGTGCAGTTCCAGGAAGAATCGCCCGGGGTAGACTGCCATCCACTGGCGCAGCCTCTCCCTGGCCAGTTCCTCCTTACCCCCCAGCAGCGCCTGCCCCACTTCGCCGGCGGCACCGGCAGACAGGGCAATCAGCCCCTCGGAACAATCCTGCAACCAGTCCTTGCTGACGTAGGGCATCCCCAGGTGCTGGCCCTCGGTGTAGGCCCTGGATATCAGCAGGGTCAGGTTGTGATAACCCGCCTGGTTCATCACCAGCAGGCACAGGGGCCAGGCTCGCTCCGGGTCCTCCCCCTCCATGACCATCAGGTCGGCGCCGAAAATAGGCTGCACGCCGGCAGCGAAAGCGGCCTTGTAGACCTTCACCAGACCGTAAAAATTACAGACATCGGTGATCGCCACCGCGGGCATCCCGAGCTCAGCCACCCGGTTCACCAGGGGCTTGATGCGGACCAGTCCGTCGACCAGGGAATACTCTGTGTGTAGGCGCAGATGAACGAAATCACTCATAGGCAGATTCTACGCCTAGCGCCGAAAATGTTGTACCGGCACTAGCCCCCAGGGAGAAGTTTTTTCACCGGACCGAAGCTGCGGCGGTGAACCGGCGTGACACCAAGCTCCTGCAGCGCTTTCAGATGGCTCGCCGTGGGATAGCCCTTGTGGGCGGCGAAGCCGTAACCGGGGTACTGTTCCTCCAGTGCGCGGAGTTCCCCATCGCGCTGGACCTTGGCGAGAATGGAAGCAGCGGCGATGGCCGGCACCCGGTCGTCCCCCTTTACCACCGGTTCCGAGGCGTATTGCCAGCGCGGCAGACGGTTGCCGTCAACCAGTACGTACTCCGGCTGAGGGTCCAGGGCTGCCACCGCCCGATGCATGGCCAGCAGGGAGGCCTGCAGAATGTTGATTTCGTCGATCTCAGCGACACTGGCCCGGGCCACCGACCAGGCCAGCGCTTTCTCGCGAATCACCTGCGCCAGTTCCTCCCTGCGGACCTCTGTCAGTTTCTTGGAGTCACGCAATCCCTCAATGGGCTGCCCGGGGTCCAGTATCACCGCCGCGGCTACCACATCCCCCGCCAGGGGACCCCTGCCCACCTCGTCCACACCTGCCAGGCCGGGACCCTCGAAATCGGGCTGGAAAAGATCGTCCACTATCAGCTCCCGTCCGCCACCAGTTCCGCCAGCGCGCTCGCGGCGGATTCAGCAGCACTTTTGCGCAGGTCGCGGCGGATGGTATCAAAGCCCTGTAACTGGCACGCCGCATCTTCCCCTCCCGCCAGCAGGGGACGCAATGCAGCGACCATGGCAGGGGGGGTCGCCCGGGCCTGGATCAACTCGGGCACCAGGGCCCTCCCGGCGAGAATATTGGGAAGGGCAGCATAGGGCGTTTTCAGCAGCCGCGACAGCAACTGCCATGACAGGGCTCCCATGCGGTAGGCCACCACCATCGGGCGACCGATCAGCGCAGCTTCCAGGGTGGCGGTGCCCGATGCCAGCAGCACAGTGTCCGCAGCTGCCATGACTTCCCTGGACTGACCCGGAACCAGCGTCACAGGGAGGTCCGGATACTCCTGCAACAAGCCCTGGAGTTGCCCCAGGCGCTCTTCGCTCGCCGCGGGGATAGCAAAACTGAGCTGTGGCCAGTCATGGTGCAGCAGGCGAGCTGCTTGCAGGAACAGGGGCGCCAGCAGCCGCACTTCCGATTCGCGGCTGCCCGGCAACAGGGCCAGCAGGCGACCCTCCCCCGCCAGTTCCAACTGCCGTCGCACCGCGTCAGAATCCATATCGGGCGAGATTTCGTCCGCCAGCGGGTGGCCGATATATCGCACCGGCACCCCATGTTGACGATAGATATTGGTCTCGAAGGGAAACAGGCACAGCATGAGGTCTACCGCCCTGCGTATTTTGCGGACCCGGCCGCGTCGCCAGGCCCAGACCGAGGGGCTAACCAGGTGGGCCGTGGGGATTCCCGATCGTCGCAGCAGCATCTCCAGGCGCAGGTTGAAGTCCGGGGCATCGATGCCCAGGAACAGGTCTGGCGGACGCTGGCAAAAATGCTGCCGCAACCGGCGGCGGATGCGCAGCAACTCCGGCAGGCGCTTTAACGGATCGATAAAGCCCATGACTGAGAGGCGCTCCA